>NZ_JAGGRD010000025.1:0-79450 GCF_018613005.1 Paenibacillus sp. ISL-20
CTTAAATACAACTGCCGTTTGAGCAGGCGTACGCAAAGCCTGTTCTTCAAATAGCTCGTGAATCGTTTTTTCTCTCGGATAGGCAGCCTCTGTCGCATTAAAGCTGTACAACAGCGTCTGCTTTTCTTCCTCGGTTACCAGCTCAAGGCTGCCTAAAGCTACCTCCGAGTCCTTCTGCACTTCATTCAATAAAACTAATAAATGTGCTGCCATTCTTTCAATCGTATCTTTTCGGAACAGTTTGCTGCCATATTCCAGTTCAAGCTCAATCTCTTCGGCATCTTCTGTCATCGTCAAAGTTAAATCGAATTTGGCCGCCTGATTAGACGCTAAATATGGAGAAAGCCTCTCTTCACCAATCTCAAGCGTCCTCATCTCCATATTTTGCAATACAAACATTACATCATAGACTGCATTTCTTCCTATATCCCTTTGGAGGCTTAACTTATCAACCAATTGTTCAAAAGGGTACTCCTGATGCTCAAAAGCAGCTAGAGTGATTTCTTTCATTTCTTGCAAAAATTCATTAAAAGATTTATTAAGCTCGGGCTGGCTGCGTAAAGCAAGTGTATTTACGAACATGCCAACCATATTTTCCACATCAGCATGGGTTCTCCCCGCAATTGGAGTCCCTATAACAATGTCATTTTGGCCTGTATATCTTCCGAGTAAGGTACTATATGCTGAAAGGAGTACCATATATAAAGTGCTGCCGCTTTCCTGAGCGAGACGGCGCAGTCCTTGGGTAACTTCCTTTGGCACTCGCACGCGGACACGGTCGCCATCGAAACTTTGCATTACCGGTCGCACATAGTCTGTCGGAAGATTCAAAACCGGCACACCGTCTGCAAAAGTATTCAGCCAATATGCTTCATGTGTTTGCATTTCTTCGCTTGCCGCATTCGTTTGTTGCCATGCTGCATAATCCTTATACTGGATTTTCAGGTCCGGCAGCTCTTTCTCCGCATACAACTGGGACAATTCACGCGCAATGATACTAACTGACATGCCGTCCGAAATGATATGATGAATATCGATCAACAACAAATATTGGCCGGATTGCAGCTTGATCACACAAACCCGCAACAACGAAGGCTCGCTTAGGTCAAACGGCCTCACAAAATCTGCAATCCGGGCATCAATATCCGAGTCATCCGCTTCCAAGTACTCAACCGCAAAGGGCACTGTCTCATGGATCCTCTGAAATAAATCTTCACCGATAACTTCAAACGATGTACGAAAAACCTCATGTCGAGAGATGAGGGTATTAATTGATTTCTCAAACTTCTTTTTATCCAGCTCGGATTCCATAATAAAGAAATAAGGCACGTTATAATGCGTATTTTCCACATCCATATGCTGCAAAGCATACAGTCGTCGCTGAGCAGATGTCGCAATATACAAAGTTTGTGCCGCTACGGGCTTAATGTTCTCATAAGCCGTTTTTTCAGCCGTTGCAATCAGTACCATCATTGCTGCTAAAGTTGGGTGTTGAAAAATGTCGCTGATGGATACGTTCACCTTAAATCTTTGAGCGATTCTGGCCGACAGCTGACCAGCTAACAATGAGTTTCCGCCCAAATGAAAAAAACTGGACTGGCTATTTGGTGGCAGCGTCTTCAATAGATCTAGCCAAATTAATTTAAGTTCTTCAATATTATAATCATCTGTTTTCTCATAAAATACATCTGTGTTACTGCCTACTAGTTGCCCAATATCGCTCAAAACTTTATCAAACTTGCCCGATTGATACTGTGAAGCTAATAAAAACCTCTGAATTTTTCCGCTCGTTGTTTTTGGTATTCTTTTTAGAGGAATGACATGGTCTAGGTGCAAATTGGCTGTAAGCAGCACATTTGCTCTTATCTGCTCAGAAAGTGTAATGAATTCAGCAATTTCGCCTAAATGCGTGACAAAAACAATAATCTCATCCATTTGCTTGTTTTCATTGTACGCACCGCAAACCGCTGCTCTGCCGAAGCCTATTCCGTCAATCTGTTCAACTAATGATTCAATATCATGAGGATAGTAGTTTTGCCCATTAATTATAATAATGTCTTTGAATCGGCCTGTTATGATAAGATTTCCGCTATCCATAAAGCCTAAATCGCCTGTTCTTAACCAGCCGTCTTCCGTCAGCACATCAGAAGTGGATTTCTCATTTAAGTAGTAGCCCCTGGTCACGCTCTTGCCATTAATCTGAACATGGCCGATTACCAAATCTTCGAGCACAGCCCCATCATCATTACAAATTCTAATTTCACAATTTTCGATAACTTTCCCTAAATCTGCAAATGTCAATCCATATGAACTCGCCGGATCAGCAAACTTAACCCGGTTTCCAATCGCAAGGCTTCGACGGTCAAGAGAATAACCTTTAAGGCCCTGTTTAGCATTAATAATCGAAACCGCCACAGTTCCTTCCGCCAGTCCGTAACCATTTGCCATCACGTCGCTGCTCAGCTTGTAAGCTGACATAGTGCGAATAAAGTCAGTGCATGTCTCGATAGAAATCGGTTCCGCACCGTTAATAATTACTCTGACGCTGGACAGATTCCAATCGTGCTTGTCTTTCTTCAAATTATTCAAAAAAAACTTAAATCCAAAGTTTGGAGATGCTAGAATCGTTGGCTTATAGACATTTACATACTCAAACCACGCAACCGGTTTTCTAATAAAAAAAGAAGTGTTGATCAGACTATGATTCATTTCGTAAACGACGGGAAGTAAGTGGCACATGATAAGACCCATATCATGGGTAAGAGGCATCCAGCTTAAGCTTGAATCGTGCTGATTCATTGTTGTACGATTTGCAATGGCGTTCGCGTTAACAATAACATTTTCATGAGTAACCATAACGCCTTTCGGATCGCCGGTGGAGCCGGAGGAGAATTGTATAAAAGCCAATTCATCAGGCGCTTGATCCTCAATCACCTTGCCGTAACATGTCTCGGTATGATCTAAAGCAGAAAAGTTGACTAGTTTAATGTCGTTTAAATGAGGGGATATACTTTTATACGATTGATTATTACAAATAATAATTGGATTTTTTAGCAGGCTGCATATCTTTTGCAACTTGTTTAATCTCTCCGTATTATTTGCGACGCTAACCGGAACCGGAATGGCTCCTCCCAATATACAAGCCCAAAAAGATATTAAAAAGTCTTCATAATGATGCAGCTGCAAAATAACTTCCGTATCTTTCCCAACTCCGCTGCCCTGTAAATGGTATAGTAAACGCTTCGCTTTATCATAAAGCGTGTTGTACGCAAGAAATATATCACTGCCATTATCATCAATGATAATAATGCCTTTATTAGAAAAACTATTTCGCTTTAAATAGCCATGTAAATTTTCATACTCCACTTTTGACAACATTTTTACTTGTTCCTCCTGTTATACTAAAAGTAGTTTTTTGATCTTTCATACATCGTTAGCAAATCTTTATAGGACTCTACTAAACCTTTATTTTCTATATATTTTTCATCATTAATGAAGTAAAAGAACGGATAAGCATCTAATTTAAGATTGTTTTTTAAAGATTTATCAATGATGACAAACTGTAATTTTTCAGCTTCTCCTTCTAAGGCATACTTGCCGCCATTCTCGTCTGTGCTTAAATAAACAATTAATATTTGATCCTGAAGATGGTTGCTTCTAGCTATTTCCTTCAGTAAGTTCAAACATTTTTTACAGCCGGCACTCCCAAAAATAACAATTCTTATATTTTCAAGAGGAACGGAAATTGAGGAGCTCTTTGCCTCTAAAATAACTCTATCCATTGGTAACAATGTTCCGATTTCATAACCGCTCGTTCTGGATAGTACTAATTTGAACAGTCTATTGATCGTTTTTGTTTGTGCATAAAATAGAAAAAGAAATACAACCGAAATGCAAAATGAAATCATTCCCAGCAAAACATTTCCTCCTTAAGGATCTAAAAGGTATAGTGAAACAGCTGAACAAACAGGGGATATACTACTCATGCATGAGTAGTTGAAGAAATAATGCGAGGAATATACGATAATTAATTCAACTGATCCATTGATGAATAAAAGCTTTTTAGCTTAAGCAGCAACAAATATAGGAAAGTTAGTATAATTGAACTAATAATATAAATGATATTTTCATCGAACCGGATATTAATCGAATTAAAATCAATTACTATTGCAGTTGTTATGATCAAAACATTAAAAACATTTGTTAATAATTTTGAATAGCTAATTTTTTCATCTATAAACTGGCCGTAACAACCGCATGACTCCTCTATTTGTCCCTTGAATAGCTTAATAGCAACGAATACAGTAACAGCAATCATAAACGTCAATACGCACCAGAGAACGATTTCGATAAAAAGATGCAACAAAATCATTGCTCCGACTATTATTTCGAATAAAGAAATAGCAATGGCAAAAACCAAGCTAAGTTTATTACTTAATTTCAAAGAGTTTATAAGTAACGCTGAAAACTTTTGAACAGAGACAACTTTGAGGGCTCCACTAATAATCAATAAACAGGATATAAAGTAACAACCAACTATTATTATTGTTTCCCACATGAAAGCGCACCCTCTCCCTATTCAGTTTTGAGAATAGTTTTTTAAGGTATGTTGAATAATATTAATAGTATCTTTTAGATTATGGATGATAAAAAAATGATCCCCTGGCAGGATAGTAACTTTGAAAGCCTTCGAGGTGTAATCCTTCCAACCGGATAACTCATAATATTTATAATCATCGTTACTGCCATAAAGAATGCTCATATCTATATCGAGCTTCGGCTGATCAGAATGAGTATAGAGCTCAGCCAATCTAAAATCCGAACGTAAAATGGGTTGAAACAACTCCATTAATTCTTCATGTTCAAAAACATTGACGTGTGCGCCTTTATATTTTATTAATTCGTTGAGAAACTGCTCTTCAGGAAGATTAGATATCGGAGCTTGATCTGCTTTAACGCCGGGAGCCTTTTTACCTGATATAAAAAGATGAACGGGGCTTGGAAAACCCATATTTTTTATTTTGTGACAAAGCTCATAAGCAATAAGTCCTCCTAAACTATGTCCAAAAATAGCATATGGCCTTGAATCGATGTCATTCTGAAGAAATGAAAATATATCGTTAACCGCCTCATTAATCGAAGAATACAACGGTTCGCCGAATCTATTTCCACGTCCCGATAATTCAATTGGAATTAGCTCAATCCATTCCGGCAGCAACCTTTTCCATCTTAAAAAAATATTCGCGCTTGCTCCCGCATAGGGTATGCAGAATAACTTCACGTCAGGCACTAATATACCTCCAAACTTTAAATAGTAACCTTATCCTTTGCAGCGGAATTAATATTCTCCACCACGGCAAATTTCAATTCAGCTTTGGCAATCAGTTTATCGCGAACAAGCGCCTTTACTTCAACCATCCCCGTTTTGCTATACAATAATATGGCGTTACACTCATAATGAATGGTGTCCCCCGGCGCTACTGAATGGAGAAATTTAGCATTAACTTCACTTAAAACATGAACTTTATCGCCTTGCTCAAAATCATTTATGAAGGTTAATTTATGCAGTAAAATGGCGGATTGCGCCATTCCTTCAATTATATAGACGCCAGGGTATATCACTCGATTAGGGAAATGTCCTTGCACGTAGTGTTCTCCACCGCTAACATTTTTTCGAGTTACAATGCATACTCCTTCGTCGAACTTTTCTACAACATCAATATAAATAAATGGAAATGATTGCGGTAAAATATTTCTTATTTCATCGAAACTCATATAATCCAATTTATTACCTCCTATTCCTGATATGCTGACAAGATTACGCCACTGACTGCGCCGAATACATCTTGGCACATAAGCAATGCCTTGCGCGGGTCTGCCATGCGTTGTTCCTTACTTCCCATGCTGTTTTCCAATTGCCCGTATAAATGCTCGCCATTAAAACCTGCGCTGCTCGGACCAGAGTTTCTTCGAAAAGACTCCACTGCGCCGACTGCTTGAAAAACGCCAGTTGCCCCGTACAGCTCGCCAAAGCTTCTTTTTACAGCACTAACTGCAGGTAATTTTGAACCAAAGTTTCTCACTAAAGCATTTGCTTCAACATCATCTTGCTTGAGGCAACCATTTCCTGAAGAAAATACGAGATCAATCTCCTCAGCGGTTAGTTCCGATTTTGCAAGCACGTTAGCTACTGCTTTTGAATAACAGAGGCTTTTTCTTTCAAAGCTGTTCTCGCTACAAAACAGACTAGTCCAATCAAAAACTTCGCCCAATATCGCAGCATTTCTTTGTACAGCACTTTCATAGCTTTCCAAAACTAGTGCAGCAGCCCCCTCGCCTGGCACAACGCCTTTGCTTAAAGGATGATAAGGCTGGCCTGCATACTCTTCATTTTCAACCGAAATTATTCCTAAAGATTCATATATTTTCATGATTCTTTCATTTATTTCAGCAACTCCGCCCACCACGACACAGTTTGCTTGATTCTTCTTAATTAATCTTGCTGCATGCCCAATAGCATCTATTCCTGCGCACTGTCCGTTCCCAACGGTTATATTTGCTGCTCTTGCTTGAAGGCGGATGCCTAAATTAGATGCAGGCGCATTGGCCAATACATTAGGAGCCTGCATTGGACTTACTAGATGCGGTCCTTCCGTAATCGTGGAAAAATCGTAATTCGAAGCTGTCGTAAGACCGGCAAAGTTGCTCCCCACAACAACACCCAAATGTTCCGGTAAAGGCATATTCTCTTCCAATTGCGCATTTTGCAGCGCAAGGTTTCCTGCCGCCAGCAAAAATTTGGAGCTAGGTTGCAAAAACTGAATGCCTTTCTTTCCTATAATGCTATGCGGTTCCCAATCCACAAGTTTTCTTGCTTTATAGCCAGCCACCAGTTCTAATTGTTTATGGAGGCTGCCCCCATTCAGCGCTTCCCAAAACCCATCTAAACTAGTTGAATAAGGAGAAACGGCTCCAGCCCCCGTTATAACAACACGAGTCATAGTTTTTTATCTCGCTTTCCCGATAATAATAGTTGAAATATTTCCACCAAAAGCAAATGCATTGCTTAAAACAATATCAACATCTGCGGAAACCGCAGCGTTTGCAACAATATTCACTAAACAATTATTGTCAGGCTCCACATAATTCATTGTTGGCGGCACAACAGAATCTCTTATGGCAAGTGTGCAAGCTACCGCTTCAATTGCACTTGCCGCCCCCATAGTGTGGCCTAGCATGGATTTAATAGAACTAGACGGAATATGATCGGCCTTTTCTCCAAAAATATCTCTTATAGCAATCGATTCTGTGAAATCATTCGCTTTTGTACCTGTACCATGGGCACTGATATAAGATACTTCATCCGGGTTGATATTTGCTTTATCCAAAGCTCTGCGGATCGCTAATTTTGCGCCTAAACCATCCGGATGTGGCGCAGTTGGATGATTTGCATCGCAAGATAATCCGTACCCTAACAACTCTGCATAAATTTTCGCTCCACGAGCAACCGCTTTATCATAATCTTCTAGAACTAGCGCGCTAGCGCCTTCGCTTACAATTGTGCCCGACCTATTTTTATCAAATGGCCGAACAACCGTAGGGTCGATTGCTCCCAGACAATAAAAGGTCGTAAAACAAGCTCTCGACATTCCATCAGAACCGCCCACGATTACTGCATCCGCTTGTCCATCCTGAATGAGGTCCATTCCATTGCTGATCGCATAGTTACCGGCAGCACAAGCAGTAGGAACCATCAAAGACGGCCCTTCACAACCTAATTCAAGGGAAACAGCCGCCGATATATAATTTTCAGGATAAAATTTCATAACATCCCATTTAATAGAATCATTTGTTTTAACTTCTAAGTCATGATACATTTCAACGATAGAATTATTGCCCATCGTGGTGCCAAAGCAAACCCCAATTCTATCCCTTTCATAACTGAAAACATCTAACTTCGCATCTTCAAAAGCCATTCGCGCAACTGCAACGGCTAATTGGGTAGTTCTCCCTGTTTCGAGAGGGTTAATAATATGCATATAATCACTAGGATTTAGGTCTTTTATTTCTCCGCCCTTGTTATATTCCCCATAAACAGTTGCATCAAAAGAAGAGACTGGGCCCGTACCGACTATACCTTCACGCATATTAGCCCAAAACTTTTCAGTGCCTGAGCCAATTGGCGTTGCTACACCAAGACCGGTTATCGCAACTCTCTTCTTCATCTTACAATTCCTTATTGGTTGCATATAATTCTGAGACTACTCGAATTACATCATTATAAGTTTGAAGCTCTGAAATATATTGCTCTGGTATTTTTATATTAATAATTTTTCCCACACGAACAACGATTTCCAACAGCATCATCGAATCAATCCCTAAATCATCTATAAAGTTATCATCGCCTTGAAAGTTATCATTTTCCGTTACTTGAGCAATAACGTTCTCAATATCTTTTTTCATTTTTGGATCTAACATGATTAATCATTCCTTTTATAAGTTTTATAAAATCCGGCACCTATAAATCACAAAATATCTTCTATGAAGAAAGCCCGCCGTCTACAACGACTACAGTCCCCGTGATATAGCTTGCTTTTGAAGACAATAAAAACTGTATGACGTCTGCAACTTCTTGAGGGCTTCCAACTCTTCCAGCGGGAATGTCGTTCAATACCTTCCTTTTTTGATTAGGCTTCATAGCTTCCCACATATTTGTATCAATAAAACCAGGAGCTACACCATTTACAGTAATTCCATATTTCGCAACTTCTTTTGACAAGCTTTTGATAAACCCTATTTGACCCGCTTTTGATGCGGAATAATTGACCTGCCCTGGTACCCCGATCATGCCGCTCACGGAGCTGACACATACAATTCTCCCAAAACCTTGCTGGATCATACCGTAAATTGCAGCTTTCACATAATTGTAAGTACCTTTTAAATTTGTGCCGACGACTTCGTCCCAATCTTCTTCCGACATCAAAAAGAATGGTTTATCCTTATTCGCTCCAGCATTGACGACAATGCCATCAATGCCTTCGAACTTCGCGTTTATCTCCTCAATCACTTTGCACGCTGCTGAATAATCTTTTGCATCGGCTTTAACTGCAAAAACCGTCCCAGAGAAACTTTCAGCTTCTTTACATAAACTCCGGGCTCCCTCATCATCTTCCCGATAAGTAAACGCAACGTGATGCCCTTCATTAACCAAGGAAAGAACAGTTGCTCGTCCTATTCCTTTAGAGCCGCCGGTAACTAAAATTCTGTTTCCCATAATTCCCCCCTAATAATTGCACTCAATAAAGACAGATGGGACAAGGGATCCTTGAACCATCAATCTTGGTATTCTCCTACTTCTGTAGGAGGTATTTTCATTACTTCCATATTTGATTCTGAGAAATATTAAAGAATGAAAACTTGATCAAATTTCTAAAAACACATGAATTTTACAAACTCTAGCAAAATACACGAGCAGGGTGTGTGACTCTTATCACTCACGTTTGGAGCGGCTTTACATTGAGACACAAATATTATTCCCTGTGCTGACTACCTGTAATTTAAACTCTAATTCCGAGAGGCTAGTTACTTAAACCCTATAAACTATAACTCCCTTATATTCGACAACATTACTAAATATACATATTTTTTCCTTTAAAATCAACAAAATACTTTTATGTTTACATATTACTTACCTAGTGGTATTATATGGAAGTGTTTTATATTCTATTGTTTTCCTTCTCTGTATCAAGGAGGAGAAATACTACTCAATCACCTAGCGACTGTATTACATCTCAACTATTTCATTATAGACAGATCAAAGCGGTTAGAGTAAAAGGCCTTCTACGTCTTGAGTTTGAACGAGCTTTATGCGGTTTCATCCGCTTTTTCTGCGTTCGAACCTGTACTTTTTAAACGAGTGAAACCATACTTCCTTCAAATGGTTTGTTAATATTTAACAACTAAATGATAGGGTATTTAATTAGACTAGTCACATAGTACTCCATTTTCAAATCATACTTCATAGGCAAATGAGCACATGACCGTTAATACCTGTTTTTGATTTGCGAAAGGTTGCCCATTTATACTTCTGTAAACAAACATGATTTTTAACGTTGCGGTGAAGCTTGAGAACGACTAATACTGAAAAAACATCTTAGAGTAACACTGGATCAACCTGATTCTGTATTTCTTGAGATCTGTGCTTTGTAGTCATTAAGAACTACTTTAATGACTCGCTCTATAAACGTGTTCGTACAAATTGACGCTGCAAAAATTGAACTGAAGATTTTAACTAAAGTTGCTGCACAAGACTGATGATCTCTACTTGGAATTGCGGTATTTCGGAGTTAGACCTTGAAAATATGCGACTATTTGGTAATATTTCCAATACTACCGTTAATTTCGATTGTTGGAGGCGAATCTGGAGATATGTGCATCAATAACGGAATAATAGCCGCTATTATAGGAAAAAGTGGAAGGTTTGTTTGTGACATAAGGGTATAATAAATATCCGTTATTTATTGTCGGTCAGGTGCAAACCGCTCGCAAAGGCGAAAGCTTGACGCTTCACCAAATTTATCACCCTTTCTCTGCTTATCCAATTTTATAGTTCAATATATATAGCCATATATCAAATGAAGAAAGTAGGGTATTCTCGTCCCTGCTGTGGGTCCTCTAATAGATTATGGGCAGGTACTACCTATCCATCTGTGAGAAGAATTTCGTAGGAATGAATAACCCCGTCATTAAAGTTGAGAAGTTTCTCGACCTGGCAGGTATGTTCCTCAAGTAGACTTGCTTAGTATTTAGAAATTTATTAGAGGTCATTACATCTTTTTGACTAGTGCGACTAGTACTTTTATTCTTCCTTTGACGAAAGGCTACGGTCAGAACTTTATGGATAACCGAGTGTTTCGATTTTAAAATTACCCAATTAACTTAGCACAAAACATGTGATGTGAAGATTGCCTTTTACTGTGATAGCACTGTTTTTGATCAACGTTCTAGTAATTGCCTGGCGAAACCAGATCTAGATGTATGATGAATGGTTTTAGGAAATTGCTCCATTTTGTTCCCCATTTCAGCAAGAACGTAAATATCCTTAATCCTTTTACTACATGTTTTGAAAAATTTCAATGTTCAATCTCTTCTTTGTAACAAGCCAGGTATTGATTGATACGCCCAATAAGCTTGCGAACAGATTCCTCATATAATGCGTTCTCATTCCAAAGGAAACGAATCATGATTTGGTGCTCAACTAACGTCTCGAAAAGTGAGTCTGCCAAAACAGGCATCTTCTTCTTTAGAGTGCCTTTTACACTCTCTTTAACGCATTAGCATCAATACACCATTGCTCCATCAATCGCCCGTCCTAAAACACCAAATACATATGGAGATTCGAATAACAATAATGTTGCCAACATTTAAAACTGTAAAATATTTCAAAAAAATAACTGGAATACAAAACTTTGTACTCCTCTGCTTGTGGCAATTACAATGAGGGAGGATTAAAAAAATCTTGGCATAATTTACGAGATTTCCATCGGCAGAAGCTTGATATTACACAGTATCGAAAAAAGGAGAACATCAAATGAAACAGGGGAAAATATTAATCATTAACGGTGCATCCAGTTCTGGAAAAACGAGTTTGGCAAAGGAGTTTTTAAAAATTTCCATTGATCCATATGTTTACCTGGACTTAGATAGTTTTAACGAAAAAATCACCACTTTTTATGGAAGCTTGCTTCCTTCATTATTTATTAATCAAAGTGATGATATCTCTTCTGACGTCTATGAAATACTAGGGCCTACTATTATGCAATTATTCTCAAAGACCACTTCATTGCTTTCTCATTTAGGGAATAATGTAGTTGTCGATCATATTATAGGAGAAGCTAAAATTGCAGAGGGACTCAAAGATCTCACCCAAAAACACCCAGTATACTTCGTTGGTTTGAACTGCCCTATTTATGAGCTTGAACGCAGAGAAGTAAGCAGAGGAAATCGAGAGAGAGGATTGGCACGCTCCCATTACAACATCATCCATAACTTTCTCGAATATGATTTAATACTAGATACAAAGAAAATGAGTACTTCTGAATGCGCTAACCTCCTTTTAGACCATATAAACACACAACATTAGTCATCTATTTAGATCGCAATTAAATTCATAACCGAACAAGTAGACTATCGACGGTTTCCATTGGATACTTAATGATCCGATTCTTAAATTGGCTCACATGAACTTGATTTTATAGAAATTTTCAAAGAAGGCGTTACAGACTACATCCACTTTGGGCCATAGCCACAAGTCTTCCAACGGATGTTTCGTAATTATTCCGCCCAAACAACTAGGCTCCTTTATTCTAGCTTTAAGTCACACTTTACGTTGCCTATCACGAGGAAATCAATTGTTTTGCAGTACCCTTGATAAGAGCGAATAGGTCGCTTTGCTATCAATATAAACATCGCGCTGATGCCGCATTCTCTCATGGTGACACCAAGCGTCATTTTGATCCACTCGGCTCAGAGGAAGCGTCCAGGTTTAGTGCGCTTCAAAGCTAACAACGGGTGGGGTCTTCTGTTTCAGCACGGCACCCAATTGACTGCTTTGCTCATCCGTGAGCTTCGGCGGTTGACCAGGAGAATGATCCATTTCCAGCCCGGCAAGACCACCTTCTTGATACTTACCAATTAAGGCTGATCGTATGACTCGTGCGATAGAGTAACTGGCCGATCTTCTCGAACGAGTCCCTCAAAACGACAGCGGACCGCCAGGTATAACTCTTAAAACCTATTATCCGATGTTTCTCATGAACATATTGAGCTTCTCAATTTCTTTAATTTTCATCACCATGGGGTTCTTGTTACTATTCATTACCCAAATTGGTGGCTAGTGCGACATTGTTCGTTTCGTTTTTTAATTGCGTTCTATATAGTACCGAAGAATTCGCCATGTGTGTCTACAGTCGGACATCTACTTAAAGTAACAATATTCCTCATAGATACTGTGATTGAATCACGGTAACTTCTGAACTATGTAAATATCACAAACAGATAGCGGTTTAATTTGTCCCTCTTGGTTATAGAAATGGTTAATAAATAGCTTTAATTAACCATTAATACAATCCATCTAGTTCATTACAAGTGATTTACACCAAATTATGAACAATAAACAGTTTAGAAGGGAAACACAATGAACCAATCAAAAAAAAAAGAGAAAAATGGATATAATTTTTTAAAACTACTATTAAGCACAAAACCACCTTTAACATTAATAATTATTGCTATTTTAGTAAGTGCTATATCTACAGTTGCAGGCTTATTTATTCCGCTTTATACAAAAGAGCTTATTGACATTGTTAGCATTAAAAATCTAGATCTCGAACAACTCGGTAAAATTGGGATTGTTTTTATCTTACAAACAATAACAAGCGGTGTTTCAATTTATCTACTGAATAAATTAGGGGAACAAATTCTTTCCTCATTAAGAAAAAAATTATTGGAAAAACTGCTGTTTCTTCCTGTTAGCTACTACGACAATAACAAAACTGGTGAAACCATTAGTAGAGTCATAAGCGATACAAGTATTATTAAATCTTTAATCTCAGAGCACATGTCCAATTTCTTGACAGGCATGATTTCAGTAGCCGGATCCATTATTATTTTGCTCTATTTAGATTTTAAAATGACGTTGGTAATCCTCTCCACCATCCCTTTGATCTCGTTAATCTTATTACCTCTAAATAATAAAATTTTTAAAATATCAAAAGCTTTACAAGCTGAAACCGCTCAGTTCACAACAAAACTAACACAAGTATTGTCTGAAATTCGAACCGTTAAATCTTGCAATGCGGAAAAAAAGGAGCTTGAAGAAGGTGTTAAAAGCATAAGAAAATTGTTTAACTTTGGACTTCGGGAGTCAAAGATACAAGCATTAATAGTTCCTATCATGTTTTTCATTATGATGCTAATTCTTATGTCTATATTAGCTTATGGAGGACTTCGAGTTTCTTCTGGCACAATGAGTGCTGGGGAACTGATTGCATTTATAATGTATCTTTTACAACTTCTATTTCCAATAAATCAAATAGTTGGATTTTTAACAAAATTTCAGAAAGCAAACGGCGCCTCTGAACGACTAATAACGATGCTCCAAACCAAAGAAGAAGATCATCTAGCAGGGAGCGAACTACAATATTCAAATTCACCTATAAACATTAACAATGTGTCATTCCACCACAATGCAGGTGAGCCGGTTTTAAAAGACATAAATATTCATATTAAAGAAGGTTCAGTAACGGCTTTCGTTGGTCCAAGTGGCGCTGGTAAAACCACTTTATTTTCGATAATTGAGAGATACTATGAACCAACCAATGGAACAATATGGTTCGGCCCAACTACTATTAACTCGTTCACCATTGAATCATGGCGCAAGCAAATTGGTTATGTATCCCAAGAAAGCCCGCTGATAGACGGATCAATTCGACATAATATTTGCTATGGACTTGAGAGGCCTGTTACGGACGATGAACTCAGCGCCGTTACCAAGATGTCATTTGCAGAAGAATTCATTAATAAACTACCAGACGGCTTCGATACCGAAGTTGGGGAACGCGGTGTCAAGCTTTCAGGGGGTCAACGACAACGCATAGCTATTTCACGTGCATTATTAAGAAATCCCGGAATTCTAATGCTCGATGAGGCCACATCCAGCCTTGATAGTAAAACGGAAGCTATTGTGCAAGAAGCATTAAAAAATTTAATGAAAGGCCGAACAACACTTGTTATAGCCCATAGATTATCAACTGTAATCGATGCTGATAACATCATTTTTATTGAAAATGGAGTAATTACGGGATCAGGAACACACTCTGAATTATTTTCCAAGCATTCTTTATATCGTGAGTTCGCAACACAACAGCTACAAGAAACTTAATCTAAAGTTGCAACGAAAAATGGAAGCCTTTTTTGCCACATATCCTATGATAAGAACGCAAATAGAAGCTTCCATCTTTTTTTCAATATGCGACATGGAAGAGATGCTGGACCGTCTGCAATACGCTGCTAAGCGCAATTATTGGTTGTCATCACCGGGAACTGCGGATCAGTTGAACTATGCGAGGTTATTCACCGACTGGAACCGGTTGTCGTCGTAGGTTCAAGCAAATCTGCTCAATCGGGAGATGTTGGAGGAAGTGCGCTTCCTGCTCAATTATCCTCAACTTTTTGTTGTCTGTAAGTTCTAGAGACATCCCTTGTTGGTGATGCGTTGGAACCGAAAACTCCACCGCCATGGAGATGGCGTTTAACAGACTGACGGCTCATAACTAAAAGAGCAATGTTTCATGCTAAGTGTCTCTGTTTCAACCGAAGTTTAAGAAACACCGACGTGCTGACAGCTTGTGTTGGAGTAAGCATACGCACTGCTCCAATCTCTTAAATATTCAAAAAACCGCAGAATGCTGCCATAGTTATAAAAAAAGTAAGGCCGATACTTATTATTAAAGTATCAGCCTCACAGATTACAAGTTATTAATGAACTTTATCTTTGTCATCTGTTTTCTCTTCACCTAAACCTGTCACTTTATAAACAATCATTTCAGATATCTCATCTACTTGTTTATTAAGTTCTTTCATTGCGTAAGCTTTTTCATTTTGAAATTGGCTTATAGCATCGTTTTTTAATATCATTGTTTCGTTTTTGGCATCTTCGATAATCTTTTCCGCTTTTATATTGCTCTCTCTTATCGATTCAGATATCATTTTTTTCGCTTCATTCTTTGCGTCTAACAAGATCTGTTGTTGTTCTTCTCTAAATTTTGTTACTTCAAAATTATAGTTATCAACTTTATTCGCCATATTATCTAAGTATTATTTTCTTTGTTCCATAACAACAAACAATGGCTTGAAACAAAATTTATGTAGCGCGCCCAGTAAAGTACAACAAAGGCAACAATAGAAAAATTAAATGAAGGAACATTAATAAATTTTTCCATAATCAATCACCCATTCTATTTCCAACAAAAATATTATAATATATGTTAAATGAAATGCAAATGATTACCACATGACTTTTGCAGTTCGCCCGAAATACTAATATACAGTTTTTGAGAGCTATAAAAGTAAATAAAAAAACGAGATGTTTTACGTGATCCCAGAAGTTTTTAGTGGCACCATTCTAGCTGCTAAGAAGATGAAGAGCGGGATTGAGAACTTCAAACGCTAATCGAACCTATCATTCTATTTGATTATCCTATCGTACGTTAGCATCAGTGGGCAAATTTCGATCCGGAGAGCATTCAAATCATTGCTATCGGATGTTCCATATTAATACTGCCAATATCACTTTCTGAAGGACATCGCTAAGATTCGTAAGCACCGACCTTAAACTCAAAATTGAACTGAAGAATCGCCCAACTTCGGTCGATGATTAAATGCCGGATCAGGAGCTGTTCCGGTTCAGCAGTGACAGAACGCCTGAGAAGGACTTGAATCCGGGCAGCCAATTCATCCGGATGAAACGGCTTTGTCATATAATCATCGGCAAAAGACAAGCCCGTAAGCTTATCCTCGATAGCGGTTCTGGCCGTAAGCATCAGGATGGGTACGGCGGGATTGATTCGTTTTAGCCGCTGACCGACCGTGAATCCGTCCAGACCCGGAAGCATAATGTCCAAAATAACCAGATCGCAATGTTCCATTGCTGCTTCCGCATCATAGCCTGAACTCTTCCATATCACCTCATAGCCTTGACCGATT
This sequence comes from Paenibacillus sp. ISL-20, assembly GCF_018613005.1. NCBI lineage: Bacteria > Bacillati > Bacillota > Bacilli > Caryophanales > Paenibacillaceae > Paenibacillus > Paenibacillus sp. ISL-20. Next base: position 16,762 of record NZ_JAGGRD010000025.1, read on the forward strand.
AAAAAGTCCTTGGACCAGGAACCGATTTCCTGATCGTCTTCAATGTACAGGATAGTAAATGTCTTCATCGTATGATGGACTCCTAAAAGTAATATATAGGTAGTCTAGCATAATATCGCTGACAAGAGATCGGGAAATCCATCGGAAATTTCACGTAAATCACAAAGCATCGTCATAAGTTCACAACATGGATTTGTTAATGTTAATAACAGCCGAGATCTTGAAGCCCCGGGGCATCGGCAATCATCATACTTGTTGGGGAATGAATTGGACTATGGCTTATCGACTTCATCATCCACAACATAGAGAGGAACGGATTGGGTATGAGAACAATAGATATTGTGAAAGAAAATCTGCTTTTAATTCTTGGACTGGGCGCTTTAGCGCTTATCAGACCCATCATGAAGATGACCGGGATCATGGATCTGATCGGTCAAGCATTCGGCAGCATTCTGATGACGGTCCTTATCTCCTTGGCCTGGCTCATGATCGTTCTATTCAAAAGAACGGCTTATCCCGTTGTCATTCTTGTTTTTGCGGGTTTGAGTTATGCCTTATTTGCTATCATTATAAGCGGGATTGCCTCTCCCCTTATCGATGGAAAATTGCAAGGTCCTTTAACTAATCCACTGGCAATGGTAAGTGTCTTTGCGGTAAATGCCGTTTGGGGCTTCATCGTGGGCCTAATTGCAATGCATGGCGTCGTAAAGGGTAAGCATGCAGTTGAGTTACCATTCTAGGTTAACTCCCGCTCAATACTATCAAGCGAGTGTAACTACACTCAAATCATTAGATATTCGAAAACAAAGAAATGGCGGTACCGGAGTAACCCCCTGTACCGCCATTTCTTTATTTGTAGCATCTATTTGACCCAAACTGGCGATCTCTCATACGGGCATGCCACTTTCTTGGAACACCCTCAACACCTGCTAATAGTCCACGCCATATGGATACGGAATCTATACCACTGCCTTTTGGGCGCTATGAAATTCCTCCAGCGCCTGACGAACGGCTTGGGGCGTATCGAGGCGAAGAATGCGCTTCGCCAGCTCACGGCATTCCTGACGATCCAGGTTAGCGAGCCTTTCCTTCATCCGGCTGAGACCGCCGGCCTCCATACTCCATTCATCAAGACCTAGTCCGAGTAACAGCGGTGCCGCCAGCGGATCGCCCGCCATACTACCGCACATGCCGGTCCATTTACCGGCTGTGTGGGAGGCCTCAATGACCGTGCGGATTAACTGAAGCACAGCTGGATGGAAATAATCGTATAGGTGTGCAACATGTTCATTCATGCGGTCCGCTGCGACCGTATACTGCACGAGGTCGTTCGTACCGATGCTGAAGAAATCAACCTCGCTCGCGAATCGTTCCGCCAACACGGCCGTTGAGGGAATCTCAACCATGATGCCAACTTCCATCTTCTCGTCAAACTGGATGCCGTCCTGCCTCAATTCCACCTGCACTTCCGTCAGGATGGCTCTTGCCTGCCTCCATTCCTGCAGACCTGAGATCATCGGGAACATCACCTTTACCGTACCGAAGGCACTGGCCCGCAGCACCGCCCTTAGCTGCGTGCGAAGCAGTTCCTGGCGGACAAGTCCTACCCGTATCGCACGGTAACCCAGGAACGGGTTCGTTTCCTTCGGCAACTGCAGATACGGAAGCTCCTTATCTCCGCCGATGTCCATCGTGCGGATGATCACGGGGCGGTCCGCCATCATCCGGGCCGCTTCCTGATACGCACGGAACTGCTCCTCCTCGCCCGGCATGGCCGAGGCGTTCATGAACAGGAACTCCGTGCGGAACAGCCCTACGCCGTCCGCGCCCTGCCGGACGGCGGTCTCGGCTTCCGCGGCGCTGCCGATGTTCGCCGCGAGCTCTACGCGCGCGCCGTCGGCGGTCACTGCCGGACGCGCCGCGTATACCTCGAGCGACTGCCTGCGCTCGAGATCCTGCAGCATGCGGAGCCGATACTGCTCCGCTTCCGTCTCATGCGGCCGGGCAATGCACAGCCCGGCTGAGCCGTCAAGGACGAGCGTATCGCCGTCCTCAATGCCGTCGACGCCGTCACCTGCGCCGACGATAGCGGCAATCCCGAGCGACCGTGCAAGAATAGCGGTATGCGAGGTCGCTCCTCCAGTACGGGTAATAAAGCCGATAACTAAGGCAGGGTCCAGTTGCACCGTATCCGAAGGCGCCAAATCGTCAGCGACCAAGATAACCGGTTCAGTAATTCCCGCTAAGCCACGCGATTGCCCTGGCGACAGACAGGCGAGAAGACGATTACCGATATCGCGAATGTCCGCGGCGCGTTCCTTCATATAATCATTGTTCATGCCTTCCAACATGGAAGCGACCTGGCTCACAATTTCGGCAACGGCACTTGGCGCTGGCTCCAGCTTCTCTCGGACTCTTGCCTCCATCTTCGGATAGAAGGCAGGATCCTCCAGAAGCTTCCGCTGTCCAGCAAAAATGCCGGCTTGCTCTTCGCCCACGGCTTCCTTCGCTTTCTCCGTCAGCTCCTCCAATTGTTCCGCGCAGCCAGCTTTGGCTTCACGGAGCTTGATAAGCTCTGCATCGATTGCGGCCGGGGTATCCGGAATAAGCTTCTCTTCGAGGCTGCTGTCACTGCTGGTCCCCTGCGAAGGCTTGTAAATGAATGCCTTAGCGATCCGGATTCCCTCCGATACGCCGATTCCTTGAATATGCAGCCTCTTCATCAGGCTTCACCAAACTTGCTTTCAACTAGCTGTATCAGCGCTTCGACTACCTCTTGTTCTCCATCTCCGTTAGCTTCGATGGTCACGACAGCTCCTTGCTCAACGCCGAGCGTCATCAGCTCCAGCATGCTTTTGCAATCCGCGGAGCGTCCTTCGCTAATCTTCAGATGAACCTCTGCTCCAAACTGTCCTGCTTTTTCCGAGAAAAGCTGAGCTGGACGGACATGAAAGCCCTGCTCATTCTGTATGGTTACGGTTTGTGCGAACATGTCTTTCCTCCTCTATGTCAGACCTCGTATATTTTCTTTACTGCTCTGTACATCCGATCATGCCAATAAAGCGATCCGTCCTTTATAAGCCTCAACCAACGCGTTGTTGTGTTCATCGGAACCATCGATATTTCCGCTGAGAAATACAGGGGGCTTGAAACCTTGTTCAATCATAATCTCAATAGATTCGGCGAACAGGGAGTTCAATATGAGGGCCCCGACGACCGTCGAGCTCGGCGTGAAAGGCACCTGGAGGCCCGGATGGCTCAATACGGCATCTCCCTTGACCGAGAAATTATCAATCACCAGATCCACGGCATCGGCCAGATGCTTGCCGCTGCTGTGCCGGGACGGCATGCTTTTGGAATATTCCAGTGAGGTAATGCCTACAGTAAAGGCCCCCTTCTCCTTCGCCATCAAAGCGACATCCACGGGAACGGGATTTCGGCCCGAAGTGGACAGTACGAATACAACCTCGCCCTCGCGGATATCCTGCTCCTTCATAAATTCGACAGCAAGGTCGTTTTGTCTTTCCAGCTCTGACGAACGGACCGCGCCTTCGTGAAGCATCAGCTTCTCTACCAGGATCGGGCGAATCGGTACGAGTCCGCCTGCTCGGTAAAAGACTTCTTCGGTCAATATATGCGAATGTCCACAGCCGAATAAGTGTATAATACCACCCTGCTGAATACAGGCCGCCACTTTCTCTGCCGCTTCACGGATCGACTTGGCCTGCTCGGTACGGACTTTGTTCAACAGCCCGCCAATCACATCAAAATAGGTGTTCATCATCGTCTCTTTCACCTCGTTGTTCTTGTAGTTACAATGCTATCTGTTCTCTTCCGGTTGATGATCCGTTGACAATGCTCTTTTAGCCCGGAGCACCATCTCGGCCATCACTTCCAGGCTGCGCTCGATGATCTTCTCCCCCTTCTCCCTCGTTGCCAGCGTTGCATCCCCGAGTACGGCAGAGGAAGTCATTTCCTCCCACGGTGTTGGCGTGCAATCCGCTTCGATCGGGATATGCGGGTCGCCATCGATCGCTTTGCTCATGTCCACATATTCACCCGCAAGATAGAGCATGTAGGATGTTTCGATTTCATCGGCATGCATATAGCTCGCGTGTGCAGCCGAAGCTTCCCGTACCAAAGCCGTTACTTCCTTCGTGCCAGGATAAAAGAAATAAAACACCTTAAGTTCGGGCACCCGTTCGTATAACATTCTCGCAGCTTCCTTCAACGCAACCGCATTGCCGAGATGGCCGTTGACCATGACGAAAATGCGGAATCCTTGCTGGTACAAGCTTTCGCCGATATCTGCAAGCAGTCGGATGAGCGCTTCGTTCGAGACGTTGATGCTCCCCGGGAAATTGCGCAAACTCCACACCTGTCCATAGGGGAGGGTCGGTAGAACGAAGCTTTCCGTCCGCTCTGCTAATCTGTCCGCGAGTCTGGTCGCGAGCAGGTTATCGGTACCCAGCGGCAGGTGCGGACCATGCGCTTCAACGGCACCAATAGGAAGTATGGCAGCGCGGAATTGGCGAATTTTATCCTTCACCTCAACCGAATTTTCGAGTTCGAATTTCATAGCGAGCGCCCCCCTTACTTTTTAAATGAAAAGCAGTTGGCCGGGTTGCTTACGAAAAATTTCTCCACCAGTTTTTGTCCATCAAAGCCGTTTTGGTTCGCCTCGTCTACAAAGCGCGGTACCCATTTGGAAATAATGTACTCCAGACCGAGACCCTGGTCGTAATGCTTGTAGTAGGTTTTCCGGGCGGTATCACCGCTGATGAGAATCTGATCTTCGAAGCCTTTGCGGACAAGCTCCAGAATAAGCGAGATTCGGGTACTTTCCGGTGCATACTTGATTTTGCCGATACCGTCAAAGCTCATGTAAGCTCCCGTTGAGGCGATCTGCTCATGGTAGTAGGGGTCGGGATTGCGGTCCATATGTCCCAGGCTTAAAAAAGACAGATCCACACCTTCGCTCTTCAGGAGCTCGATTTGCTCCAATGCCATGGTACCAACTTCGGTATGAGAGTGAATGGGGGCCTTCGTCTCATGATGAGCGCGCGCTACAGCGCGCAGCGTCTTCTCCTCCAGAGGCGTAATGCGGTTATAGCCTGTCCCGAATTTAACCTGGCCTGCTTTGAAAGGCGTGCCTTCCAGCCCTTCTTCCACCTCCCGGATGACGAAATCCGCAAGCTCGTTGATGCTTTTTGCTTCAATCCACTGGGCGTAGGTTTCATAATGGCCGATCAGCGGTTTAAGCTCCTCTTTGATTTTGGCGTCCCACAGAAAGCTTTTATTGAATCCCGCCGTTCCTACAATGTGAATGCCGGTTTCAATTGCGATTTCCTGTACCGCCTGAACATCCCGCCCATAATCGATGGCTGTAGCGTCCACGATCGAGCGTCCACCGTGTTGTTTGAAATCAAGAACGTCGCGCTTGGACTTCTCTTTATCGTCTAGCAGCAAATCGTCCTCTCCCCGTTCTTGCCAGTAGGCCGGGCGGCATACGATATGTTCGTGGGAATACGTAAAGCCCAGCTCCTCTTTGCTGATATCTCCATGTAAAGTACGGATAAAGCCCATATCGTTTCTCCTCCACTCTGTTATCTTTTAGACGGCTGAGTCGAGAGGACTCAGCCGTCTTTGTTATCGGATGGTTAAAAGAACAGCTTCGCCAGAAAGTGCAGAATCGGTCCAATGATGAACATATCGGAATCAGCTGCCCACATGGCTGTATCCGGTACCGTCGAGGCGATGAAGAAGCGAACCATCAGAAACTGTCCCCAAGCTACAACGGTGGAAGTGATGAAGCCGCCGATAACGGCCCCGCGAACACCGCCTGTCGAGTTCCCGAACACCCCAGCCGTAGCACCGTGGAAAAATAAGACAATCATTGTTGGCACGAAAATGTAAGCAACGGTGTTGCCAAGTACAAGCAGCCAGATTATCGCTCCCGCGAAGGCTCCCAGGAATCCAAGAACCACCGCATTCGGCGCGTAAGGGTATACAACTGGTGCATCGAGTGCCGGTTTGGCGCCTGGTACGAGTTTGGTCGCGATCCCGTTGAAGGCCGGTACCAGCTCGCCGACGAACATCCGGACCCCCATCAGAACGATGGCAATTCCGCCTGCGAATGTGAACGATTGGATTATAGAGTAAATAATAAAGTTCTGGTCACCCGATTGTTTCATCAGTTCCGCAGCCGCCGGTGTGCCTTTCGTCGAAAGAATAATGGCCCCGATCAGGAACAAAACTCCCATGCTGAGCGCAGTGATGACGTTGGAGTCGCGGAGGAACTCAAAGCCTTTGGGTACTTTGATTTTCTCGGAATCATTGTTTTTGTTGCCGAACAATTTACCGAACAAGGCAGCAAGCAAAGCAACCGAAGCCGATGTGTGACCAAGCGCAATGTTATCGTTGCCCGTGATTTTACGCAGGAACGGCTGAACCAGCGCCGGCTGGAATGTCCAGTACACACCAAGGACCACAGCGAGCATCAGTACCAGCTTCCAGATCGAGATACCGCTGGCCGCATGAACGATCACGCCTGCAAAAACGGTCGACGTCCAGAACATCATGTGCCCGGTCAGGTAAATAAATTTAAACCGGGTGAAGCGTGCCAGCAGAACGTTGATCAGAAAGCCGATAAGCATGGCGAGCGTAACAGCGCTTCCGAATTTGGAATTGAATGCCTCCTGACCCATGAAGGTACCAAGGGATCCGCTCTCCAATCCGAAGACTTCCTTCCACATCGGCTCGAATACATTCAATGCTTTCACGATGACATCAGAGCCTGCGCCGATGACGAGGAAGCCGATGATCGCTTTAAAGGTGCCGCTTACAAGCTGGCTCGTTGATTTCTTCTGAAGCAGAAGGCCGACCAGAACGATAAATCCGAGCAGAATGGCGGTCGTTCCAAAAATGTTGGTGGCAATCCAAAAAAGTACGTCCATATGCCCTCTCCCTTTCTAATGGTTTACAGCACTTCTTCCAGCTTCTGTTTGATTTCGTTATTGTCAAAATAGTTGTTGACGATAACAATTTTGGCCGCATGACCTTGAAGGCTTTGTGCCAGTTCATTGCTTGTAATGATATAGTCGGCAGCCGTTCCGGATGCCGTGGAAACGTCCGTATGCTCCACGTCGGCATTTACTCCCATACCGCTCAACACGTTCTCCACATTCATTCTCAAAATCAGACTCGTTCCTTGTCCAAGACCGCATACGCATAAAATTTTCATTGTTCGTTCCCCCTAATCAGTTGTTGGATTGTCTCTACATCAGTTGCATTCATGAATTGTTCAATACTGCCTGGGCTGCTTAGCAAGGTGGTCAGCTTTCGCAGCATGGCGATATGCTCTGAACTTGAAGAGCCTCCGAGCGCAAATACAAGCTGTACCGGGTCGTTGGCCGCATGGCCGAACACGACCGGCTTCTTCAATTTAATCAGCGAGACGGACGCTTCATTCACCCCATCCTCCGCGCGAGCATGCGGAAGTGCGATATGAGGTGCAAGAACAAAGTACGGACCTCTTTCACGGTAAGATTTCACCATGGCGTCGGCATAACGTTCTTCCGCCGCACCCGCTTTCGCCAGCAGATCTCCTGCTAAGCGGATCGCTTCTTCAGCCGTCTCGGCTTCCACATCCAAGGCAATTAGTGACGGTTCCAAAAATTTCATTCTCATCTCTCCCAAGTCCGGTATTCTAATCGATGCTAAAGACCGGTGTGTAATTGCTGTAGTATCTCTTCTTTCGTCTTGGCCTCTTTCAGACGGATCAGGTTCTCTTTCTCCCTGAGCAGGATGGTCAGCTCCGACAGCGCTTTGAGGTGGGATTCGCCGTCAATCGCCGCCAGTACCAGAATGATCTGAACTTGATGCCTTGCTTCTTCTGAGAAGGCGACGGGGTGCTCCAGCCGCAGCAGACTGATTCCCAGCCGCCGCACACCATCCTGCGGCTTGCCATGTGCAATCGCGATGCCTGGTGCAACGACGATGTAAGGGCCGAGCGCCTCCACTTTGGAGATCATCGCATCGATATAGGCTTCATCGATGCGCCCATCCTTCAGCAGGGGTTCGGAGGCTTCGCGTATGGCGCTCCGCCAGTCGGCCGCTTCTCTTTTCATTTGGATCATCTGTCCAGTGAGCAGATCCGACAATGATGGCTTGCGTGCTTCACTCAGCCATGTTTTCCCAACAGACAAGTAGTGGTTAAGCTCCTCCGTAAGTCCTGCTTCATCCCTAACCGCGGCATATTTATGGACGATGTCCAGCAGCGCTTGAACCGAGTACGCCGGGGTCTTTGATTTACGGCCAGCAACCATGTTGACTTGGTTCAGCAGGTGTTCCTTATCCTTATCGCTGAGAATCGGATTCACTAGGAGAACGGGCACTTTACTATCCGGCAGCGGTACCGTTGAGAAAATAAAATCAACATTCTCTTCATCAAACGACTCGTAATTCCGCAGCGAGAGTACCGCTGTAATATCCACTGCCGAGAAGAGGTTCTCCAGCTGCGATTTCAACATTCGCGAAGCGGAAATGCCGTTGACGCAGACGATGGCGGCCTGTCTACGTACAGCCGGCTTCGTATTCTCTCTACGCAGCCAGCCGCCGAAATGCATGGCAAGGTATCCGATTTCGTTGTCGTCAAGTGGACGTCCAACCAGTTGTTCGAACGGTGCCGCGGAGCGGCGGGTCAGCTCGAATACTTCCCTGTACTTGGACAGGATGTTTTCGAGCAGCGGATTATCAAGCCCGAGTCCGTATACGATCCGGTAATAAGCCGGCTTCAAGTGGACAAGCAGATTCTCCTCCATCGCTTCCCGGTTCGGCAGGAATACGCAGGCGTAACGTTGAAAATCATCTATCATCTGTCGGGTCACTTGCCGAAGCTGCTTAAGCACTTCTTCGGATCCAGTCATCTGGTCCATCCGGTTGACTCTCGCTCCCAGCAGATGCATCGTAAAGTAGCAGATTTCTTCATCCGGGATAGAGACGCCGAACATTTGGCCGAGCCCTTCAGCAACCCCAGCGGCAACTTCATACTCTGGCATCAGCCGCAGCACGCTTCGTTCATCTTCGTCTATTGAGATAAACTGCTCTTCCTGAATACGTCGTACATACAACAGGAAGCGTGCCGTCAAATGAAATAACATCTCGTCCGTCAAATCTACGCCCAGCGTTATTTCGCTATCCGAGATAAGGCGATACACCCGCTTCAGGTGCCCCGACATCATAGGGGGAAATAAGCTTTGGGCAAGATCCGGTCCCTCCGATTCCGGTTTCCGGTTAAATACCTGCTCCCAGCCTGCATCGCCGAAAACCTGACCGAAATAATAGCTCAGGGCCTTCCGCTTGTCACGTTCCTCCCCATTTACGCCATAGCCCCACTTGCGATCGTAGGTTACCTTGAGCTTCGAGGCCTTCATGTCCGACCGGACCATATTCAAATCCTTGAGCACAGTCCCTCGGCTAACCTGCAAAAGGTCCGTCAGATGATGAACAAAGAGCGGACCCTCCGCCGACAACAGATAGAGCGACATCCAGGCCATTCTTTCCCGTGGGGACAAATAATACTGCTGTGCATGAGGCTTCCCGGTTGACTGCGGAAGACCGGCCCTGCTTTCATCAGGCAAATAATAGCCGACTGTCCTGACATATTTGACCGGCGGAAGATGAATCGCTTTCAAGTAATCGTTTATTTTTTCCATATCATAATAAACGGTTCGTCTGGAGATACCGACCTTCTGCATCAGTTCTTCCAGCGACACATAATCGGCCGCCTCATAAAGCAGCGTCAAAATCCGGGTACTTCTTTCGTCTAGAATACGGCATCAACTCCTTTGCCGTTAGTGTAGTGCCTTTTGCAATTCGATTATACCCACAGGCAATTCATGAAAGACAGTTCAATTCATGGAGACCCTTTTGTGCAAAAATGAACTCAAGTGTTTTAAGTTAATCCCCTACCTGACTTCCGTTGGTTCCTTTTTATTTGTCTATTGTTTTCAGTCAATCCATCTTAATAACAAAAAAAGCACAGGCTAAATGGCCCATGCAAAATTTTGTTCACTTCGAGATTGAAATGAACCTCAATTATATTCACTTACCGAGTGTCCGGCTTATGTATCGGTAAGTCCGCGATAAGTCCGTCGCTCTGGCGGATCCATGTCTCGAACTGTCGTTCGCCCGCTTTTAATCGAGTAGCTCTTGCTCCCGTCGGAAACTTATCTTTACGTATACCGTCTACATAACTAACGTAACGAGTAGACCTCCCGTAGCATAGACGTATGCCGTGGAGTGTCCCACAATAATCGTTCGAGTGGTCATGTCCGACGAACGTGCCCATAACATCACCCATCTCTACCATGGCGGTGAACAAGCCTGAATTTACCTTCGGCGAGCTGATCCATTCGCTGCAATGGCCCTCGCATACGCTCGTCTTCCATACCTCATCGTATTCCGGCAGCGGAATATGAAAAAAAGCCAGTGCAGGCAAAGGCGCCCCGCCATTCTGCTCGGCCAATTGCCGAGATTCGGATACATACCATTCGATTTGATCACGGCGTATCCAGTCGTATCCGCCCACCGCATCAATCGGTGAGTAATCGCCGCTGTCGAGAAAAAACAACGTGGCCGCTGGCTTCCCCGCCCGATCGTCAATCGTCAGCACATAGTTTCCCGCTCCGCTCACTCCCGGAGGATCCGGTTGGGCAACGCAATATTCATGCAGAAGCTGCTCCTCATGCATTCTCTTTCGAGGTAAGCTCCCTTCCGAGTCATGATTGCCAAACACAGCCGCCCATGCTACGCGGTTTTCTTCAGCGACAGCGACCGCGCTTCGGAACGATTGAAGTGGATCTTTGCTTCTAGCACTTGCCGTTAAGTCGCCTGCAAACACAACAAGATCCGGCTGCTCAATCGCGATGATTCTCTCCATCGTCGCCTTCGTCATCGAGTCGAGAAGCGGCGTCTCCGGATCCAGGTCCTCAGCGTCAATAAACTCTACATCAGAAAACTGTACGATGACAAACGTTCCATCCTCACGAAACTTTAGCTTTTTCACCAAGGTATACCCGCCCCTTTGTCGCATATTCCTTCCAATACCATAACCCGATCAAAATGAATACAGCAGCGCACGCCAAATACATCGATGTCACGCCATACTGTAAACCGACCACCCAATAAATCAATGTCGGACCGATCGCCGCCCCTAAATCGGTAGATACGGAATAAGCGGTCATGACTGTAATAACGGATGTGCTCTTCGCAGCGTCAGAAGCCATAGCGTCCATGATCGTACCCAGCGCAGTGCTTGTAATCATGACGAAAATGACAATACCAATCCAAATACTGATCGGCAGCTGCCACGGAAGTAATGCGTAACCGGCTGCCGCACCCGCCAACGATAGCATAAATAAAGGCAGCCTTCCTCTCGGTCCATCCGTACGCTGTCCGAACCATCGAGCCAAGAACGGCTCCCAAGTACAGCGAAGCGCTGTCAATACGCCGCCTAACGCCGTACTGCCAATGATCAATCCGAACCATGGTATCCCCGTTGGATAACTCGTATCGATAAGATACGTGAGTGTCGCGCCGAACACGGCGTGCAGTAATGATATAATTAATCCGCTTAGAACGATTTTCTTCACCTGCAGCGACCACACCGTATTTATGTTACTACGAGTTAGTTCCATTTGATGTGTCCCGGAAGCTTTCCCTTGGTTTATGGATGCCGCGATCAACGGAAGTCCGACCAATGCCATCATGCCAAACCATATCGAGACAGACCGTAACCCGAAGAAGGGCACAAGCAACCCTCCGAACAGTACGCCTACCAAGCTGCCAAGGCGCCACAATCCGTTATACGTTCCCATTAAGCGCCCTCGATTCGTATCGTCGGAGTAGCGAATGACGGTCAAATACCCGCCCATTCGCATCAAGGACCATGCAATCCCCCACACCGCTCGCAAAGCTATCCAAAGAACGAATCCTTTGAAGATTCCGTATCCTACTGTGGTAAGCGCCGCTAACAAAACGGAGATGAACAGACCGGTTCGAAGCGACATCCGATGATACAGCCAGCCAATTACAGGATTCAGGGGCAGCCTTACCAGTCGATTTACAGACAACAGTACGCCTACCTGCCAAAGCGCGTCCAGTCCCGCTTCCTTCCAATACACTGGGAGGACAATGTACAGCATGGAATCGCCGAAGAGGGTTAGCGCGGTTACGATACCGACAATCCTAATCTGGCGCTGTTCAATTGCGTTGCTGCTGTCACTCGTCATAGGTCGACGATCAGACCATCGTAAGCCACCTTAATGCCCGCGGGTTCGAAAGCACGTTCAAAATCATCATGCAGAAATCCGGAGTTATGTGTAAAATGAGTTACATATACAAGACCTTTACTCCCAAGCGTACCTTCTTCCCGCCACACGCGCTGAACCTCAAGCACAGTTTCAATCCCCATATGGTTTGGATTTCGATCATTGTTCGTAAAGCTGTGCGTGCAATCGATTATCGCCATATCAATCACTTTGCCTTGAAGCCATTTCCAAGTATCGTCATGCAGCCATCCGGTGTCATTACCGTAAAATAGCGTTTTACCCCCTTTTTCTATGTAAAACAGCAAACATGTTTCCATGGGGTCATGATTTGCAAGCAAAGGGGTGACCTGTGTGTCGCCGAGTGTAATCGTCTCGAACGGGCGCAATAAGTGGAACGCGAACCTGCTTCCAGTGGCCGGGCCGAGTGCAGCTATACTCTGGTTAATCGCCAAATCGTTGCCGTAAATATGTAAGGGGTGATCGATACCGTGCGCAAATCCTTCAATTCGGTTGTACAAATCCGATGGCTGAAAATGATCGTAATGCGTATGCGTGAACAATAGATGCTCAACCGCGCCCAAGTCGATCCGATCACGGAGCGCCTGCATATGGGAATCTGCGGAATAGTCAACCTTGATAACGCCATCGATTAATACAGAGCTCCTGGTTCTAATGTTTTTTCCTCCGAGCGATCTCGCGTTGCAGCAGGCGTCACAGCGGCAGAACGGGTTTGGAAATCCTTCCGCTGCAGCTGTTCCAAGAAAGTGGATTTTCATTGGTTTCTCCTCCCTTTCAGAAGCGATCGTTTATTTCCTCGACTCTTGATTAATACAGATAATACCACATATATACAATCAATCACATACAATTATTTATGACTTATAACCTTCTCATATAAATATAAAATAAACGATCCCTGGTTCGTGAAAACCAAAAATCGTTCATATGGATTCTATTATTTATAGACAATTTCGATGCCGCTTTTGCTAAATGTATCAACGATATCCCGGTCGATTTTGGAATCCGTCACAAACCGTTCGACTTCGGTTACTCCGCATACTTTGATAAATGAATTTTGTCCGAACTTACTGCTGTCTGCGAGGGCGATGCAGCGCTTCGCGTTCGCGTGCATTATTTTTTTCACTTGGACTTCGCCGACGGCGTTATCCGTAATTCCTGCTTCTAACGTAACCCCGCTCATACTCATAAAGAACAAATCCGCATGAAAGCGCGAAGTAAACTCTTCCGCCAGATCGCCGATGATGCTTTGCTCTTGATGACGAATAACGCCCCCGGTCATAATCACCGTATAACCTGGCATCGAAACGAGTTCGTTCACGATCGGAAGCGAATTCGTAATAACGGTTAATCGATCGAACTTGGCCTTCAACGCCTTAGCAATCTGGGTGTTCGTCGTACTTGGGTCAAGCGCAATGGACATCCCTTCGGTCACATAACGAACCGCGATTTGAGAAAGCTCCGTCTTCTCTTCCGTATATATAGATTCGCGGATCGGCAGCGGGATTTCCCGGCTATAGTCGGGCTCCTTCAGAATCGCCCCGCCGTGCACCCGCCGCAGGTAGCCTTCGCTTTCTAAATATTCGAGATCACGTCTGATCGTCTCGAACGAAACCCCGAAATGCTCCATAAGCTCCGACGCTCGGATCGATTTGTCCTGATTCAGTTTCTGAATAATAATTTGATGCCGCTGCTCAGCAAACAACCACTCCACTCCTTATTTGCCTAGACTTCTTAAATAGAAGTTTACCATAAAAGCATTCAATCCTCCTGTTCTACTGATTGTGCTATTTCGTTTAAGAACCAGCCCGCACTTATTTTACAAATAGCTTCATCAACTGTATGTAAATCGGATTTATCATGTAGCCAGTCGGGTTAACGGAATTTCTTGTACCCGTGTCTAGTTCCCGGATTCTGTCCATTTCTTCACCGCTCAGGTCAAAGTCAAAAATTTCGCTGTTTTCCTTTATCCTTTGCAAATTTGATGATTTGGGGATGATCATAACTCCCCGATTTATATGCCAGCGTAATATGACTTGTGCAACGGACTTTTGGTGATTATGGGCAATCTCAACGAGAATCGGATGCTCCAGCAATGCCTTGTTTCCTTGTCCCAATGGACCCCATGCTTCATGCAGTATCCGATCACGAACCATATAATCATGCAAATCGTGTTGTTGAAACTCTGGGTGCGTTTCGATCTGATTGATCATCGGTAATATCCGAGATTGCATTTTGAGATGCTCCAAATGCTCGATTTCGAAATTTGCTACGCCAATGACTTTAATTCTCCCTTCCAGGTACAAATCCTCCATCGCCGCCCATGCTTTCTCGTAATGAGGTCCAGCAAAATGAATCAAATACATATCGAGATACGTAACATTCAGTTTCCGACAGGTCTGCTCAAACGCCTTTTTCGTTGCGTGATATCCAAGATCGGTTGTCCATACCTTGGAAGTAATGAACAACTCTTCTCGTGGAAGACCGCTTTTTTGCAATTCTCGTCCCAACGCTTCTTCATTGCCGTATATCTTCGCTGTATCAAAATGACGATATCCCGATTGAATTGCCGCTGCGATGGTTTTTTCAAAGACAGCTCCCTTCTCGATTTTATACACGCCAAAACCAAGCTGAGGAATTTGAACACCGTTTGCCGCCTCGACGGTTCGATACATCTGTGACCACTCCTTCTGTTCTTACGATTTATTCACATTGCAACAACGCTCTTTCGATTACATGAACTAGATTTTTTAAAGACTGAAGCTTGCTTTTCGAATCCAGCCTATAGTAATTGATGGTCCCTTCTTTACGAACACTTACAATCTGAGCATCTTTTAAAATCTTCAAATGATGAGATACTGCCGGTCTTGATAGATGAGTATTCAGCCTGATCTCTCCCACTCTCATTCCGGGATTTTGCGGCCCCTCTATCAATGTTTTAAGAATGGCTTGTCGGGTTTCATCACCGATGGCGATCAGCACCTTTTGATTGTTTTTGAACTCCATAGCGATATGGGCTGCGATTTCCTGATTCACCTAATCCCCCCATTTGTTTAACTGTTTAGTCTTTTTGACCAACCTAGAATAACACACTAGAAGATTCGAAATGCTATCGGTAAAGCAAATAGAGATCCATATTTTCCCTTGTTGATAAAATGCCTGCAATTTCGATTCATATTTACATTATGGCTACAACAAAATTAAAAAAGCCGCGATTTTACGCGGCTATGTCAAACATGGACTCCGATATATTCACGGGCTCAACTAGAGCCATTTAAAAAATCAATGTCGCATTCACGACAGACTCGACACCATCATTCAACTTATATCGCTGTGTGCCCCTCTTTTTTCCGTAAAGAAGTACAGTAATGCCAAGAGCGGAAACAGAACGCCCACCCACATCGCCGCTTTCCAGCCGCCCATGGCGTATGCCCATCCCCCGACTGCGGAGCCTATGGCTCCACCTGCAAAAAAGATCGCCATATACATGCCGTTCAGCCGGCTGCGCACCTCCGCTCCCAAAGCGAAGATCGCTCGCTGCCCTAACACCAAATTTGCGGACACGCCCATGTCGAGCAGAATAGCAGCAAGTACGAGGATAACAATAGAGAATATAGAACCTCCTGGAAACAAAATCGGCAAAAGTCCCGAAACAATCACCAGAGCGATAGACAATCCGGTTGCCGAACGTATCAGGCCTTTATCTGCAAAGCGGCCAGCTATAGGCGCTGCCACCGCGCCGGAAACCCCTGCCAAAGCGAACAGCGCTACGCCTGTTGAAGAAAAATGAAACACCGGACTCGTTAAAACGAGCGGAACCGTTGTCCAGAACAGACTAAACATGCCGAACAAAAACGCGTGATACAGTGCGCGGCGCCGCAGAATCGGCGTCGTCTTGAGCAGCTGCAGCATGGACGAGATGATGACCGGATAATTGTCCGTCGTTTGCGGCCGCCTTGCAGGAAGGACTTTTGCCAAGACAAGAGCCAGTACCAAGAGCATAGCGGAGGAAATAATAAAGATGGCGTGCCAGCCGAAATATTTATCCACCATACTCGAAACCGGACGGGCCAGCATGATTCCTAATAACAGACCGCTCATTACGTTGCCTACATTACGTCCACGCGTCTCCTCTGGGGAAAGATGCGCCGCGTATGGAACCAGGATTTGGGCCGCGACGGCCCCGACGCCTATAAACAAAGAGGCGGTAAGAAACAGAGCCGCGCTTTCGGCTGCGGCGGCGATGATTAAAACAATGGATGTTAGAATCAGCAGCGTAACCACCAGTTTGCGGTTTTCAAGCAAATCTCCCAAGGGGACGATAAATAACAAGCCGATCCCGTAGCCGATTTGGGTCAGCGTGACGATCAAACCTGCAGCTTCCGAAGATAACCCTATGGCCGAGCTGATCGACTCAATTAAAGGTTGTGTATAATAAATATTTGCAACGATCAAACCACAGGCAACAGCAAGAATCAGCGTGATCCATGTAGAAACGGATTTCTCCAACCTTTCCTTTGCGTTTTTACTCATGATAAGCACTCCTTTTTTTTATGAATTATTGCGTTATAATTCCGGAATTATCGTTCCAGTATAGAGATAACTTGCCCTTCCTGTGCTCATACTTAGGGATTTCATTTTTCCGGAATGATCATTCTAGTTTGATGAAAAAAAATAGGTTTACAGCATCTCGAAGACTGCGTTCATCATACCGTGGACTTTATCGATTTCGCTTCGGATCCTGGCCATTACGTTAATGCTATGGTTGAGATTCAGCAGCAGGTACGAGAACATTTTAATATCTTTCTCCGGGGCTATTTCTCCCGCTTCTTGCCCTTTCTTTAACGTCTCATAAAACAGCTGCTCCAATTCCGTAAAGCTTTGGCGAATCGTATTCTGCAAGGGCTCATCCACAGTATCCAGACCAACGGAGGCATTCGTAATGAGACATCCATTGGGGAAAGCTTCGCCGTGCGTGGCAAAAGCATTCGTGATATGCAGCTCGAAATACTGGCGGATCCCAGCGACCGCAGAAGTTGCGTGTATCATCAGATCGCGTTTTTTTTGCGACATTTTTCTATAATATTGGATGGCCTCGTAATACAGCGTCTGTTTATCCTGAAACGTTTCGTACATACTCGATCTGCTCAACTCCATGGATTCCAATAAATCCGGTATGCTTGTAGCTTCATAGCCTTTTTCCCAAAAAACGATCATTGCTTTGCGAAGTACTTGCTCCCGGTCAAATTCTTTGGTCCGTCCCATCGATACCCCCTCCTTTTCTACATGAGTATAAACCAACTGGAATGAACAGTCCATTATTTTTTTCAAGCAGCAGAAGACGATTCAAAATGATACGGAATGAGATAATCTTCAAACGGCCTTGGGTTTCCACAATTAAAAAGAGAAACGTCATCTCCCCAATGACCTTTCTCATCATTCGTTCATTTGAATAGATTTTCGATGACCCCACGATCGAAGTCGTTGACAATTTTATACTCCCTGTTGTACCTTTTATGATTGCTCGAACCGTTATAGATTCGAACGTGGTCTGGACTAAAGAAGTATACGGCGAAGGTCGGTCCATTTCGGCCCTGAAACCAAACTTCATATTCGTCGTCACCGTGATCCACTCTGCTGGTTTTACGCAGTTTGACTTCGGAAAAGGTATTCATGATGCGCTCGATCTCTGCGGGATCTGTAATTTCTATCACTTGCTCGTCCGGACGGAACCGATTTTTCCCGACGCTCATCTCGCTAATGGTCCCGGGTTCATTCAACTGATCGAGCACCATCTCCTTAAACGATGTTCTGTTTTGAAACGCCGAATATATCATCGCGCTGATTAGAATCAAAACGCAAATTGCCAGAAAGATATACCATGTGCGCTTATTCAGTTGCCAACTCCCCCCCTCTTTTCGCGGTTTACTATAGTTTTCAAACATTTAATTACATAACCCTTTTAATAAAAATGCCACTTTGATTATAACATCAATCACAGTCCAGAATTAGCCAATATCCTAAACGTGGTTATATTTTCACCTTGCACCAGCCAGCTTCTCCTAAAAAATCAGACCTCGTCAATCCATCTTCACCTAACAAGGAGCGGTAGTTTGTTATCGTTCCATCATGAGTTATTATAAAGACCCTCTTTGCACGCAGCGTTTTAATCCACGATATTAATCTCATTCCATTTGGTGCGAATGCTGATTCAGTTAGTGTATTAATTCCCGCATTCCATAATTCCGGTTGATCCTTGTCCAATACGATAAAGTCTGGATGATCGGTTACGATCATACCAAGCGGATAGTTGATATCACATTTCAACACAAAGGCTTCGGGGTTTGAGGGTATTGGAAACATCCGTGGTCCTACAAGTGGAGTAACGTATTTCTTCGCCGATTTCAATCCATATGTAATGATATTAGTGGTCTCGATTGTTCTTATTGTTGGGCTGGAGATATATACATCCTCTTGATTAAATGAGAATATGGACCTCAGCTTAGCTACCTGCTCGCGGCCTTTTTCAGTCAAGCGCGGATTCTCTGTATTTAGTCTGTCAGAGATGTCTGTATTATGAACTCCTTGCCCATGGCGAATAAAAATAATGTCCAATGTTCCACACGCCCTTTCCATCATATCCTCCCATTTAGAATTACTGGAATTCGTCGATCAACGAAATTCCTTTTAGAATCCGCATCCTACTATCCCTTAAAAAATCATGGGTCCAACCATCTGCTTGACTTAGATCCCAACTCCGGTGCATACCGACAACCACGATAATTTCACGCAGTCTCAGGAAGAGCTCCAGCTGATCCTTCCAGCCGTCAGGCATTTGACGGCCATCCTCTGTATAGCCTCGCTCGAAATGTTTCATGAAAAGTTCGTACTGCACCTTGCGTTCAGCCTTCGAATCTTCCCCGAATACATACAGCAAATAATAAAGTTGGATGGCAATGTCTTCGACATACCAACTGTACTGGCATTCATCGAAGTCAAAGAGCGTTATTTCCCCTGATTCATCAACCATGAAATTTCCTACATTGATATCTCCGTGTATCAAACCGAAATTATCAGTCGTAACACGGAGAGTGGACAAATGTCTTTTAAGTTCATCAAGCGCATGAAGAATGGGTAGATGCTCTGCCGGTATATAATGTTTGGCCTGTAATAGGTATTCATTGCATTCCCATGTGTGCCTATTTGCCTTTTGTTTGTAACGCTTCGACAGTTCATGGAGACGGCCAGTCAGGCGACCGCATTGCTCGTAAAGTACTGGATTATCTAGGCATTCTGGGTATCCGATTTTACGACCAGATGCATATCTGAATGAGGTCACGTAGAAATCAATATGATTTCCTTGGATTCGTTCAAAGTCCTTTCCATTAACCGAAGATACCGAGTCTGAGACGGCCAAACCATTCTCTGATAGGTAACGAATCCATTCTATTTCAGCTGCAAGTCCTTCCCATGTGCGATGAGTGCCCGGTGGTGTGAAACGGAGGATATATTTCATATGATTGCGATTGTAGGAATATATAAAGTTCTGAAATCCTCCAATGAAAGTCAGCTCCTTGGGGCTAACTCCGAACCGTGCTGCGCCTTCAATGGCATGTTCGTCCAAGAACATTAATTTTATGTTTGGGTCCATGCGAACTCCTTTCATACTAATCCCATATTCGCATGATGCATAATAGCATCATATAAAAACTCGGCTAAGTCTTCATCGCTAAATTGATTGATATAACTTTGAATCGATTATCAAATTTATACGTATTTGCAATACATGTTAACATGTCAGCGTCACAAACGATAGATTCTTCCATATAACTTTCCCATTCTGAGATTAATTGCTGTACTTCATCGGAAGAAGGAGAACGATGCATGCAGGACGCCATTTTTATAAAAACGTTTTCCATATTCTGTTCAAATTCAGAGAACAGGTTCGCTTTTTCACTAGGAGAGAGTCCCTGACACATATTCATCCAATGCAGTAATGATGGTTTCTAGTTATTGTTTTCATACATTGTGTTCATATCTGTGGTTTTCTGGGAAAGCCATGTTTCTTCGAACTCCACGCAATAGTCAATGCAATGAGCAGAAGAATCAACAATACTCCCGGAAACGACTTGACTCCAATAAACTCCAGCAAAGCACCGCCGACAATCCCGCCACCGGCGATGGCCAGATTCCAGACTGTGGTATTGATCGGCATTACGATATCCACCCCTTCTTCACCACTTGCATCGGCAAGCGCTGTTTGCAGCATGGTGGCGGCACCGCCGAAGGTAAGTCCCCATAATGCCACGGCCGCATAAACGACGAATGCCGATGTGGCGCCCGTCCATAGTGCTGCTGCAACCAGCATGAAGCCGAACAGACTGAGTAATACAAGCAGGCGCAGGTGTCGGTCTATCAACAGACCCACAATCCAGATCGAGATAAGTGCGAATGCTCCAAATACAAGCAAGACCAGATCAACACGCCCAGCCAGTCCCAAAGGCTCAAGAAACGGCGCGATATACGTATATAAAATATTGTGTGCCAGCATCCACGTCAGTACCACCATAAGAATCGGGCGGATACCGGGCATAACAAACACCTGACGGATCGTCATACGTTGATTTGCAGGCTGCCCGGGATAGTCCGGAACCTGCCACACAACCCATCCAATTAATGCGAGAGTCAGAAGAGACATGAGTCCGAATACAGGGCGCCAACCGATCAGGTCACCGAGCAAGGTGCCTACCGGCACGCCTAATGTAAGAGCAATCGGAGTGCCGACCATCGCGACTGCCAAGGCACGGCCTCTTAAGGCATCCGGAACCATACGTCGTGCGTATCCGGCGATCATCCCCCATGCAGCACCAGCAGATACACCGGCGAAAAATCGAGCCACCAGCGTCAATGCATAACTGCTTGATAGTGCGGTAATCGAGTTGAAAATGAAAAAACCTACAATAATGGCTAGCAGAAGCGGACGTCGCCTCATCCCCCCGGTAAAGATGGCAAACGGAATTGCAGCCACAATGGAACCCAAAGCATAGGAAGTTACGAGCTGTCCGGCCATTCCTGTTGTAATATTCAAACCTCCCGAGATATGCGGTAGTAAACCGGCTGGAATGGTTTCTGTAAAGATACAAATAAAACCTGTCATCGCAAGCGCGAGCAGTGCTAACCAAGGAAGTCTGGCAGGCGTAATTGCCGTTTGTGCCGTACCCGTGGAAGATGATAATTGAGACAAAATATTTTCCCCCTTATGATAAAATTAATTATGGATCGATCATTCCATATATTAAATTTATCCTTCTCCCTTGTCAAGGACTTCTGGATCGATTAGTATAAAAGTAATAAAGGAGGGGCATTTATATGGCACGAACGGGACGTCCACGGGCTTTTAATCGTGACGAGGCAGTTGCTGCCGCCATGCTTCTGTTCTGGGAACACGGCTATGAATCCACTTCGCTTGCTCAGTTACGTGCTGCCATGGGCGATATATCTGCAGCGAGTTTCTATGCCGCTTTCGAATCAAAAGAATCTCTGTTCCGAGAAGTGATGGATCAATATATCTCGACGTATGGACAAGTTTCTGAAAGTTTCAGGGATACAAGCGTGACATCAAAAAAGGCCATCGAACAAGGACTACGACGATCGGCTCAAATGCAGACAGAAGGCTCCCACCCTCTCGGTTGTTTGTTGATTTTGTCCGCTGTGAATTGTTCACCCGAGCAACAACACATCCGAGAGATGCTTGCCAAGGAACGAGCAAGGGTCCACAGTTGGCTAAAAGGCTGTATAGAGCGGGCCGTAGCCAATGGAGAGCTGCCGGATTCAACGGATATCCCCATGCTGGTAACCTTATTCGAAACATTTCTGCAAGGAATGTCGACACAAGCGCGGGACGGTGTTTCATACGAAGCGATGGATGCCGCCATTACTCAACTGATGAGCATATGGGATGCATTATCGACGAAGTTAGGCTAACGCGACCATCATTAAGCCATAAGGTAAATGAACAAAAAACCTGCTAGCCATAGCTAGCAGGTTTTGCTCTAACAAAGCTTCACCTGTTCCTGAGTACCCGGTCTTCTTTCTTGTATGAATCGCATCCGGTTCCGAAGGTACTTACCAGTGACTCCTTCGAGCCTTCGAGCAGCGTAATCAGTTTTTGCAGGAGAACAGGCTCTTCCTTTTGGAACTCATCGAACCGGAGCCTCAGCCGTTCAAACATTTCTTTATCTTCGCGAATTTCATGACGAATATACTGATCTCTCAGCTTCATCGCCCTTTTGGTGATATCCTTGTAGCCAGCTACAAGCTCTTCGTCATACGGGATGATCCCCTCATCCACCAAGTATCCGATCCGCTCGCTCATCATTTTTTTGTGCTCCCAGAGCACATGAAGGTGTCTTACATCGTTACGGTCACCGAGCCGGGAATCGTTGCCCTCTACGGCATCAAAGTACAGTTGCAAATAGTCGTAGACCTTAATTCCAAAAGCTTCCTCGTTGTCCGAATTGTAATTGATCCGGTTGAGATGAGTTTCTCCGTTTAAATAATCGCGCAGCTGATCAATCGCGGCCGTTTTATCAAAAGGATATGGAGAATGCGGCTCATATTTATAAAAGTACGTATGATGGTCGGCCGTGAGCCTCTCCTTTAGAAGATGCCTCATGGACTGAACGGCGTCCTGGAACTCCCGGAACGGGATCTGCAAATTGCGGTAAACTCCCGTATGGTCGAACATCGACGCATAGAAGACACTTTCGTCCCAATCGAAACCATATAGAAAAAGATGATGTGGGAACGGCTCCTTCTGATAGGAGGCCGCGGGCGAAAGCCTGGCTTCGTCCAAAAACACAACGCAATAATAGCCGTTTTGGATCTGATCCGCGAAAAATTTCGGCCAGGCGTCCAATGCTAAACTCTCCAGAATCGTATAATTGACCGAGCAGGTGAGAAGAAACGGGTTGTTGAAATTCAGTTCGTTGGGCTTGCCCCGAAAAAAATCGACATAATACTGCCTGCCGTCCTCCACAAAGTTTTTTTTGCAGAACATCTGGATAAAATTGCTGTAATACCAAGGCATCGTTTCTTCGTGGATGCTGGTGATCGAGAGTGTGTAAGCCCACCGCAAAAATCCTTTAAGCGGCGGATTCACCACCGGAAGCTGAAACGAGTTCATCTGATTCTCCCCTTTCTGACAAGTGATCCGGAATCGTGACCAGCAGTGTTCGGTGCGATTGAGCCCGGGCGCATCTACTCTCCTTCCTCATGCAAGGATGCAAGCTCGGCATTCAGTCCCACCAAACTGCTGGCTTAACTGCTCGCGCTGCTGTATCCTTTTACGGCTTGTTTCCAGAGCAGCCGTACAGCTGCGAAGAGCAGAAGCGAAGCGGCCAGCGCCAGTCCCACATGAAGCCAGTTGAGCTGCTCAAGCAGAAACATCGGTCCGAAATTGGTAATGAGGAATAGAGGAATAACAAAGGTCCCGATCCGCCGGACCCAGGCCGGGTAAATAGCCATAGGGAAATTGTTGGCGTCCCAAATGGAATGCGCGATCTCGGATACAGAGCCCGTCTGGACGAACCAGAATGACAGCAGCGCCGGGATGATCATCAGGCAGTATGTGATAACAATGGAGACGAGCAGCAGCAGAGCAAACCCCACGAGCTGCAGGAACGTCAGTGGAATATCCATGGCATGCCAGCCGATACCGACCATGACGAACCCAACCAGAATATCAGGGATCGGCAGCGCCAAATCGACGTAACGCAAGGAAGCCATGAACTGAAGAGATACCGGCTTCGTCAGCATTAAATCAAGCGAACCGTCCTTAATATATTCGGGAATTTTCATGAAATTTGTAAAAAACAGGCCGACATAAATTCCGGTCACCACCGTATGCATACCTATAAATAGAAGCAGCCCTTCGGGCGGTATGCCATCTACATGAAGATCGGTACGGAACACAACGAGCACATATAGGAGCTTGGCGAGCAGGTAGACGGATTCGACCAGCAGGCTCATCATAAAATTGCCCCGAAACTCCATTTGGGCGATGAGACAATTTTTGATGAATAAACCGTACAGCCGCATGTATTTCCTCGCGCTTTTAAACATACGCAACGTCCGTTACCCCCCTACTGCCGAATATTTCTTCATGGAAACGCGCCACGTCAGGCGGGATAACCAGAAGAACAGCAGAATCCACCCACACTGGATGAGCAGCCCTTGGTACATAGCCGTTGCTTCCGCTTTGCCGCTGAGGATATTGACCGGAAAATAAATCGTATATGGGAATGGCGTGTACTGAAGTGCCTTCACAACCGATTCCCCGAAAATCTCGAGCGGAAACATGCCTCCGCTCAAAATATTGACGAGCAGACTTGTAATGACAAAAAAATACGAGATCTCATGCAGATAAAAAGCACTCGCACAGATGCAGTAAGCGATCAGGAAATTGAGCAGAAGTGCCCCCGTTAGCGTGACCGCGAACAAAATCAGGCGTATAGCCTGGAGCTCGAGCACGCCACCGGCAGATGCGAACCCAATAATCCCGATGAGCAGTAAAGCTGTAATCCCGTAATAGATCGCCTTCTGGCCGAAAAAAGATACCAGCCGATACCCGAAATAGCTGATCGGTTTGATCAAATACTTGTTAAGACCACCGTTTTTGATATCGTCGGCAATCTGGTGCTCGAACTGGGTAGCGATCAGCTTGGACACCAATCCCGCCAAGATCGTATACAATATAATTTGACCGTACGAATACGAGAACAACGCATCCTGACCGGAATGCCTGTACACCGCCGTCCAGATGAAATACTGAACAAGAATCGGAAACGTGGCCCCCAGAAGACCAAGAAAGAAGTGAAAACGGTATTCCATCGAATGCTGGACGCCCATTGAAAAAACAGCCCTATACAATTTGCCTCTGTTCATCCGACGGATTCCTTGCGGTAGAGCATCGAAATACTCTCCTCGATCGCCACGTCCTCTATTGTCCAGTCCACAATCGGAAACGAATCGAGCACGGCACGCGACACTTCCTTCAAGCGGTACTTAGGCAGCTCCAAAACCGCGTTGTAGTCGTCTGCGCTGACGATTTTTCCGAATTTGGCCAACCGCTGCTCAGCAACGGGTTCGGAGAATTGCAGCCTTATCACTTTGTTCTCGCCAAAAAGATCGTTGATTTTATGAAGATCACCGTCATACAGAATACTGCCTTCATTAATGATGATCGTCCGCTTGCACAGATCCTCCACATCCTTCATGTAGTGGCTCGTCAGCAAAATTGTCGCGCCGAATTGTTCATTGTAGTATTTCAAAAACTCCCTGACCTTCTTCTGGGAAGGGAAATCGAGGCCAATCGTTGGCTCATCGAGATAAAGCAGCTTAGGGCGGTGGATCAGAGCGGCGATCAGCTCCATTTTCATCCGCTCCCCCAAGGACAACCGACGCACCTGCACGTCCAGAAGGTCCTGCACATCGAGCATTTCCGATAACTCGGCAAGACTCCGGCGGTAGAGATCATCATCCACGTCATAAATACATTTGTTCAAATAAATCGACTCGCTGGCGGGAAGGTCCCACCAAAGCTGGTTTTTCTGGCCCATCACAATGGAGAAAAGCCGCTTGAACTCATTCTTTCGCTCCCACGGCACATAGCCGAGTACATCGGCCTCTCCGCTCGTGGGATATAGAATGCCCGATAACATCTTGAGCGTCGTAGTCTTACCCGCCCCGTTAGGCCCAAGAAAACCAACACACTCGCCGGGACCGATATCGAAGGAAACGGATTTAACCGCTTCCTTCACCAGTGACTTGCGAGCAAACAAGTTTTTCAATGAATTTTTGAGTCCGGCTTCTTTCCGGTAATACACAAACGATTTGTGCAGCTCCCGCACACGGATATAGTCCATCTCCGCTCCTCCCAAACGTTTGCCTGATCTGCCTGAATGAACGGCATAAAGTTTAAACGCTTAAACTCCATTGTTATAAAGCAGCACACATTTCGAGCAAATCGGCATCAGACCGCAGGCCAGAACCTCGCGCTGTTTCCGAAGATCTTCGCCGTGGAAAATATCCGCCACGCTATCTTCATACAAATTGCCGACACTGAATTCCGGGAAAAATTTGCACGGATTCACTTTGCCGTCCGGCATCACGTCCATCCGGTTCGAGATCGAGAAGCACTTCGTCCGGTTCATGGCCGGCTTCTCGCTTCCCCGGATAAACCCTTCCACCTCTTCGGGCTCCAGCGCGGGCTGATAGCGGATACGTACATTCCATACGCGTGAATTGACGCGTTTCAGCTCTTCGATCAATGTATCGAAATGCTCCGGCGAGATGTGAAATGTGAAGGAGTGCCAGCTGTTCTTATGATCGTCCGCAAAACGGGAAGCAAGGTGCGGGAAATGGGCATCAAAGTAGGTATCCATTTTCTCCGCCGTACCGGAAGGGATGTACCAAGGGAAGCAGAAGTACACGGAATCTACGCCCATCTCTTCGAAGTATTCCATAAAGCTGTAAAGCTGGCCGACCATTTGGTCATTTACTGTCAGAGCTACAGATACTTTGCCTTTGTACAAGCCCTGCTTTTGCAGATCCAGCAGGAGCTGTATGGCGTGGATCACCTTCTTGAATGTGCCTTTGCCTCTTATCGCGTCATTCTCTTTCTCGAAGCCTTCCAGGCTGATCAGCATGACCAGATTTTCCGACATTTTCAGAATAGAATCCAGCTTCTGTTCAATGAGAATCGCATTCGTACAAATGGTCGTATACCGGTCTTCTTTGGCCAGCAGCTCCGCCAATTCATCGAACTTGGAGTAGAACAGCGGCTCACCGCCCCACAGGAACACGCGTGATTTGCGTTCTCTCGTTTCGGCAAGAAGCTTCTCCACGACAGGAATCTCGATTTCGTCGTTCTTTACTTCTTTGGCAAAACCGTGATGGAAGCCTTCCGGATTCCATTCGAAGCAATGCTTGCAGCGCAGATTGCATCCGTTATTGAGCTTGATCCCAATCTCATAAGGCACAGGGGCCGCATAAGTCGGGTCCTCCTTGAGCTTCCTTCCCGTTTCTGCTAGCGGTACCAGGGTTCTTTTCATATTACGGAACGTCAGTTGGTCAAACGTAACTGCTGTTTTCGGCTGCATAGGTGTTCCTCCCATAATGGTTGATTTTTGATCGCTGCTCCAGCAAACGTCTGCAAATCTCCTCTAGCATAGGTTTCGAAAAATCCTGAGCTTTCCATTCCGCAAACCGGATACCGAAACCACAGGATTCCCAATAGGCTGAATTATGAAGCTCATGGTCGCCAAACGGTTCCAGCATGACAAAAGGGATTCCGAACGCCAGCGAGTCGTTCAGGGTCGCTCCCCCCGGCTTGCTGATGATTGCAACGCAATTTTGCATGAGGTCCGTGTAAGCAGAGTAATGCCCGAGTGGAAACTCCCGGAGAACGCCGTCTTCACGGACATAACGGACCATCGGCGGAAATGTGTGCCGCCCCTGCGCATCCCTGCTCCACGGATCCCAGAAGGCCTCCGTTCCGAAGTAGCGCGTAACCCCGTCGTCCTCCTCCACCTCGGAGGGATCGTAAACGATCACATCAAGGCTGTATCCGAGCTTACGAAGTTCTGAGATCGTTCCGGCATAGGTCCCGATTCCCCAGCCGCCGCCATGGATCAGAATGCGTCCGGTACGCTGTGCATAAGGCAGAGGCTCCGCTTCGTCCGAAGCAAGGTAACTGCCCGGCGACAGCTTTGAGGGCTCGTAGAACCAGACGTTGTCGTAGCCTAAATATAATTGCTTGTGTACCTTATAAGACGGCGTATCACTCGCATCCAACCGAATCAGCCGGATGTCCAGCGAGATGTCGGCAGCTACCTTATAACGCTCCAGGATTGGCAGCCAGAAGCCGGTAAAGACGGCAAAGCGGGAGACACCGGCCTGTCTCCAATCGTCCAGCATTCTCCGGACCGCTTCCTCGTCCAGGGAAGAGTCAACGGGCTTGGCCAGCTTATGGCCCATACGGGCAACGGAGAAATCCGCATGGAATGCTTTTTTGGTAGAGCGGATCTTGCGCCGGACTTCCTCGTGATACAAGTTCTCCAGAACATGAACCTCTGTTCCGATACCTTTGCCTTGCAGGTACGTATGCAGATGCATAGCCGGAATGTATGCGCCAAGCGAATTGCCCGACGCCAGCAAGGTGACCGAAGATGAATACATGCGCAGCCTCCGAG
This sequence comes from Paenibacillus sp. ISL-20, assembly GCF_018613005.1. Classification (NCBI taxonomy): domain Bacteria; kingdom Bacillati; phylum Bacillota; class Bacilli; order Caryophanales; family Paenibacillaceae; genus Paenibacillus; species Paenibacillus sp. ISL-20. The sequence goes on from NZ_JAGGRD010000025.1 coordinate 45,365, forward strand.
TTCCAGATTTAGTTGTACACTTTAACGGATAAGTCGGCGAGCATCTGACGCAGGCTTTTGACCAATTCACTGCGATGTTCGTCGTCACGCCCCAGCACGGCTGCATACAGCCGTCCCTTCGGCATCCCCCGTTTGTTCTGTGTTCCTTCGGCGATACGGCGCCGTGTTAGAATCTCGTTCACCATGACGGTATTGGATGATAACGGAACGATCCCGTAATCCCCGGGTGCTGTCAACAGAAGACCGGATTCGTGCAGAGCCTGCAGGAGTTTCCCGAATGTGAAGCCTTGCGGAAGACCGAGAGAGAAGAACGTAAGCCAGCCGGTATGGCCGTATGGTTCCCACCATTTATCGAGATACGCGTTAATCAGTCCCATGGACTTGCGGGCGTTGATCTCCACAATGGATACGACTTCTCCGTCCTCCAGAATCATGGAGTCGAAGCAGACAAAGCCGTGGTAGCCGTCCTCGGCCAGAGCCCGGAGCGCTTTCTCTATCACGGTAAAATAGCCGGCGTTCTCCAGCATGTCGTTAAAATCTTCATTGGCTTGGATAGACCCGCTGTAGTTTTGCTGGTGATTCATCATCCGCTGAACGGAGATGAACTCCTTCTCACCGTTCTCCTGGATGAACCAGTGAGAACTGAAATCGGTCACTTTCGGCAGCAGGGGCTCTAGCAGAAACTGAACGCTCAATCCGCTTCCCTCCTGCTTATACAGGTGCTCCGCTATCCTTCGCTGCATGGCTTCGCTGTCAATGAGCAGATTGCCCTTGCCCGAAACACCGAATGGATCTTTCAGCAAATACGGTCCCCGCTTCAAAAGCGTAGTTCCAATCGCCTCTATTTCCGCAGCGCTGTTTGCCTCCATCCCGTAGCGCTTCTCGCCAATTCTAGCCAGGAGTCTGCTCGAGTATATCTTGGAGTTGACACGTACAACCGTCTCCATGTCCGGTAAAGGAGCGAACGATCCAGCGGCACGGAGGTAAGTTTCCGTTTCTGCTGTAATAGCGTACGGTGATAGAATGTTGGTAGCGTTGGTGAACAACGCTTCATCCGGTGATTGTGTTTGGCGTAAACCGTTTTCGGTATATAAGGAAGAGATCGATCCCGGCAAGAGTGCCCCCTCAGAATAACCGGCACCGGCCGTCTGCAGCACCCTGTTTGCCGTTATGGGATCTTGGGCTTGTTCGGCTGCAAGGCTGAACATGCACCGCTTGAAAACGTCTGATCCTGGTAAAGACTTATGCTCATCATTCAAATCATAGTGATAACGGGACCGAAAAGAAAAACCCAGCCCGTTCAGGTATTCGTGCAGCGCCGGATCAATTTTGCAACGACTGTAAAGGACATCGTCCGATCCGCAAAATGGAAATAGCAGCTCGTCCATGCAGAGGACAATCGATTCTCGCTCCTTATCGGGCATAGCGGGCAGCCGGGCCAGATCCGGATCCCTCCAACGTGTTTCGGGATCGAAGGTACCCATCACGATTTTCTGAATCACGCCGGCTTTATTGCTTGACATCTTCGTATAGGGGCTGCTTCTGCGATTGGCAGCTTTTCAGAAAAGTAATAAATGAGTCGATCGACTGGAGGTGTTCGTAATCGAATTGGTCATAGTCAATAACCACGTTTAACTGATCTTCAACCTTGAGCATAAACTGGATCATTTGCAGAGAATCGAGGCCTATATCGTTGTTTAGATCCGTATCGAGGGACAGGTTTTGGCGGAGTTCCGGTTGGTCTTCTTTGATAGAGCACAAAATGTCTACGATTTTACCGTACATGACTACACTCCTTTAGTGGGTTAATATACGAGGTACAACCGAATCTTTACATTTAGAAATTCCATTCGAACAAAAACTCCTAAAACACATTCCCTCCTTTTACCATAGTTACAATTATTATCTTCCTGGTGTTAAAATCTGTCAACAATAAATATAACAGGATTCGATAGAGCGAAAATTGCCGAAAACTACGCCCTGTCTCGATAACCACGGCTTCATCTACGTAGATATTCTTGTCTCACGACAAAAGGAGCTGTAACCTCTAAAGGTCACTAGCTCCTTGTATTCATGACGTGGTAATATGCGTGATGTTTCCTGCGCGGTCGAAAATCAGCCTGGGACATTTCGTAAAAGCTTCCACACTTCATTCAGTATGTCGATTCTCTGCTGATCCTTTTTTCTGCTGATCCTTTAACGAATGGGGCGTTCGGATATTCATCCTCGCTTGTTATAACTGGAAAAACATCCCGTGGCAGACGGACGTACTAGATCTGAAGCCGCTGTGGTCCAGGCTTGAAGCATTAATCCGATGTGGCATCTTGTTCTTTTGGCAATGGTAAACCCGCTTCCACCAATCGCTTGTTGCGAGCGAAGAACACCGTAAGTACGAGCATAAACAGTCCGGTACCGATCAGCAGCCATTCGATTTTAACCACATCAGCAAGTGGGCCGAATATCAACATCCCGATGGGCATCATCGAAGTCGAGATCATCCCGAAGACACCGAATATACGTCCCAGATAATTTTCGTCCACCTTCTCCTGCAGCATGACGGTCGTCGGCGTATTAAATATGGGCATCGCTACTCCAAATACAGCCATGATGACTAAGTAAATCCAGAATACAGGTACAATGCCGAGCGCAAAAGTAGACACGGCCATGATGAAGCTGGCTATAGCCATCGTGTACACTTTATTTTTGAACCCGCCCCATGACGCGATGATCCCTCCTCCTGTCATCATGCCGACGGAAAACGCGATTTCGATTGCCGTTAAGCGCCATACATCGTCACCGAAGCTGCGGGTAACCTGCAGCGGAGTCAGAAAGGCAGCAGGTGCCATGAGCACAAAGAAAAATGCGAAGAAGATAAAGAAGGATTTTAAAAAAGCATGCTGTTTTATATACACCAAGCCCTCCTTGAAGTCGTCCAGGTAGCCTGTACTTTGCGTATCGGATGCCTTTTTGTGCAGCGGAATTTTGAGAAAAACAAACAAGGTAAAGATTGCGATCGCAGCCGTAACGACGTCGATAAAAAAAATCATTTCGATTGTTGCCATGGTAAGCAAAGCCGCGCTGACAATAGGCGCTACGAACATGGTGAGTGCTTGTAGGCTGCCGTTAATTCCATTAACTTTCGTTAGCTTCTCTTGCGGCACAATTTGAGGCAATATCGCCCCGACCGCTGGTGTCTGAATGCCTGCCCCGAGTGCACGTACGGCAGAAATGACAAACAGCAGCCAAACCGCTTGGTAGCCAAGCATAAACGTAATGGCCAAAATTAGCGTAACCACCGCGATCATTGCATCCGCAATCATAATGAGCGATTTACGGTTGAAGCGGTCCGCCCATACGCCCGCAAACGGCGACAGCAAAAACGTCGGAATGAATCCGCAAATAATATACAGCGTCATCATCATGCCTGACTGCGTAGTCAGCGTAAAAATATAGGGAAACCCATATGGGAAACCAATGATACTTTAGGGGATTTTACGAGGTAGAGGCTAATAGACTAACTCCGTGTGGACCGTGATTCCGCTATTAGAAAGCAAAGGTGCTTAATATAAGGTTAAGTGGACACAGGTTCCGCTATTGCCTGGCATATCACCCTAAAAACATGAAAAAGCCGAGAATAACGGATTCTGTGTCCGCGAAGTCTTGAATTTGGTACATTTATTCGGGAATAGCGGATCTCCTGTCCGCATACATCAGTTGCACACTGCATACATCAGTGCACACTGCCCATGAATTGCCCGACGGTTGCATTTATTCAATCAGTATTGTTATTTCCAGCTCTTTCGTGGAGTTTTTCGCGCTTATCCATTCTGTTCAGGTTGAGTTTCCCTCAAGCAACTCTTCATTGTGGGCCCATATCCGGCACGTTGTATTTTCCCGTTATATGAAAAACAAACTCCAAAACGACTGGAAGAAGGGACCCGTCGATTGACAGGTCCCTTCTTCGCTGTGCATACCTATATCTCACGAGAAACTTATCGATTCCAAGAAAAAAGTATGAATGAACGTCCTCTTGATGCTTACGCCAGGTTTATGCTTCGAATCGAGTCCATATTCACTTTCGGTTTACCCTCGATCGTCAGCAAGCCGTTCACTTCCTGCTGCACGTCTGTAATTTGCGTATAGCAGAATCCGCTCACGTATGGCAAATTTTTAATCGCTTGTGTAATTCCCTCGTATCGCTTCAAAAATTCCTCCTCGTTGCGAACCTGATTGCCGTAACCCCAACCCTCTTCGCTTGTAAAGGCGATGCCGCCATATTCACTGATGATCACAGGCTGGCCTCGATAGCCATAACCCTTCGCGAATGGATAACGATGCTTGTTATGCGCGAATTCGTTGCCTAACAGCGCGTCTTTGTCCCGATATCGCTCTTCCAGCATAGCGCCTATCTCTTCATAATCGTGGAGAGTGATGATATCCGAAACCGTATGTTCCCAGCCATCGTTCACGATGACCGGCCGCATCTGGTCGAATGCCTTGGTCAAATGATAGATCGATTCGGTAAATTGCTGCTGCTTGCGGTCGGTGGCAATGTCGGTTATCCCCCAGGACTCGTTGAACGGTACCCATGCGATGATAGATGGATGATTGTAATGCTGCCGGACAACAGCCATCCACTCATTCGTGAATCGCTCCACCGCATCGTCCCCGAATTCGTAGGTCGACGGCATTTCCGACCATACCAGCAGCCCTTTGCGGTCGCACCAATATAAGTAACGGGGATCTTCCAGCTTCTGATGCTTGCGCACGCCGTTAAAGCCGAGGGCAAGCGTTTTGTCGATGTCTTCCAGCAGCGCTTCCTCCGACGGAGGCGTCAGATGCGTATCGTTCCAATAACCCTGGTCCAGCAGCAATCTCTGATAGATCGGCGTATGATTCAATATAATTTGATCGCCTACGATCCGGATGCTCCGCATGCCGAAATATGAATAGACCGTGTCGATGGGATTACCGTTTTGTTTCAGGATCATCTCGACGTCGTATAAATTCGGATGGTTCGGATGCCATGGCTTGATCTTCCATTCCCCTACCGCTTCGTTGACGACGCTTACATCAACCGTTACGGTTCCTCGCTCCACACTCGTTTCCGTTGAGCGGATCAGCTTCCCGTCAAACCGGATGATCGTCTGAAGGGTTAATCCATCATAATCATGCCCGGAATTGCCGAGTTCGTAATGGAAGTTCGCCGTCCCGCGCTCAAGCTCCGGGGTTATTTTCACCCGGTTGATATGAATCGGATTCACGTACTCCATCCATACGGTCTGCCATATCCCCGTCGTCTGCACATACCAGCAGCCGAAGTTGTCCTTCATCCATCGCTGCTTGCCGCGCGGTTGGGTACAGCTGTTGCTGTCCACGGCTCGAACGGTAATCCTGTTCTCTCGGCCAAGCTCGACCGCCTCGGTAATATCGAAGGAAAAGGCTGCGTATCCTCCCTCATGCGTACCGATTTTGTTGCCGTTGACCCACAGGGTCGCCGAGTAATCGACCGCTTGAAAATGCAGCAAGACACGTTTGCCTGCTTCCTTAGCAGGTATGGCAACCATCCGCTCATACCATACGCAGGGATGGAACGATTCATCTGCTATACCGCTTGCTTTCGTCTCGAACGCGAAGGGGACCGTAATTTTGCGGTCGGCTTCAAGACGGTCGTACCACTTGCCACCTTCCCCTTCCCATGCATCGTCGAACCGGAAATCCCATTCCCCGTTCAGATTTTCCCAGTTTTCACGTACCAGTTGCGGTCTGGGATAGTCTTTAATATATTTGTGCGAGCTAGACATTATGTTCCACTCTCCATCTTCTGTAAGTTTATCGTATCTATTTCGTACCTATGGATTCCACCGTTAAGTCGCCAAGTTCGATCTGCTCCGCATGAACCGATCGTAGCCCTACTCTCCCCTGCATGAATGCCCGGGGATCATCATATGTCAGGACCGGCTCTTCCCCGTCCTGTAGATATACGCGGATCGTGCCTCGAACCGCCTCAATTCGCAAGTTTGCTGGCTCATTCGGTTCGAGCGAAATTTTAACGCTATGCAGCAATTCAGAATCGTAATTATGTTTGTACATCTCAAGCTTCGTCGCGCTGACCGCAAGGAAATACCCCATCAGCGAATCGCTCACCTGATCCCGGAAATCCGACTCGTTAGTCACTCGGAAGAGCACGCCCGCTTGACCGGACGGATCGTCCCCCAGCTTCACGGTCGTTCGGATAAGATAGTCAGTCCAAAGGGGGCTTCCTCCATACATCTTGGCATCGGAATCGGCAGCGCCGGCAAAACCGCCGGTAGTTTCGATCCACTGGCCGTGGACATCCTCGGCGCTTGTTTGTTCCAGAAGATGCTCCAACTTAAACTTTTGCTCGTCGACCAGCTCGAAGTCCATCGTTTTCCATTCCATCGTATGGTCGCTGTCCAATTGAACGGCAAGGCTATGTAATCCCTTTTCGAGCTTTAGGGATCCAACCCGAATTTTAACCCAGGGTTCGCTATCGGAGTAATGGCTGTCGTCGACTTTATAGCTTCCGGCTTTCTTATCGTCCACGAGCAGCTTGAAGGATGCCGGCCCCGCTCCGGCCTTGACCGTTAGGTCCAGCGCATACATGCCGGATTCCGACACGTTCACCGCATAACGCAACCAGTCTCCTTTTTCCGTCAGCGATGCCGAGTAACTCCCATCCTCTGCCACCTGGATCGCCGTACCGTCAGAACTACGCCATGCGCCTGCTGCCGATGGATGGCGGACCGAGAATCCTCTGCCTTCATTACTTAAGTAATGTACCGCCTCAATGCTGCCCGGAAGCGGTTTTGCCGTTTCGAAGTCACTGCTACCGGAAGCGTGATTCGAGAATGCCGTATACGAAAAACTCAGCTCGCCGGTTTCGTATCGATAACCGATTTTGCCTGGTCCAAACGGTTCCGCTGATTGATCGAGCTTCAGAGTGCCGTCCAGGTAAACCTGCAGCCGATCTTCTCCACGCTCGACGCGAATCGTGTGCAGCTTGGACCAATCTGTGTCTTCGGAAATCTCCGCCGTTGCAAGCACATCGCGTGTTCCGCCCTCCATCCTGCCCACGGATATCCGGTTTCGCTCCGGCTCGATTTCGGCGAACGCGTATTGATTCGCTTCCTGATACGCGAACAACGCGGCGACGCGAGCCTTCGATGGGACCAAGTTATATTCGGCCGTATACATTCGATCCGTGCTCTCTTTGCTCACGATTTGTGCAATTCCTCCAGAATTCGCTGCTTCCCACCGGCTTTGATCGATGGCGGCTAGGTCCAGCCTATCGGCAAAGACCGGCCCTCCCGGGAGGGGCTGATCGTAATTCGTAGGCCCAAGAATCTCCATCTTGTCTCCGTTGAAGACCAGCCTGTCGATGTTCATGCGACGCACTGGCGTGCCTTCTTGCGATCTTCCCGTCAAGTTATGATATACGAGATAATAGGAATCCAGATCGGGTCCCAATACGGTCGAGCTGTGGCCGAGTCCGTAGAAGTCCGGCTTGGTGCTGATGACGAGCGGATTGTTGGCCGGAACGGTATACGGACCGAGCGGCGAATCATGGGACACGGCATAGTGAATGCGATAACCTTTGCTGAACACGTGATTGCCGGTATACGTCATGTAATAGGTTCCATTCCGTTTGATAATCATGGACCCTTCCGTCCAATGTCCCAGATAGGGCCCTGGGATCGTCTGGCCCACCCCGAATTCAGCGGGACCGTCCATGGGAACGCCGACAATGCCTGACGAACCTGCATGCGTGAACAGCCAGGAGCCGTCATCATCGATAAACACCGAGCCGTCGATACTCATCCCGACGTTCTCGGAGATCCGTTCGAACGGGCCTGTCGGCGATTCGCTGCGAAACACATAATGCCCCTTTCCAGCCGGAGACGTATAGAGATAGAACCAGCCGTTCCAGTAAATCACTTCAGGTGCGTAGGCGCCGGTCGATACGGGATCCTCCGTCACCAGACCCGCATACCTCCAATCGACCAGATTGTCCGATATCCACGCCTTAATGCCCGTCCGGTGATCCTTCGTGCTGACATACAGATAATAGCGGCCGTCATGCCGCAGTACATACGGATCCCCGTTGCCATAATCCTCCCATTCTTCCTCTAGGGAAGGAAAAGGATTGGCGTACATCTTTTCGTTGTAAATGTCCAAATCGACCGCCTCCGGTTTCGTTCTTGAATCGCATCCTGACAATGCCAATCCGGCCAGTAATCCTAACGTGCCAAGACAACAAACGATCCTTGGCAAGAGAGGCATACTTATCGGCACATGCCTCACCCCTTGATTCCGCTGATTGCCATCGACTCAATAAAGTATCTTTGGCAGAAAAAGAACACGATGATTACCGGCACCATGGCTATGATGGCGGCAGCCATGATCATCGGATAGTCCGACTGGCCGATGTACATGGCCTGCATCGAGGCGATCAGCACTTGAATCGTTTGCTTCTCGGGCGTGTGCAAGTAAATCAGCGGACCAAGAAAATCGTTCCAGATGCCCATAAAGCCAAGTGCAGCTTGGGCGGCGAGGGCCGGCTTCATGATCGGCAGCGCGATTTTGAAGAAAATGCCCGGAAAGCTGCAGCCGTCGATCTTCGCCGCTTCGATCAATTCCGTCGGCATCGCGCTTTGCATGTATTGCCTGATAAAAAAGATGACAACGATATTGCCGAACAGGCCGGGCACGATGAGCGGCAGCAGTGTGTCCACCCAATCCAGCCTGGAAAATCCGATATACTGCGGTATCATAACGACCGAATACGGAATCATCATCGTTCCGAGCAAACCCATGAACAGCATGCCTTTGTAAGGAAATTCGAATTTACCGAACGCATAGGCAGACATCGCGGATACCAGCATCCCAATCGTTAGAACGATCACCACGATGATCAAGCTGTTCATGAATCCGTGAAGCAAGGGCGACTCCAGCCAGACTTTTGCGTAGTTATCGAACGTAATCGGATCGGGAATCCACTGTGGCGGAATTTCAAATACGTTTCGCCGATCCTTTAATGAAGTCGAGATGGTCCATATGAACGGTGCGATCATAAAGATCGAACCGCAAAGCAACAGCAGCAGCGACCAGAGGTCCGTCATTTTTTCCCGTTTCACAGATTTCCCCCCTAGTCTTGGTAAACCCATCGATTGGAAAGCTTAAATTGAATGAGCGTAACGATAAAGATGAGAATGCCCAGTACCCAGGCCACCGCGCTGGCATAGCCCATATTGAAGTACTCGAACGCGTGCTGGAAAATATAATAGACGACCGTGGCACCGCTGTATTCCGGCCCGCCATCCACCGCAAGCACGTAAATTTGGCTGAATGACTGGAACGCGCCAATGATACCCATGACGATGACGAAAAAATGGATCGGCGTGAGCAGCGGGATCGTAATTCGCGTCAGCTTGTGCCATGCACCGGCGCCATCGATTTCCGCAGCTTCATAATACGTCGAGGAGATCGATTGCAGTCCTGCAAGGTACAGCACCATGTTTCCGCCGATGCCGCTCCACAGCCCGATCAGGATGAGCGAAGGCTTCACCCACTCCGGCTTGCCTAGCCAGTTAGGCCCGGTTATGCCGAACGTTTCCCACAGGAAGTTGTTGAGCAATCCGTAATCTTGATTCAATATCCACTGCCACAGCAGTGATACCGCGATAATTGGTGATATGACCGGAAGATAATAAATCGTCCGCATGAACGAGATGCCGGCGAATTTGCGGTTCATTAAGATGGCCAGCAGCATCGAGAGTATCATGCCGAGTGGAATGCCGATCATCAAATAGATCGTATTGTACAACGATTTGAACACTTTCTCGTCTTTCAACAGATCCTTATAGTTTGCGAGCCCCGACCACTGTGGATCGGTAAGCATATCCCATTTATGAAAGCTGATATAGATCGAGAACAAGATCGGCACAAGGCCGAACAAAAGAAACCCGAGAACCGGCGGAGTCACGAACAGATACAACCATGCCAGTTCTCTTCTGCGATACCCGCCAAGCTTGGTACCCATATTCCATTCCACCTTCGCCTGTATTTCGTTATGACAGGATGCCCGTACGGCGGGAGGCGCCGATATGAATGGCTGACGCCCCCTGCCCCTGCGGCATTATTTATTGCCTTTGTCGTACAGTTCCTGCATCTTCGGCTGGATCTGGGCCGTAAAGTCTTTCGCCGACATCTGACCGTTCCATACTTTGCTCGCGTTCTGGTTGAACGTATCGATCCATTGCGTATCCTTCGAGAAAGCCACCACGTCCGGGCGTCCGTAATCTTGGATAATATCGAGGAATACTTGCCGTGTCTGCGGTCCTTTGTCCATTTCCTTAAATTCGCCTTCTGCCATGTCGATCAGGTTAGGAACCGCTTGACCAAGCTGGTAGTTTTCGCGCTGCCCTTGCTCATCCAGGGACAGAAAGGCCGCCAAGTCGAACGCTTCCTGCGGGTGTTTGGATTTCGCCGAAACGGAAAATCCCATCGAGCCGAGCCAGGTCGCCGTTTGTCCCGTATTCGGGCTTGCCGGCCACGCAGCAATGTCCCAACCGAAAGGCAGCTCCCAGAATGCAGGCTGATCCCATGGGCCCATCGCAAACATCGCCAGCTGGCCGTTAATAAAGCGGGTATATGCATTCATCGCTTGCTCGGCTTCCTGATTCGGACTGACCTTATGTTTCAGGTTCAGGTCAGCGACAAATTGCATCGCCTCATAGAATTCGGGCTCGTTTACCTTTACCGTGCCGGTGGCGTAGTCGATATATTCACCGCCGTTGCCCCATACTGCCGATTCCAAACTGTAAGCGCCTACACCATATTGATCGGGCTTTCCGTCGCCGTTAGCGTCGACCGTCAGCTTTTGGGCGGCTTCCAGCATGTCGTCCCAGGTCCATTCCCCTGCCGTTGCGGAAGGGTAGGGTACACCTGCTTCGTCAAACAAATCCTTGTTGTAGACAAATGACCATGGTCCTACGTCCTTAGGCAGTCCGTACATGTCTCCGGCACCGACCTTGCTGCCGTCAAAGCGGTAGCGGTCCATTGCCTGCTTCCATACGTTATCGGGATTAAACAATGAGGTCTGGTCCAGATAGGACTGAATGTTGAGGAGCGTTCCGGCTTCCGCGAAGCGGTAAAACTCGGGACCTCCAACGTAGAATACGTCCGGAACCTTGCCGGAGCTGATCAGCGTCGTCATCTTCTGTGAGTACTCGCCTGGCGGCACCGAAGTGTATTTAACGGTGACGTGCGGGTACTTCTCCTCGAAGGAAGCGATCAGCTTTTCGAAAATCTTCTTTTCGTTCGGATTGCCGTGGCCCATAAACTCAATCGTTACAGGTTCTTTTGAGTCCTGCCCGGTGGAAGCTTCATTGCCAGGTGTCGAAGTGTCCGGGTTGCTTGGAGTTGCCCCGTCCTTTGGTCCATTGCCGCCGCTGCAAGCGGTTAACGCGAACATCAGCAGCAGCATGATCATGCCTGCGAATTTGCCCTTCGATTTCATGCGATTCCCCTCTTCTTTAAAAGATGTGGTGTAAGCGCTTTACGAAATCATGATAACTTATAATAATATAATTTTATATACTATATTTAATATAAAATAGGGGTCTTCTCCATTGTCGACCTTCTGCTTTACTCTTTTACCAGCATAACTGGCACCACGATTCTTCTCGCCTCAAAAGCTCCTTCGATCTGCTCGATTAACAGCTCTACGGTCAACCGGCACATCTCCTCCTCGTTTTGTCGGATATATGGGATATTCGGCAGATCCGGCGGATCGAACGTGATCAGCTCCAGTTCGTCCGGCACCTGTCTACGGGATGCAACTGCTGCTTTATAGACATTTCTGCACAGCTCCGTATTGGCCGTAATGATGCCGGTGATATGGGGACTGCCATCTAAAAACGCCTTGATATGTTCGATGGATTGACCTGATGCGATCTCTTCCAGCGGGAGAAGACACCATAAGCTTTTGTCGATCGACAATCCGTGCTCCAGAAAAGCCTGCTCAAACCCTTGGGCCCTCTCGTCCGTCACCGTATTCGTAATTTCAGGAGAGATGAACGCGATGGACGAATGGCCTTTATTAAGTAAATACTCCACGGCTTCCCTTGTGCCATTTACGTTATCCGAGCTTACACTGTATGTCTTAACCTCCTTCAAAAACCGGTCGATCAGAACAAAGGGGAAACGGTCCAGCGAGAGCCTCAGAATCGAATCGTTATACGTCTCGTTTTCAACCGGAAAAATGATCATGCCATCCACCCCCTGCTTTAGAAAGGACGAGATGACCTTGGATTCCTCGAGCTGGGATTCGCGTGTAATTCTTAGCATCACTTCAAAACCTGCGGCAGACGCGTACTTCTCGATGTTATCCAAAAAACGCTGGTCCACTTTCGTTTTCATCGTCGGCAGCACTAACCCGATACGCCCGCTCTTGCCCGGACCTGCTGTCCATTCTCCCAACTGATCAAGCGCCGTGGCATTCTCCGGTCTGCTCATGACGAAGGTGCCCTTGCCTTGGATCCGGACAAGCAAGCCTTCCTCCATCAGTCCGACCAGCGCATTTTTGCTTGTAATTTGACTGACGCGGTAACGTTCGGACAATTCTCTCTCCGAAGGGACCCGGTCCCCTTCCCGCAGCTTGCCGATGGCGATCAGCCGCTTGATATCTTCCTGAATTTTTTTGTACAGCGGCAGAGATTTCAATGCCCATCACAACCTTTATGATTTAAATAGTATATTTAGTATATTATTATAATATAACTTGGTGTTTGTAAATGACTAAAAACATCGTTCGAGAGGATTCCAAAGGAAACAGACTGCTCTTAATGGAGATTTTCAGACGATATCAACAGTAGGCGCTCGAGACGCAAACCTTCTTATATCAATTAAGCGGCTGTCCCAAAAGATCTTAGATCTTGCGGGAGGCCCCCTTCTTGCTGCTAGAAGACGCTCCATGTACGAATCATTCCTCCCATCGCTGTTGCTTGTCCGGAATCGATTCGTCCTCTCCGCTACGCCGTGCAGATTTCTTGCTTTTTTAGACGCAAAGAAACCGTTCTTTGGTAAAATGGAGGTCGACCCAAACCATTTCCGAAAGGAACGGTTTCTTTTGTACATTCAATATGCCATGGACCAACTCTATCTGCCAGACGACCGAATCTTTGCGAGTGCCTATCCCGGCGGCGGTCGAGACAGCTACCATCCCAAGATGCTACCCAAAGTCATCGTCTACGCTTACACACAACGGATCTACTTTTCTCGTCAGATCGCCAAAGCCGTTCGCGAGAATGTCATGTTCATGTGGATTGCCGGGAGAAACTTCGAAGCATGGAGGGTCATGGGTTGTCGGTTCGGCGAAGCTCGAGCCGGAAAGTGTGTTTGGGCAGATTAAAAACAACTGTGGATTCCGGCGATTTCTGCTTCGGGGCTTGCATAAAGTGAGCCTGGAGGTTGGGTGGCTTTGGCTTGCCCATAATTTGCTCAAGAAGGCGGCCAATGATCAAAACAGAAGCCATAGCGGTGTGGGAATAATATCCTGAGCACCGCCATGGCTTTATTTGACACACTTTCTGTTTATGTGAATCGTACGTCAAGCAACTAAATCTACTTTAAGGACGACCCCTTGATGGGTTATTTCATTGTATTCTTAGATCGAACTTCGTGAAGTCCGATTCATTCCGGCCAAATCCAATGGACCGGTACGACTTCACGCCTTGGCTCGTGCGTACCGTACAACTGTTCCGACAGCAAATCGCCGGCACGCCGGCTTACTTCATCCAATTGCTGACGGACGAAAGGAATGCCTTCGATATCCGGATCGTCAAAAGCGGCTAGTTGCGGTTCGTTCCCTGCTCCCGTCCTCATTTCCCGAATGGCATAATGGGTATAGCGGGCCAATTCCGCGTTAACGGCAAAGACGGCCGTGATATCGCTCCGATCACGCAGAAAACGAACGACATCCCGTTGTCCGTGACCCTCTGCTATAGTTTCCAAATCCAGCATGCACCACAGTGTCTTGTCTATAGGCAAGCCCTGCTCCATAAAAGCGGCCTCGAAGCCTTTGGCTCTTTCGTCCGTAACCGAATTTGTAATTTCCGGTGACAGGAAGGCAATGCGCCTGTGTCCCACCGCAAGCAAACTGGATATAGCTTCGCGAACGCCTCCGTAATTGTCAGAGCTGACGCTGTACGCTTTGATCTCTTTCAAGAAACGGTCGACAAGCACCAATGGAACCCGATCGAGCGACAAGCGTAGAATTGCATTATTGTAGCTTTCCTGCTCGACCGGGAAAATGATAAACCCATCGACGCCTCGTTCTTGGAACTGCTTGATCGCTCGGTATTCTTCCTCTTGCGACTCGCGTGTAATTCGGATCAACAGGTCATACTCCCGCTCCGCACAATAACGTTCCAGACCATCCAGCAGCTGCTGGTCGATCTTGGTTTTCATCGTTGGCAAAATAATCGCGATCGTCTTTTTTGTGCCCGACTTAAGATGTAGCTCTTCCAGAATGACCTGCTCCCGAACGAAGGTGCCCTTTCCCCGATATCGCACTAACAAGCCTTCCTCTACCAAACCGTTGAGCGCGTTTTTGGTTGTAATCTGGCTCACACCGTACCGCTGAGCCAAGTCCTTCTCCGACGCTACCAAGGCGCCTGCCTGCAGCTCGCCGCTCTGAATGCGCTGGCGTATGTCGTTCTGAATACGTTTATATAACGGATGCTCCATGTCTGACCTCGCTTTTTACGTCAGTCCCACTGAAAAAATAATATATATTTAGTATATCTTAAATGATATTAATTGCGATACAATCCCTTTTAGAAAGCGCTTTCTATCCGAGTTGGGAGGTTAATTGCTTATGAAACGGAACAAAGGCTTCTGGAAGAAACCACTTGCTTTCGTCGTCATGCTTGCGCTTGCTTTAACGGCAATTCCATTGTCACCGGTTCATGCCGCTTCATCAGGCATGGCGTGGGCTTCGCAGCAGATTGCCATCTATACGCCGCCATCGGGAGGCGTATGGTATCCTCGGCTGCTCAAGCTTACGCCGAGCGAGTGGCTCGTATCCTTCGACACCAACGCTGGCGGAGGCAACACGCGCATTGTGGTCTCCCGAACACAGGACGGAGGCTATACATGGAGCGCTCCGATCACAGCTGTCTCAAGCAGCGCCGGCAATGTGGGGAACGGTCAAATATTAAGGCTGCCAAGCGGGGAAATTTGGTTAGCCTATCGGCAGGTCGTACAGAACGGCTCGACCTATGACATCCAGCTTAACGTCAAGCGGAGCGTCGACGGTGGTTACACCTGGAGCGATTTGCCTGGCGGATTGGTCGGGAGTTCAACCGCCTCCAGCTTTAAAGGTTTGTGGGAGCCGCATCTAGACATGATCAACGGCACAATCGCGGTGCTTTATGCGGACGACAGTCCGGCTGCGGTCGGAACGACCGGGCTGCAAAATTTGTATATGAAGACCTGGAACGGAAGCGGCTGGGGCAGCCGCATCACGGTTAGCGACGGAGTTGCCGCTGGCTCCCGCGAAGGCATGCCGGTCATCACACGAATGAACGACGGGCGGTATATAACCGTATTCGAAGCCTCGGACGTTGCCGGCCACCCTTTTGTCATCAAATATAAAATATCGCCGGACGGCTTCAATTGGTCGGTTCCCCGTCAAACGATGTACGTGCCCAGCGGCAATGGCAAAAAGGCGGGTGCTCCGTTCGTCGTGAAGCTTGACGACGGCCGTCTTATGGCCGCATTCCAGACCGATGAAAGCAGCGCCAACACGGGGGATCCTTACACCTCGATGTTTACGATGATCAGCTCCGATAACGGCGCGTCATGGCAGTGCAAAACCAACGTTTTTCCGGTATCCGATACGAAATCCTCCAACTGGAATGCCCTGATGACCATTGATTCGACCCGTGTCGCAGCTGTCACCAGCGCAACTTATCCGGCAAACGGCATCTATCTGCGCTTCGGGCATGTCGTGACACCGCCGCAAACGAATGTCGTAAACAATCCCGGTTTTGAAACAGCCAATGTAGCGGGCTGGACGACGTACGGCGATGATTACCCGAAACGGATTCTTATTCATGGAGCTAATGACGGCGTTGGGCTTCCCGCTGCCGAAGGCTCTTACTTTGTCGGTCTCGCGGGCACAAGCGGACCTTCGACCGCGTATGTCGGACAGACGATTAGCGGTCTCGATAACGGCACGTATACGATGCGTGCCCGCATGCGCAGCAGCGGAGGCCAGAACAGCTGTGTCATGGAAGTGAAGGACTACGGAGGCAGCATGCTTCAAACCGGGTGTCCGGTGACAACAGCGTGGACGTCTGTCACGATATCCAATATTCAAGTGACGAGTGGCAAGGCGACGATCGGATTTTACGTATCCAATTCGACCTCTTCCCAATGGGCGGATATCGATCAGGTCGAGTTCTTCCAGAACTAGTAGGAGTATAACCTCCGGCTAAACCAATCGTCTAAATGAGGCCTCTCCACGATAGAAGTAGGTTAAAATGCATTAACATTGTTGAAACTACTTTATTCCAAGGGCGTCCAAAAGTCATCATAGATGGCAGTGGACGGCCCCTTTCATTTTAGTCAGCAAAAAGATTACTTCTTGCCTTTGATTATGGTCGTTGTATGCAAGATCATCACTTGATCGCTTTCCTCACATCTCTTCAAACAAGACCTCCGATACAAGAAACGCTGTACCGTCGTATTCGTACCGCAACCGGACCGCGACCGGGAATTCGCCAGGCGAAACCTGAATCGGCACCGATGCGTATAAGGTGCCTCCCTCAACGTAATAACTAACTATGTTGCCAAGCGCGGGCTGATCCAGCCATAAACCGGCGTCTTCCTCCTTATATTCAAATGTGCGAGTTACCCCGTCCAGCATGAATTGAAAAATCCGTTTTGCCGCTTCTGCTGTCGCCTTGTAGCTTAGTCTGGACTTTACCGAAAGCACCGGATCGGCTGACATCACCTCTCTAAAACTTTCTGTTAGAAGTTTCAACTCCGATTCTCTAATGCCAGTACCGTAGCCGGTTGTCAAAATGATTGCAAGTACATCCTCCTTGTTATTCTTTGCAGGCAGCAATGCAACGTCTGGATAGTAAGTTTCGTTGCTCACATTTTTCCAATCATGAAAGGTATGTTCCGTGTCGCCATACTGAACGTGGATGGAGCGGATCATCCCTTCTTTTTGGATTAGAGTTCCGGTCATCTTGAGACCAATCTGTGCATCCTCATTCAAAATCACGGGTTTTTCTTGTTCGTCTCCAGTCTTGAATTCCTCCAAAGGCGCTCCCGTTTCGTCTATGTTGATTTGCTCAATAAGCGAGATTTTGTGTGTATCGTTACGAAGGGTAACGTCGATCGTTTCCTCATACGTCATCGGAATCGAATCCCGCAGCAGCAGACGGAGTCGATATACGGTTTGCGCCTCTTCTCTGTTGATCTCCTTCACGTACACGTCATATACCCAAGGGCTGGACACATCATAGCGGTCAAGAGGCCATTTTACCTCGGGATGCTCCCATATATCCGGCGTTGGGCCGCCCCAGATGCCAAGCTCTCGCAGCAAGAGAGCTTCGGTCAGTGTCACGATCGTGCGGTCGTTAGCCTGTTTGATCTCATTTTTCGCAAGCTTCCACCAGTCGAAGTCGCCTCCTGTTCCAAGCAGGATGCTGGAAAACGTTCCTCCCCCCTGTGTGCCTGGACCTGGAGCTACCGGATGGGGAATAGATGGGGTCTGGTTTCCGAACCAGATCCCACCCCCTAACAGAAGCAGTATCGCGGGAATGATGGCTACAGCAGGTCGTCTCCATCCACGGCGGGTTCGTTTCATTTCAACCACCGTAAGTCTTTTTTCCACATCCTCCATCATGTCAGCTTTAAATCGCCGCTCCTTAAAGGGCGGTCCAGCCAGTCTCTTATTCCAATCCGGCTTCCATTCATTCATCGTCGTTCGCTCCTTCCCATCTGGCGGCAACCTTCTTTTTAGCTCGGTAAATTCTAGACTTTACCGTCCCTGGCGCCGTAGGATTCCATCAGCATCCGTATGTCCGAAATATTCAGTTCCGCAGAATACTGCATCTGCATCTCCCTCAAGCTGTTCGCCCCCCTTACCAAAACAGACTCCATACGGTCGATGAAAGTTCCCGAAATCAAATGAATATTATCCGGCAGTTTAATATGTAATGGTCGTCACCTTGACCGATTCTCTTCAAAGAACTAAAAAGGACACCTGTTTTTAGGTGTCCCTCTGTTTATTTTGTGCAAGCGGGTCAGACCTGCTTATCTGCGGCGATCAATAAGAAAATGGGGCGCCTGAATGCATCATGCCATTCTGGATCCTGAAGCTGCTCGTGTTCTGGCTTAAGCTCAGACATTTCCCTAAACTGGAATCCTGCTTTCACTAACGCATTCATCTGTGTGGCTATATTCCGATGGTACTTGGTGACTTCATTGTCAAGAAATCTAGTTTGGCGTGCGCCTTCCTCATGATAGTGATCGATAGGCCAAAATAACTTCTCTCCGTCCGGGCCATAATACCAATCTTGTTCGGGCACAGCAGTAAACACGGGGTGTTCAACTGAAAAGACAAACGAACCTCCAACCGTTAGACTCTGATATACCTTTTTACAGATATCCTCGAAATCACGAATGTAATGAAGTGCAAGCGAACTAATCACGACATCGAACTCGTTAGCAGGGTAGTCAAAATCCTCTATTGCGGCCTGCACATATTCTATGTTCGTGTCATCGGTCATTAACCTTGCCCTCTCCAGCATGTTCTTTGAGATATCCACTCCGACCACAGACCGCGCATGCTGTTCTCTTACGTACCTGCAGTGCCACCCGAATCCGCAACCGAGATCTAGCACCTTTTTATCTCTAAGATCCGGAAACATCGATCGAAAGGCACCCCATTCTCCTGCTCCTTCTAATCCTTTGATTGAACGGGGGAGTTGATTGTAATTCTTAAAAAAACCCAGATCATCATACTTGTTTTGCTTCACTACAATCTCCCCTTAACGTTATTTTATAATTCCACCCCATTATATTTGACCTATTTTCATTCCTCAACGCCAGTCTTGTTTCTGCTCTAATTGTGATCATGGATCAAGCACTTTAACTCAAAGCGTTTATTCCCTATCTTCTTCTTCAAGACGCAAGGTGAATACAAGTGCCCACTCCGTATTTCTCAACGATTCCGTTGAAAGATCCGCTGTATGTATTTTATTGGTACTTGTAGCATGCATGCCAAACACATACACGGGCTGATCTATCGTAAACGAACGTGGACGCATATCCTGAATCAAACCGTGTGCTGTCAACTTTTTGTCCCAAGGAATAGTAATGGTAGAAAGGCTTGATCCCGAGTGAGAAATGGTGTTGACTTTAATCTTGCTGAACTCCTTTTGACCCTCTATGGATTCCGTGTCCACGGATATGATTAGTTCTACTTCGTTGCTGCCCTTTTGCTCGTTCGTACTGTAAAACAAATCTCCGATCGACCCTGCCGAATCTACCTTCTGCCCGTTCTTCCAAATATCGATGTCCAAGCTAGCGTTAGGTTTATTTCCTTCATACTTTAATTTAAACGCACCCGTCATCGGACCGAGGAATAGCTTAAACTTCGCTGCGTCCCCTTGGAACAAATCCACCGGTGTAAATTCGATCTTGGCAGATGTCGAATCGGTCTCAGACGGGATCTGCTCCTTAGTTCCTGCAAAGCAACCCGTTAGAATCATGAAGACGATCAATATACACGCTTTTAGCCTCAATTTACTACCTCCATTAAACTAAGCCATCGTCGTTGTTACATTTGAATATCGCAGCCATCAAAAGGCAAACCTCTTTCAATCAGCATAACAGCATAATTGATGGCATTCTGTTGCTCCTCTGTAAGGCAGCTCTCATGCCCATTCCATTCACTAAGCCACCAGAAGAAAGAACAAATATTTCTGTACTCCATAAACATGGAAATTGTTTGTTTCCAGTACTCGGTGAGATGGTGTTCCTTCTCGTAACCCATGAGGAATTCACGCAAGAACAGTTGGGCAAACCTGCTTTTTGTGACTCGTTCATCTGCTTGTACTCCCCACCAAACGGCATGAGTGGCTGCTATTGCAATGTCTAATGAAAACCAGCCATAGATACTATCGTCAAAATCAAAAACCGTTATTTCACCGTTGTCGATAAAAAAATTATAAGGATGGAAGTCATGATGTATCAGTCCAAACGAATCGCTGCCCCTAGGCAGTGAATCAATCGTACTCTCCATAGAGATCAATTTTTCAAGAAGTATATTGAAACTGCCTCGCTGCAGATGCGGATTATTGATACTTCTTCTGCTCCAGCTGTCTCTCTTCACAAAGTTATCTGATGTTTCGTATGATTTCGATAGCCTATGCATCCTTCCCATGGTTTCTCCCCAATTCCTGAATATCTTTGGGCCCCATAGCTGTTCATTGTGTTTATCAAAAAAGCGACCTGCAGCCTCATGAAAAGCAGTTGCTATATACCACTTATCTTCATCGCAGAATATGGCCGTTAACTCATTATTACATGTTTGAATCGGTAATGAAGCACGTACTCCGTTCTTCACCAAGTAATAAACCCAATCTACCTCCGCCCTTATCTTCGGTACATATTCGTGTGATTTTTGAGATAACCGCAAGATATAGGACTGATCATCCTTCGTAAACCGATATACTTCATTGGTTGAGTTACTCAGGAAGACTAACGTTCCTACATGAAATTCGAAAGATTCTGCGGCTTTAAGCAATAGCTTCGAGCTTGCCATTAAGAATGCCTCCATTTCTTTAAGAGTCATTTCACTACCGCCCAGAATTGGGGCTCCTTGGTATAACGTAATGAATTCAAAGATAGTTACACTCCGGGTATCTTTGTGCCAACAATTTCGGAAGATAACCTTCGCGAACGCACGTGAACAGCTGCATAAGTTCGATTCGTTTGGTGCATTGTAGTAATGCAGAGATTACAAAGGTCTTACTACAAAATGGAGGGATCGTTTTGGCGAAGAGCAAACAGCATCAAGAAGCGCATGGGATTGGACAGATAGAACAACAGCTGAATGATCAAATGGAGGCTGCCGAAGAAATTCAGGGACAATCGAAACTGGATCGAGACATACAAAAAGCCTCTCACCGTCAGGCTGATCCATTGAAAGATCTTTCGAAATAAGGAGAACTGTCATGAACAAACAAAGAGCGATTGAAATTTCGGAATCGGCCATTATGAAAAATGTAACTTATCAGGATACCCCTATCTTTATCCAGCATGTGAATGAGGATGAAACCGCTCGGGTCTATCCGATCGGAAACTCGGAGCAGGAAATGACCGTCCCTTTATCCAGTCTCACCGAGCATCCATAAGATAGAAACACTCACCCAACCTTAAACAAAAAATCCCATCCAATCTCGTTGGTGGGATTTTTTATTGCTAAAACGAAATATGTTTCAAGTAGCACAAGCTATTCCCTTATTTCAGTGATGCCGGTACTTTTACCCCCAGAAGCTTACCCTCCGCTTGGATGATGATCATACCGTTCGTCTTTAACGTCGACTCGTGTAAATCTGCACCCGTCGTTACTCTAAAAACCGGCAACGTCGTCAACATATTGATGCCGAGTAATGTGCCGTTACGCTGCGCCCGATATACGCTTTCCCGTATACGTCAATCTGCGCAACAGGTGCATCGCCTCTCCAATCGATCTGTTCTCCATTCGCCAGCTTGATGCCTGCCAGTTCACGAGTCATTATGTCTTTGAAAATCAACCGTTCCTGAACCAGTCCGATCAACTCCCAGTCGCCCCCATAAGGGCGAGGAAAAGTTCGCAGAGGAACCTCACCTTTCTTATAGGTGTCAAAATTGTATTCGGCCACCTTATTGCCCTGATCCATGTATAACTTCCCTTGGTTTATAAATAAGCCGCCTCCGCCGTACTCATATGGCGGCTCCCCCGACATTTTCCAGCTATATTCTCGGCTGCTCTTCTTTACGCCGGTCTTAAGGTTATACACATTTACGATCCATTTGCGGTCCGGCAGCGACTGATAATCAGTCAGCAATGGAGAATAATAGTCAACCGAATACACGAGACCATTTTTAATTTGGAGCGCTTCTCCCTGACCAAAATGGTCCCATAACTTCTTGCCCGTCTTCTTGTCATAGGCAGTCAATTGAAGAGAAGTGAGCGCTCCTTGTATATAGAACGTCCGAAGGATTACTCCATCCGCCTCCTGAAGATAATCAGTGCCATGTCCTTCTCCTGACGGCTCGTTCGTTTTCCACCGTAACTTTCCTGTGACTGCATCAAACGCGAAGGTACTGCTCCCTTTTATTGCATACAGCGTATCGACAGTTGGAACCAGCACTTCCGTACGAAGCCGAGTATCCATGTAGATGGATGTGTTCGACTGCCATTTCAATTTGCCTGTCTTTGCATTCAAAGCGTATGGCATCTGATCTCCCGATAGGCCATAAATAACGCCATTATGAAATACAACATAAGGCTCCAGGTCCTTACCATAACTCCATAACCGCTTGCCTGTACTCGCATCGATGGCAATCAGCTTTTTCCCGGTGAATGCGAACACCTTGCCATCTTCAGCGATCGCCTGGCGACCCAGATAATTCTCGTCGTCCATATCCATATAGTTGTCCACCTTCACCGTCCAAGAAGGTTTTACTTCTGGTACTTTGAAGACTGAGGAAGGATACCAGTTGCGTAACGAAACATCGGCAGTTTCTGCATTCACTTGCGAAGGTGGTATTGCCAACACGCCATGGACAGTAAGTATGCCCACGGCAATACTTGCAATGATAAGCCGGAGTAGTTGACCTTTGAGGTGTTTACTCCATCGTTTCATTTCAATTCTAAGCATGGATAGCCCTCCCATTTGTTTTGGCTTCTTGCTTCATGACAAATACAACGCTCAGAGAGGGCATAAAGTTCCAAGCGAACCATAAATAATCTTTAAGTTCCCTTAAGTAATTACCTACATAGAAAACTGTTTATCACCCCAAAACGGGAATCAACCCCAATTCGCATTGGAGAAGATTCCCGTTGGTTAATATTTATTATTCCAAATAGCCTTCGGCAATTTCCATCAAGGTTTCTTTGCTTACTTTATTCATGTCTCCATTTATAGTATAGACGTATTTCACCTTTTTGTCTGGGCTCTCGTATACCCATTTCAGCTCGCGCCCTTGCGAAAAACTAAATTCTGTATGCAGCATTTCTACTCCCTTCACTTGAACCTTCTCCTGCTTAAATTGAACATTCTCGTCAATATACGTTGTAGGGTTGCTGTACTTTCCACTCAGATTAGTGATATCAACCCCGATTTTATCCTCTCCATTTTGATACGTAACATTGAGAAGGAAAAGCTGATCTGTCACCTCAACCGGCATCATGGCATATCCCTTTTTGGATGCTTCCGCCTGTTTTCTCAGTTTTTCCGCCAGCGCCTTTTGTTCTTCCGGAGAAGGCGGATTTACTTGCTGAGCATTTTTAAAGAGCACATCCGCTTGTTTGAATTTATAATTTCCATTGACACTGTCTGGAATCTTAACGGATTTATCTGTAATCTTATCGCGCAATTGAGTAAGATTATCGAAGCTAGTCACCTTCGTTCCCAGATCTGTCTGATGATTCGGGTTATTAGCAGCAACGTAGAACAGCCCAGCTTCCCCGTTCTTTAGCACCTTATCCTTAAGTTCATAAAATGCCTTGTAACGCTCTACCTCATCTTTCGATTCTGTTTTTCCGTAATCTTTCGTCGATTTAGTCTCATATACGACTTCGCCATCCTTGTTGTTCAAAGAATGATATTGAACTGCCGCATAACCCGTGGAAGCCATTAACATCATACCTACAAACGCAGTTAAAGCAACTTTATATTTCACAAAAAACCTCTCCTTTTCTTTTGGCTGAGCATATAGTGTATTCATTACTTTTCCTGTCAGGTCGACGTTGGGAATGCGCGGGTCATCAAACAGTTTTTTCAAATCCCGTTCCCTGTCCATATTCATACATTCCCACTCCCTTTACTTGAGCATAATACTTTCGAAATTTTGCAGATGTACGTTCGTATTTTTTACGAAGGCTTGCGCTGTTCTTGCCGAGAATCAAACCGATCTCCTGGTAGCTCTTATCCTCGACACAACGTAAGATTAACAAATTACGCTCTTCCGCCGATAATTTCGCCATGGCCTGATGTACGGATTCATCAAAATAGTTGGCTTCAATATGCATATCGACATCATTATTTTCTTTATCATCCTGGTAAAAGAAAGGTAAATATTTCACCAGTTTTCGCTTACGGATGATGTCAATACATTGATGATAGGCTATCTTGTATAACCATGCGCCAAAATCCATCTCATATTGAGTATATTTCCGCAAGCTGCGGAATGTTTTCAAAAATACTTCCTGTGCGTTATCTTCGGCCTCGGCATGATTACCCAGCATATGATAACAGTAGAGAAAAATCGGTTTTTGATAAACCTTCATGATTTTCTCGAATTGTTCTGTCCCCCCATCCAACACATCTGCAATGATCTGACTTATCTCCGCGTCATTCAAGCCCTCTCCCCCCTTTCACTCTATACAACGAACAACTCGACCCATAATGTGACAGCACAATAAATCACTACAGTCTAAAACGAACTTCGCAAGTAGTTTGTTCAGGTGGATTCCGTAAACCATATCCGTAAGGATGTGCTGATTACTCCACAGACTTGTCCATAATCCCGATCCCATCCTGATAAAACATAGAAAAACCCGTAGAAGCACACTCTTTTCAAAGTGTACATCCTACGGGTCACAGTTTAATTATAAATTTATAGCTGCAATCCTTCTTCAAGTAGGGTTAAAGACTCATCCAGCAATTTTGTGAAATCAACATCGGGATGCTCAGCGTAATAAAGCATCGCCGAGATATTAACTCCAATGATGGCACCGGCTAATGTGCGAATAGCCAAATCATCCTCCTCCCGGCCCATTTTTTTCGCAACAATTTTAGCAAGCATTTGCATAGTTTGAGCCAAATTATTTATTGCTGCTGCTCGAAGTTCAGGCACAGTCATGATCAGTTGATGTCGTTCATTCACCGTCTTAAATTCATCATCAGACATCTGAGTCATCGCTAATTTCACTGCATGACGAACAGCTTGAAGTGGGTTAAAATCGGAAGGTTGATCCTCGAAAGCCGAAATTAGAAGGGAATCATAATTATCAGTAATCAAGACGTCTTCTTTATTTGCAAAATAACGAAAAAAAGTACTTGGAGAAATTTCCGAAGCCTCTGCAATTTGCTCCACAGTAGTTTCGTGGTAGCCAAATTCTTTAAAGAGACGCAATGCATGCATCTGGATTGCAGCCATGGTTTTAGCTTTTTTACGTTCTCGCAACCCAATGGGTTTTTGGTTACTTGATGACACTCTGCTCACTCCCCAAAGGTATTATGCTCGAACTCGTTTTCGATTCGACGATGAGTACTCTTAAAACAACGAGTCTAGACGCCGACCATCTCATGCCATTAATTCATCGTCAATCCAACAAAGGAACCTAAAAGAATCGAGACTTCAGATCATTTTATCACGCTATTGAAATGGTAAGCAAGTTAACATAACTTACATGGAGATAACCTACCTTTAAATTCAGATCAATCACACCACGCTTGCCGTTATAAGTTTTATTGCGTCCCTCCTCAATTTCGCAAACATAAGTCTAAGCCTTCGCCTTTCGTAATAGAGCAGTTTCGAAACAGACTGCTTATTCCCCAGTCATATTTTGATGAATCTCAGGTGCTCTGTTGGCGTTTGTTTTCTTTTGTATAAAAATGACGGTTAACAGGAGTCCTAGTACCGCGACTCCGCCGCATACCCACAACATCGCCTCCATTCCGGCAACGAACGAAGAATGCACTGAGTTCAATAAAGATACCGAGTCAATTTTTTGTGCCACGGCTGCTCCAGCGGAAACATTGCGCTGCACGACTTCTGCAACATCGCCCGGCAAATCGCTCAAGTCCAGATTATTCCGATAGTTCGTGCTGAGAACAGTCCCTAGTATAGCAACTCCCATCGTCCCCCCCACTTGCCGCAATGACATAATGAATGCCGAACCTACGCCGCTTCGTTCCGCCGATAACGGCGACATCGCAACGTCCATTGCCGCGGGCAAAGCCAAGCCAATACCCAAACCGACTACTGTAACCCATATTGAGGCAAAACCGTAACCGCTATCTACACCCGTATTGGCTCCAGTAGCTAAACCAGCAGACAATATTAAGAAACCAAGTGCCAATGTAACCCGAGTGCCAAACTTCGATTGCAGTCTATCGGATATAGGGGCTCCAATCAGAAGGCCAAAAACTAAAGGCAATAAACGCAATCCCGAATCTAACGCATCAACCCCCTGAACCGCTTGGAAATATTGCGGTGTAACGAATAATACTCCAAACATGGCAAAAGAGATGACTGTTGCCAATATCGAGCCCCATGTAAATTTGGATGAACGAAATAAAAAGGGATCAATAAGTGGATACTTGACTCGTTTTTCCCAAAACATGAAAAATACTAAGCAAAATATCCCGCCAATCATAGCAGTTAATGCTGCAACGTCCCCCCAGCCCTTCTCGCCTACTTCAATTACTCCGTATGTCAAGCCGACCAAACCAAGGCTCGAAGCTAGGATCCCTATCGCATCCACTTTGTGCTTGTCTTCGCTGCGCGTTTCAGGCAACAAGATAGAAACGGCGATTAAGGCGATGATGACTAGTGGGATATTGATAAGGAAAACGGATCCCCACTCATAGTTATTCAGCAACCAGCCCCCAACAATAGGCCCCAGCGGTATGCCGATCGCGTTCGCCATCATCCATACGCCTATTGCTTTAGGACGTTCTTCCTCAGAGAACAACACCGGTATAATCGACATTGACAATGGTACCAATAAGGCGGCACCAAGTCCCAGAAAGGCGCGTCCGGTAATCAGCTCCCAGGATGAACTGGCGTAAGCACATCCTGCAGAGGCCGCCCCAAACACAAGCAAGCCCATAAGAAGCATCCGCTTTCTTCCCAATCGATCACCTAACAAGCCAGCGGGCAAGAGCATAGCAGCAAATATTAGGTTATACGCATCTGCAAACCACTGCAGATCTCCATTTGTTGCATGCAAATCCGTAGCAAGAACGGGCAGGGCGAGGTTAAGAATTGTCATATCCAGTCCGACTGCAAGGATTCCTACTGCAAGAGCGCCCAGCACCCACCATCTTCGATTCCCTTGATCAATAATGACAGTTACCACCTTTCGATATTTAATATATAATGACATTCTATTTCATTTGATAGTCAATGTCAAAATATTAATTGAAATGATGGTTTGCAGAGAATGAAAGGAGAAACCTTGTCTCCCCACCTTTTTACGGTTTTTTGAATACTAAAAAAGCTTGGAATCCTTTTTCAGATCCCAAGCTATTATAAGGAATATTATCTTGTCTTACATGTTACCGCGTCGCTGATCAACTCGACTTATAAGCTCTTCAATGATTTCATCCGGTGACCGGTCAACCATCCAGGTTTGGCCATACATTTGCAAAATCTTAATGACTGGACAGTCTTCCCAAAATCCGATGAACTCTTCATTGAGGTAAATCTTCTCTACGACATGCTGATTCATCTCGTTCAGACACTCTTCCAATACGGATTTCGCAGTGGGGTCGTTGATCCAATCGCTAACCAAGCTGAATTTATGAAATGATACTTCTTCCTTGCCAAAATCACAATACAGTCGCTCCGTAATTCTGATATGAAGAGAAGAGCTGCCAAGTGCAATTTGGAAATAACCACTCTCCGCTACCCAGCGGTTATATTTGGTGTTGTAATAAGCAAAGTCTCTCTCTTCAAGTTCAAAGACAATCTGCTGTTTCTCCCCAGGAGCCAACTCGATTTTAGAAAATGCCTTCAATTCTTTCTCTGGACGTGTCCATGTGCATTCTTCGTCGTGGACGTAAAGCTGAACGACCTCTTTCCCTGTTCGGTTTCCGATATTCTCCAGCCAGAAAGAGACCGCGATTCCTGTCTCTGTTTGAGTTGCCTTCATATCCTTATAAGCAAATGATGTGTATGATAAGCCATGGCCAAACGGAAACTGTGGAGCGAGTTCCTTCCTGTCGTAGTATCGATAGCCGACGAACAGCCCTTCACGATAATACAGCTTGCCGTTTTCACCACGGATTCTCATATGTGAAGGATTGTCAGAAAGTTTAACCGGAAACGTCTCGGACAGTTTACCGGATGGACTCACCTGTCCAAACAAGATTTCAGCAATTGCTTTACCCATGCCTTGTCCGGAAAGCCATGAGTGAATGACAGCGGGAACATGCTGAACCCATGGACGCATCGCCAAGGCTGAACCACTGCTGGTCACCACAATACATTTAGGTTGTACGGCTGCAATCGCTTGAATAAGCAGAATCTGCTGTTCTGGCAAATCAATGCCCTTCAAATCACGCATCTCGGATTCGGCGTACTCAGGCTGGCCAACGAAGATAACTGCAACATCCGATTTCGCCGCCAATGCGACACTTTCCTTGATCATCTCCACATGAATGGTGTCATCTTCAGGGTAGCCCTGAGCATAACTCATCTCAACGGAAGCTCCAGCCAACGCCTTCATTTCTTCAAATGGAATATCAATGTGAGTAGGCGTTACTTTTGCGCTGCCGGCTCCTTGAATTCTAGGTTTTTTGGCAAAACGACCGATAACTGCAATGGAATGGGTTGACTCCGCATGGATCGGAAGAATGCCATTCTCATTCTTTAGAAGTACGATGCTTTCTGCTGCAGCTTTTCTCGCAAGATTGTGGTACCCCATATCGAATACCGGAGCAGATTCTTCAATACCAGTTACACGTTCTACGAGTTTTAGAATACGGGCAACGCTTTTGTCGAGCTGCTCTTCTGCAAGATTTCCGCTCTCCACGGCTTTGATAATCGCATTCGTGTTATAACCGGCAGGCCCCGGCATTTCGAGATCAAGTCCTGCTTTCAGCCCACGGATCCGATCATTTACAGCTGTCCAGTCTGAGATCACGACACCCTCGTATCCCCATTCTTCTCTCAAGATATCATTTAATAAGTGCTCGTTCTCACTAGTATACGAGCCATTAAGCAAATTATAGGAGCACATGACGGTCCAAGGATCCGATTTTTTAATAATTCGCTCAAAGGCGCTTAAATAAATTTCGCGCAGCGTCCGTTCGTCCACCTCTGAACTCGTCACCATCTTCTCGAATTCCTGATTGTTGCAAGCAAAGTGTTTAAGCGAAGCGCCAACTCCTTTGCTCTGGAGGCCATTGATGAAAGCAGCGCCCAGTTCGCCCGTCAGGCAGGGATCCTCGGAGTAATATTCGAAATTTCTTCCCCCAAGCGGAGTCCGCTTCATGTTGATTCCTGGGCCGAGCAGCAATTCTACTCCCATCTCTTTGGATTCATTACCGAGTGCCTCCCCAACTTCGTGCAGCAGTTCAGTATTCCACGAAGAACCGATAGCGGAGCCCGTAGGATAACAAGTTGCGGGAACATTCTCTGTCGTGATCCCCATTTCATCGTCACTGTTCGTTTTGCGGATCCCATTCGTTCCGTCATACATATGAACCGGCGGAATGTCGAGTCTCTCGATCCCTTTGGTCATCCACATATTTAATCCCGCGCACAGGGATGCTTTTTCAGTAAGTGTCATTTCCTTTATCAATGCGTTAATAGATGCTTTCATTTGTATCCACCCTTTCATCTCAAGCTTCTTCTTGTAACTCCCGCTCTTTCTTTAACTCCTGCGCATCGTACAGTTTGAAAAACGGAAACCATACGGCGAACACAATCAGCAAGACGACGGCAAGCAGAATAAGTCCATTCAATCCGGACATGAGGTAAGTCGATACACCGATCGGCGTATACCATAGCTGGAAGATTTTACTTGGGATTTGTGCAAACCCCATATCAAGCGCTAAGTAGACGATTATGGGTGTAATGAGACCATTAATCCACATAGGTACCATCAAAAGCGGATTGAAGGCAACTGGCGCTCCATACACAACAGGCTCGTTAATATTAAACAGGGAAGGAATTAATGTTGCTTTACCAATGGTTTTCAGCTTTTTGGATCTGGCAAACAGGAACCAGATAACAAGCGGCAATGTTGCACCCATCCCTCCGATTCCAAGCCATCCGGAGAAGAATGTTTCAAATGTATTAATGTTGACGGGATCCAGTCCCTGCGCCACCAATGCGGCATTTTCCTCAATCGCCGGAATCCATATGGCATACCATATTGGCATTAGAACCCATGGGCTAACTCCGAAGGAATACAGTACAACCCCAATAAAGTTAAACAGAATAAACCCGAACAAGCTTTGCCCCATAGCATTAATAGGTTCAAACACGCTCACAATCAGTCCAAAGATGTCAAAGTGGAGCTGATATACAAGAACCCAGCCTATGCCCATGATCACGGCAATCGGTACCAGGAAGTCAAACCAATCCATAATAAACTCTGGCATGGAAGACCCTTTTTTAAAGAAAGAAAACTTAGCACAGACATTCATGATTACGGCGATGAAGACGCCTACAATGAGTGCCGTAACCATACCCGCAGGACCGAAACGCTCAAGAATGAACTGAACGGTTCCGTCCTCGTTTACGACGGGATTAAGCAGCATGAGGAATAAGGATATGCCGGTCATTCCCGCAAGCAGCTTGATTTTGTGCCTCTCCTTTTTCTCCATAACCGTATACGGCGTTAGAAATGCAATAAACAAACCGAGAAGACCAAAACTGAATGTTGTGATTGGCGTCAAATCCGGCATGCCAGGAATGAAGTCTTGCAAAATTGAAATCAAAGTAATAATAGAACCGATAAAAATCATCGGGATGGCAACCATAATGGCTTCTTGTATTGATGCTATCCAAATGTTATTTGTAATCGCATCCAATCTTGGCGCAAATGATTCCGTCATCCATTTCATGAAACGCTTCATCTGTTGATTCCCCTCCTGTAATTCTGTTGTGCACATAGCTATAGTATAGATATTTTTGTTAACGCTTACTCGTTGTAAATTGCCTCGCCTATGGGCGTTTTTTGTTCTATTCTTATCCTTAGATCCGGCTAATCGTCTCTACCTGGAATCGACAGCAAAAAACACCCCCTCTCATGGAGGTGGTGTTCTTGAAGGTTGTGTTTAAAACTGTTTCTCTAATGTGAGCAATAGCACACCATGTGGTGGAAGATTGATTTCTTTCTGGCAACCTTGATCCTGTAATATCTCTGTCCGGATGACCGGGCCGCTTCTTCCGTGAAGATACGCAAGTTCCTCCTCCGTCAAGATTTCGGGTGCTCCCATGCGAACCCACTCGTCAAAAACGGATCCATGATCCCGGTCCATCTGATAGGTTGTGCATTTATAGGTTCCCGGCAGATGAGGAATGTTGATTTGAAACAGCTTGCTGCCTTTCTCTTCGAACACGCTGTAACGGTTATGATTGGACATCTCCGACCAGTCTCCGCTTGAAAACATATGATCTAAATGGACGTAATGATAGAGCAGAAGTTGTATGCTCCCGTCTTTATTCTGAGTACCTATATAACCATCACCCTTAACGGTTATCTCATCACCCAGTTTCTGAAGAAACTCAAAGGCGTAACAGCTTGGCTTCTTAAGTCCATCCCGATTCATTAAACCAAAGCCTCCATAAAACGGAGAGGATGGAACAAGACTTTCCTCAAACACATCAGTAAAGCACCAAAAAGCCATTGCCTTTACATCTCCCAATGTATTCATCGCATGATACATCACGAATGGGGCCATAAACATGGTATCGTGCAACAGATGCCGGTCATAGAGGGAAAAGTTCCATTCGGTAATATGCAGCTCCAAATCACGGAAAGCGGCAAGCTCCATTTTTTCCTGCAGTCGATGGATGCTCTCTTTATAAAAAGTTGGAGGCATCATTTTCGTTAACATATTCTGCTCCGCTTTGAGCTGAGGATACTCCGAATAGATATGAAAGGAAAAGAAATCGATCGCTACTTGATGCCTCTTGCAATATTCCATAAACTCCTCGGCCCATGTGTCGTTCCAAAGTGAACCATAACCTAAAGCAGGTCCGCCTGTTTTTAGTTCTGGAAGAACCGACTTGATCACTCGAACGGTAGATTCATAAAAGGAGAAATATTCCTCTTTGCTTCCTGCCCAGCAAACGCCTGATAAATCCGGTTCGTTCCATACTTCAAAGTACCACTGTTTTACTTCCTCAGCCCCGTACCGATTTAAGCAATGCCGAACGAACTCACGAACAAGCGCCTCCCATTTTGCCTGATCAGCTGGAGGGGAAATATTCCCCTTCCACCAGAATACCGTTTCGTTGGAACGGCTGAGCAAGGTCGGCATAAAGCCTAGCTCCACAAACGGCCTGATACCCAGCTCAATAAGAAAGTCATAAAGCTTGTCAACATAAGCCCAATTATAGACCGGAGTACCGTCATCCTCTTCGTTGTATACCATCATCTCATCATTAAAGATGCCATGAAAACGTATATATTCAAAAGGAACCCGTCCTTTAAGCTCGGAAAGCTGCCGACGCCAGTCATCTCGCAGCCCTTCAACTGCCCTGCCCGCTGTTGTGGTAACATTCCAGTGTTTTTTGTACCCTGTTGACGACATTCCCGGCTGAATCCGAATTTGCTCCTGATCCGTAACAACCACCGTTAAAGGGTTCGCCCTCTCCTGTTCTTGATCCGACTTCACTTCCAGATATCGATATAATGACCCCATCGCATTGATCGTATCTAATTCATAATAGTCCCCACTAGAGGACTCTTCATATGTAAGTGGTTTTCGATTAGGCTTATCCTGAAGCGGAGCAGCGGCTTCACGATACGAACTTGGTGTAGACCCGTACTTTTCTTTGAAATACTTATTGAATAGCTTTACGTTCGCAAAACCGCAATCCATTGCAATTTCGGTAATGCTCTTTTCACTTCCGGAAAGCTCCGACTGTGCCTTCTCCAAACGGATCAGCGTTAAATACTTTTGGAAAGGAATACCGATTTTATCGGTGAAAAAGTGAGAAAAATAATGCAAACTTAAGTGCTCTTGTTCCGCCATTGTCTGCAGCGTAATCTTCTCTTTATAATTTTGATCGATATAGGTAAGAACCCGATTCAGCCTTTTATAGTCATAGCTCTTGCTGCCATCTTCGGCTTCCGGGTTGATTCCTTCCGAAAAATATCGCAATAAATGCCCGCATAAGGTTTGCAGCCTTCCCATCGTGTAGCTTCGATAGCCTGGAGACTTCTTGTTCATCTCCCACACCATCTTTGCAAGCTCTTGCTTGATTGTGTCAAATCGGAATCCGATCGGCTCAGTCTCCGTCGTAGAATTACAGGAAATAAAAACGTTATTGTGCAGCCACTCCGGGCCAAATTGAAGCGTTAATAAAATATTGTCAGGGCTATTCTGTTCAAACTTATGGATCGACATGCTGTTCACCACAATGACATCGTCCTGATGCAGGATATACTGCTTCTGGTCAAGATGCACGATAACAGAACCTTGGAGAACATAGACAATCTCCACCTCTTTATGCCAGTGAAATGGAACCTGCTTCACACTGTTGACAAACAGCTTAAAAGGCATATCATCTTGATGCTCGATAAATTCATAAAGGTAACGCATATTGGGCCCTCATTTCTTGTTAACTGAAAACGATATCTTTTTATTGTAGATATTGAACGGATGATAAAGTGAGTCATAGAATGCAAATATCATCATAAATTATAGATCCTTATCATGATAGCATGTATAGTTTACGACTTTTACATACATTAGAAAACAGGCTATCCGTGAGCACTAAATGTTATTATACTAGGGCCTGTATGCAAACTGTGACCCTATAATTTGGGTAATGAATAAGTATGATGAGACGATA
>NZ_JAGGRD010000026.1:0-191867 GCF_018613005.1 Paenibacillus sp. ISL-20
AAGACATTCATCTCCAAAACGAGGGGTGAATGTCTTCTTTTTACACTATTTGCACCGCCTCCGAAGAAAAACGCAAGTTCTTCAGTGGCCTCCTCTTAGGGGCGGTGTTTTTGCGTCCACGGGGATGAGAACCCCTGGTAGGGGGGCGTCGGAGCATACGCTTCGGGAGGACTGCTTCGCAGTCGGCCTGTAAAGGCCGAATCCCTTCTGGGACGTAAAAGAGGAAGCCGCCACTAGTTATAGTTGGCGGCTTTCTTGCGTATTCCAGAAGGATGATGAACCCAGATTGGGTTCGCCTACGCATACGCTTCGGAAGGGCACTTCGCAGTCGGCCTGTAGAGGCCGCATCCCTTCTGAGGTACAATGTGGCATATAACTCCCATAGCAGATTCCCAACATCGCGCACAGAACACAAACTCTATCGGACCGTAAGTTCGTTATTTCAGAAAAAACGGCCTAATTTAAAATTTAGCGGACACCACAGCTGTTATTTAGCAAATTCACAAGCAAATTACCCTCGTTTGTCATAAATAACGAACTTCAGGTCCGTTACTATACCTGTAAGAGCGTTTTTTCCTGAATTAACGGCTCCTGAGTCCGTTAAGGCAACGCAAAGCGACCGCACGACTCTCTACACCTGCTGCAAACAATCCTGTACTACCGCCAAGCACTCCCCCGCTCCGATTTCTTCACGAAAAAGGACAACACTCTCGCTCGCAGAGGTTGCCCAGTGTCGCGACGGTCAGAAGTGTTTTCCTTCCATCGGGGGGAAAGGTGTAAACCAATTCGGTCGGGTCGACGTGCTGTGCCAGAGCTGGGTAAGGCGCTCTGCATGCTCTTCACTGCGTCTGATTTCCTCCGGCACGGCATGGTAACCCCGTTTGGTTGCAAACCAGCGGCGAGATTCACTCTATCGGGATTCACTATATAGAAAATATTACGGGTCCTCGATCCGATCCAGCACCTGCTGTAGCGATTCTTCAGATGATGCTCCAGCCCGACCGATACCCTCTTCTGATAGGTGCGCCAAGGTAACGACAAGTTACTCGGAAAAACTTCATCGACTCCTCAGCTTAGACCCCTCCAGTTGGCTGCTCCCCCACTTTTTTATCAGATTAGTTAAGACATAGCGTCTATCGAAGTTCTTTCAAAGAAGATAGTGGCCGCTGCCGGCGCCGGGTTGGCGTCCCACTTCCCACGAAAAAACTCTGCGAGTAATCTCGTGGAGTTTTTTGCTGAGAATGTTATGCTTGCGATTATCGATCGGCTCAGCTGCGCTGATCCATGACCTTACTGCAGCTCCATGTGAATAAGCGGGAATGGTTTCCCGGAGCCGTCCAACTCGGAGCGGCCGATTTGCACGAAGCCGTATTTTTTATAAAAAGCATGGGCCTTGGGGTTTTGTTCATTCACATCGACTTGAAGCCTCCGCCCCTTCAGCTGTTCGGCATGCCGGATCAGTTTCGTTCCCGTACCTTGGCCGTGATGGAGGGGATCTACAAACAGCATTTCGATTTTGGAGCCATCCAGCCCCATAAATCCAATCGGTTCCTGTTCCGTATTCAAGCAGACCCAGATCTCCACGGCTCTCAGCGCTCCGTTTTGGATCATGCCGTAATAAAACCGGATGTCTTCCTCCGTCAGGAAATCGTGGGTTTGGGATACGGCACGATGCCACAGCTCCACCAACTGATCATGATATTCTTCTGCGTAAGGCGCTATATGAAACGTCATTTTTCATCCATTCCCTTCCAAATCGTTCGATCTCATCGAAACTCATGATATCGTTAAAATTACTCTATACTATTATAAAGGAATCCGGTACATTAATCAGAGACTTTATCTTTGTCAGAAAGGAGAGATCAGCATTGCCATTATGGCTTGTTTACGCATTGCTATCGGCGGTCACGGCGGCACTTGTCGCCATTTTCGGAAAAATAGGCCTTCAAAACATCGATGCCAATTCAGCAACGGCCCTTCGCTCTGTCATCATGGCACTTTTTCTGCTGGGGGTCGTGGGGGTTCAGGGCAAATTCTCAGAACTTGGTGACATTCTGGTTCAGAAGAAAGCATTAAGCTTCATTGTGCTCAGCGGCATTGCGGGGGCATTGTCCTGGCTGTTTTATTTTCTCGCGCTCAAATACGGCAAAGTATCGCAGGTCGGACCTATCGATAAATTAAGCGTTGTCATCGCGGTCATTCTAGCCTTTGTCTTTCTTGGAGAAAAGATATCCTGGATTAACGCAGCAGGCGTTGCACTCATTGCCGTTGGGGCTCTTCTTGTTGCCGTTAAATAATGTTCTACATAAAACCGCTGCTCAGCGGCTTTTTGTGTGCTCATTTATTGTCAAAACCTATCAATGTTATCGTATTAATATATTTCTAATTATAAGCTAACCATGTCACAATGAGGATAATTCATGGGTGAAGGAGTGTTGTTATGTCAGAGCAAGTATGGAAAGCTTACGATTATGATCGGCAGTTATCGTTTGTCTCGGCTTATGGAAAAGGAGTCGTAGAGCTTCTTGCGCCTCAACCCGGAGAACGGATTCTTGATCTCGGCTGCGGAACCGGTGATTTGGCTTATGAAATATCCGCTTCGGGTGCATTTGTAACCGGCATGGATGATTCGGCCGAGATGATGGAGCGCGCCAAAAGCAAATATCCTGAACTGACGTTTATGACCGGAGACGGAGAGAACTTCGAAACCGAAACGCCGTATGATGCCGTCTTCTCGAATGCCGCCCTGCACTGGATGAAGGATGCTGCTGGTGTGGTACGCTCCGTCTATGGCGCACTCAAGCCCGGTGGTCGATTCGTCGCGGAGTTTGGAGGCAAGGGGAATATCGTTGGAATTTACCAAGCCTTGAAAACGGTCTTCGCCGATCATTATGGAATTGATGCCGACACCCGAAATCCGTGGTATTTTCCAAGTCTTGGCCAGTATGCCACCTTGCTTGAATCCCAAGGGTTCCGGGTGCATATCGCCCATCACTTCGACCGGCCCACGAAGCTGCCTGAAGGCAAGGACGGCGTGAAATATTGGCTGCTGCATTTTGGCGATCGTTTCTTCGCTGGATTCTCGGCTGAAGAGAAGAACGAAGCCATTGCCCGCATCAGCCGAGCCGCCCAAGCGAAACTCTGGCATGAGGATGCGTTTTACGGAGATTATAGGCGCCTGCGTGTTTTTGCAGAAAAGGTTTAGAAATTTTAGGGTTGATTTTCTAAATAGAATAGTTAATAATATGAAAAAACTTGAACACGTGATTTTCGTTGATTGGGAGAGTAACTGCACTTGACTTTAGTCCAAGCGAGCCGGGAGGGTGGAAACCGGTACAAAGTCGGCCGTGAAGCGGACCCAGGAGATGGTCTTCCGAAGTGAAATACTGTAGGAAGCCCCGGCTTACACCGTTATCGTATAAA
Organism: Paenibacillus sp. ISL-20; assembly: GCF_018613005.1. NCBI lineage: Bacteria > Bacillati > Bacillota > Bacilli > Caryophanales > Paenibacillaceae > Paenibacillus > Paenibacillus sp. ISL-20. The sequence goes on from NZ_JAGGRD010000026.1 coordinate 3,424, forward strand.
GGTGGTTAAACCCTTCGGTTTAACAACAAGAGTGGTACCGCGAGCACAAGTCCTCGTCTCTTTAGGAGATGAGGGCTTTTTTGATTTTTCTGACGTGTTTTTTTCAAAAAGGGGGATTTAATTTGTTAAGTCATTTGATTACTTCAAGCCTTCAACAAGCTGTAAACCAGGTGTGTGAAGCTTTGGGCTCCAAACTGCCGGATTCCACTCCAATCCGGATTGAGCAGCCTGCCAGCATGGAGCATGGGGATTATGCCACCAATATTGCGATGCAGCTTGCGAAGCTGCTTCGTAAGGCTCCGATGCACATTGCTGAGCTAATTCAAGCCGAGCTTGAGCAGGACACGTCGTACAAACAGCTGGTCTATTCCACGGAGATTGTTGCTCCAGGCTTTATGAATCTGCGTATCGATTGGGAATATTGGGCCGGGCATCACTTTGAACTGCCTCCGGCAACTAACGAGAAGATTGTCATTGAGCACACTTCCATTAATCCGAACAAATCCGCCCATATCGGCCATCTTAGAAACTCCTGTATCGGAGATACGCTGGTCAGGCTGATGAGGAAGCTTGGTTACGAGGTAGAGGTTCATAATTATATCGACGACCTTGGCAATCAGCTGGCAGATACGGTGGTCGGGATGCTCCACACGCCGCTATCGAAGGAACATGCCCGGTTCGGCGATTACTGCTGGGACGTGTACTCAAGTACCAATAAAGCCTATGAAAGGGAGCCTGGGCTGGTTCAGCATCGGACTGAGGTTCTGCACGCACTGGAAGAGGGCAACCAGAATTTATCCTGGATCGGACTGCTCGTTGCCGAGAGAATCGTCAAAGAGCATCTTGAAGAAATGAAGCAGTTCGGCATTGACTATGATCTGCTTGTGTGGGAGAGCAGCATTGTCAGAGAGGGATTTTGGTCGTCCGCTTTCGAGCTGTTGAAGAATACGCCGCTCTTCCATCAGGAAACCGAGGGTAAACTTGCAGGCTGCTGGGTGCTCAAGCAAACAGGAACGGAAGCCGTGGACGATCCGGAGTCAGACCACAGTATGGATAAAGTGCTCGTGCGCTCCAATGGCATTCTGACTTACACGGCTAAAGACATCGCCTACCACTTGTGGAAATACGGTGTGCTCTCCAATGATTTTGTATACAAAAAATTCACAGATGAGGTGTGGACGACGAGTACCCATGGCGAGCAGCTCTCTTTCGGCAAAGCAGACATGGTCATCAACGTCATTGATTACAGGCAGCAGTACCCGCAAGCGATGGTGAGGCAGGCACTAGAAAGCTTGGGATTCCATAAAGAGGCCAACAAGCTCCGTCATGTCAGCTACGGCGTTGTTTCGTTAAGCCCTTCTGCGGCTGCGGACCTCGGAATCGATACTTCTGACGGGAAAGCGTCCTATGCGATGTCCGGACGTCAGGGAATCGGAATTAAAATCACCGAGCTTATCCACCAAGTAGCCAAGGTCATCGAAGATACCCGTTCCGATAAAAACGGTTTGTCCAGTCATACGATCGCAGCCGCCTCCATCCGTTACTACCTGCTTCGCTTTGCACTGCAAACCGAGGTGGTGTTCGATCTGAAGCAGGCCACTGAAATATCAGGAAATACGGGGGTATACCTGCTCTACTCCTACGCGCGTGCACTCAGCGTGCTCAATAAAGCTCAAGAAGCCGGTGTTACGCCGTCTGTGCCTGCCAGGTTCCCTGCTATGGAAAAAGCGGAGCATGCTTTGCTTCGCCATATCAGCACCTGGCATGATACCCTATACGTCGCCGGACGGGATCTATCCCCAAGCGCCATCTGCAACTTTACTTATGAGCTGTGCTCCTTGTTCAACAATTTTTATTCGGCATGCCCTATTCTAAAATCGGCGGATGAAGTGCTCCCGTTCCGTGTATGGCTCACTGCCTTGTTCAAGAACACCCTTGGCGAAGCGCTGGAGGTGCTGGGACTGCCCACGCCAAGCCGGATGTAAATCTCCCTCTGAAAGAGATTAACGAATCATGCTGTATTAAAAAAAGCCACCGTACTATTCTTGTTGAATAAGTACGGTGGCTATCATATATATTATTGCAATCCTCTGACGGTCAGTCTGACCTGGATATCATCTGCAGCTGGCTCTTCCTGCAGGGTCCAATTGACAGCCAACGCTTCCTTCAAGCGTGCGACCTGCTCCTCCTGGAGCTTCAGCCCTTCAATAATGCCTTCGCCTACACTAAAATCGGATTCCGAGCTGATGCGGAAGGCTTCCTCCAGCCAAATCTTCAACCCGTTGCGGGTGTTAAATGTAATTTTGTATCCCTCGCTAACGGCCTTCTCCAAATCTTCCCCATGCTCTCCGGCATAAGAGAACAATTCCTCATAGTGAAAATGACCATTGTTCGCTACTTGAAATCTTTCTACCTCACCCGAGCGCACAGCCTCCAGCAGTTCGGAGGAAGTCAGCCCCGATTTTCTGGCATGCTCCAATAAAATGGCGGTATTCTGTGATATTTTAGTAAGCTGCATGCTCGATGCCTCCTCGATATGGTTCGTAAAATACTTTTTCTTCTATTATAAGACGAAACCGTTAGGATGTCAGATACTTCTCAAAACATAAACTATATTCACTCCCGATGTATTCACCAAGCGGTTCAACGGTTCAATCTGGGCATACCCCAGCTTCTTATAAAAAGGAACGAATTCCTTCTGCAGCTCTCGGGTACGGCCTTTGCAGGCCGACTGCGAAGTGGCCCTCCCGAAGCTTATGCGCAGGCGTACCCCTACCAGGGGTTCTCATCCTCATGGACGCAAAAACACCGCCCTTTAGAGGCGGTGCCTTTTTACGTCCCAGAAGGGATTCGAACCCCTGACCGACGGCTTAGAAGGCCGTTGCTCTATCCAGCTGAGCTACTGGGACATATATGTATGGAAATCTTTTAAACAGTAACGAAGTATATTATATCGCATCTTTTGTATTTTTCAAAGAACTTTTTTTCGGAATGGTTCAGAACCGAATCAGGAGCGGACTTACTGGGTAATATGTATATCATGAAAATGACTTCAGGAGCGTGATATCATGAGACAGCTTTTATCCTCTTTATCGTATTTCAGCATCTTCTTTGCCCCCTTCATCCTTCCTCTCCTCGTATGGATTTTCTCCCCGGACACCTATGTTGCCAAGCACGCCCGTCGTGCCCTGTTCTCGCACGTATTCCCCGTCATAGCAGCGATACCGCTGATTTATATGGCCGTTACCTCAGGGTCCTTCGGTTCCGTCATTGGATACCTTATCCTGTTCGGCATCCTCTACTTCGGGGCTTTTGTTTATAACGTGATCATGGGCATTCAAGTGCTGAGGGAGTATGCTTATTGAGCATCTTATCCTAAAAGGACCATGCGGTTAACCGCATGGTCCTTCTTGTGTTATTTTGTTGTAATCAGTACATTCACTTCATAGCCCAGCGCGGATGCCACAAAAACGCAGCGGTACCATTGTGGCGCCTTTCACCATCCATGGAGCCGAAATCCAGTGCTGCATTATTTCCGTTAACGACCGCTTGCTAGGAGCCCATCTTCAGCTTGATCTGGGTAGATCCTTTGCAGTCAGGAATACCCTACTCTCGAAGTGCTTCGGGATATTGCGCGAGCCATGAGGCCACTGTCGCCAAAATTGCATCCTGCGCATACAAAAAGAGATCTGCCGATGGTGCCAGACAGATCTCTTCATTCTTCAAGGCTCTAGAAATATCGAGGTCCTTCACTGAGCCTATGATTCAACTGCTCATATAGCTGGCCTGTAGAAAGCAGCTGCTGCTTGAATGCATCCCGGTCTTCCTCCGCGGTGGATTGAACGTCATTCTCGAACGCTTCGTCCGTGGCATCAACAAATGCATCATGCATGCTGTTGTCGAACCAATCCACATCCGTGCTGGCATTGCTGCGCACGATTTTCACCAGCTCATAGCCTCCCAGCGGGGAAGATGGCGTCAGATAAGCCAGCAATGTACTTTCTCCTTCCACTGCTGGATAGACCTCAACCTCAGCGCAAGGGGCGCCGTTTACTTCCGTAATGCGGCGGATTTTTGCATCTCTGATTGCATACATCATACATTCTCCTTCATCAAGATGTGCAGGGACTGCACAATCCTTATTATTGTCATATCAAATCGGAGAGCAATCGCAGCTCTTCCATTTGCTGGCGCGTGGCTGGTGTACCCAATTGATAAATGGTTCGATACACCTTGTCCAGGGAGGATTGAAACAGGGCATTGGTGCTTTGTTGCGGCGTATCCGCCCAAGGAAACATGTATCCTATCGCTTCTTCATCCTTCTCCTGCATCATGTCCAGCTCAATCCGAACTTGATCCGCCTCTTCCGGCGTTGCTTCGATCTCCCATTCATAAGCGCTCGCTCCCTGTTCAGTCAACACAGAGCGGCTCTGTACAGAAACATAGTAGGTCGACTTATTCATGGACGCATCTCTCCTTCTCTTTGAATGTTCGTCCTCTTTCTTAGTTTTCGTAAAAGGACAGACATTTTATGCCTTCCTTCGGCATATATCTGTATCACTTTGGCGACGTAGGATTAAAAAAATGGGACAGCGTATGACAAAGACAAAGAAAGGATGAACCGTCATGTGCGGAATAACCGGTTTTATACAATGGAGCGGCGATTTGACGCAGGATTCGCAGCTGCTGGTAAAAATGACAGAAAGTTTGGCTCACCGCGGACCTGACGGATCCGGCACTTGGATTTCCAACCCGTGCGCATTCGGTCACCGAAGACTCAGCGTGATCGACCCCGAAAATGGCGCTCAGCCGATGATCATTCATCAGGAAGAGGAAGTCTATGCCATTGTATATAACGGGGAATTATATAACGCTGCGGAGCTTAAAGACGAATTGGTACGACGTGGTCATCGTTTCAATACCAAATGCGACACGGAAGTTTTGTTAGTATCCTATATCGAATGGGGCCCCGATTGTTTGGAACGCCTCAATGGAATATTTGCATTCGCCATTTGGGACAGCGTACGGGAACAGGTATTTCTGGCACGGGACCGAGTTGGAGTAAAACCCCTGTTCTACAGTTACATTGACGGAACGCTCGTATTCGGATCGGAACCGAAAGCATTGCTTCAGCATCCGAAGGTGGAGCCTGTGGTCGGGGCAGAGGGGCTTGCGGAAGTATTTATTATCGGTCCGGCCCGAACCCCGGGACACGGTGTCTACAAGGATATCGCAGAGCTTTGTCCTGGTATGGCCATGATCTTTAACCGGGAAGGGTTGCGCAAATATACTTACTGGAAGCTGGAAAGCAAGCCCCATGAAGATGATGCGGATCAGACGGCAAGCTTCTTGCGCGATCTGCTGCGCGACACCGTTGAACGTCAGCTGGTATCCGATGTACCGATCTGCTCGCTGTTATCCGGCGGGCTCGATTCCAGCGCGCTTTCCTCGCTGGCCGTCGATTACTACAAGCGGACGGGCCAAGGACAAGTGCACACCTACTCCGTCGATTACGTGGACAATAACAAACATTTTAAATCCCATTCCTTCCAGCCGGGTGCGGATGCACCATGGATTAAACGGATGCACGAGGAGCTCAGCACGAACCACCATTGGATCGAATTCGACACGCCCGAACTGGTCGAAGCGCTGGATGTCTCTACGCAAAAGCGGGACCTCCCGGGAATGGCTGACGTTGACGCCTCCTTGCTCCTCTTCTGCCGTGAGATAAAAAATGGCGCAACCGTCGCCATATCCGGTGAAGCCGCTGATGAAATATTCGGCGGTTACCCTTGGTTTCACCGGGAAGAAATGCTGAATTCCGGTACGTTCCCATGGTCTGTCGCCCCAGATATGAGATCCGGGCTGCTGTCTGCCGAGATCCGGGATTGGATCAAGCCGCTGGAATACCTCGGAGACCGCTATGCCGATGCGGTAGCCGAAGTGCCGAAGCTGGCCGGGGAGACCGGGCAGCAGGCCAACATGCGGGTCATGTCCTATCTCAATATCACCCGTTTCATGCCAACGCTCCTCGATCGCAAGGACCGAATGAGCATGGGCGTTGGACTCGAGGTCCGCGTACCTTACACCGATCATCGACTGATCGACTATGTGTGGAACATTCCCTGGAGCATCAAAACGACGGGCGACCGTGAAAAAGGCATTCTGCGCAAAGCCCTTGAAGGTGTGCTTCCGGACGATGTCCTGTACCGCAAAAAAAGCCCCTATCCCAAAACTCACAATCCGAGCTATCTGGCAGCTGTCAAAGCGCAGGTGCTGTCCATTCTGGACGATCCTTCTTCGCCGCTGCTTCCGCTCATCGATACGGCACGAATCCGGGAACTGGCTTCTTCGCCGGATGCGTCCTCCAATCTCCCTTGGTTCGGTCAATTGATGTCCGGTCCGCAGCTGTTCGCCTACCTGGCCCAGGTGCATTTCTGGCTCAAAGAGTATAACGTATCCATACGTTAAGTCCTTATTGTTCTAAAAAATCAAAGAAACCATACCAGCAGTAGGCCGGTATGGTTTCTTTTTATGGCACTTATTCGATTATCGCGCCTGCAGGTCCGCTACAAGCTTGCGCAGTGCTTTTCCCCGATGGCTGATCTCCTGCTTCTCTTCCAGGGAAAGCTCGGCCATCGTCTTCTCATGGCTTGGCAGGTAGAACAGCGGGTCATATCCAAATCCGCCCTTTCCGGACGGATCCGACGTGATCCAGCCTTCAACGCTCCCCTCAGCCTCGAGCTTTTCTCCCGAGACCGGATCATACAGCACCAGCACACAGACAAATCGGGCCGGACTTAGCAAGGGCTGCTCCGTATCCTCACCGAGCCTTAATTGTTCCAGCTCCCCGAGCAGCTTCTCGTTATTGTCCTCGTCCGCGCCGTGTTCGCCGGCATACCTCGCGGAATAAACGCCGGGCGCGCCGTTCAGCGCATCCACGCATAATCCGGAATCATCAGCCAGGACAGGCAATCCCAGTGCGTCACCAACCGCCTTGGCTTTTTTAAATGCATTGGCTGCGAACGTTGCTCCATCCTCAACGACATCCGGCAGATCAGGGTAATCGTACATGCTCTTGACCTCCGTACCGAAAGCAGCAAAAGCATGCGTAAATTCCTTGACTTTCCCCTGATTGCGGGTAGCTACAATTAGCGTGTCTCCAAGTGTCAATGTCATGGGACTATACTCCAGTACCCGCATTCACGGAACCGATTTTAGCTGCGATGGGGCCAAGTGCCTCCTGCTGACGCTCGATGAGCTCGCGGATTCCCTGTTCCCCAAGCTCCAGGATCTGATCCAGCTCCTCACGAGAAAACGGGCTCTCTTCGCCAGTACCCTGAACCTCAACGAATTTGCCGCTTCCGGTCATGACCAGATTCATGTCGACCTTCGCTTTGGAATCCTCTTCATAGTTCAGATCCAGCAGCGCCTGTCCGCCAGCAATGCCCACGCTAATGGAGGCCAGGTAGTCCGTAATCGGAAATACCGCTAGTTTATGTTGTTCTGCAATTTTATTTACCGCTATGGCTAAAGCTACAAATGCTCCTGTAATGGAGGTGGTCCGCGTTCCGCCATCCGCCTGGATTACATCGCAGTCCAGCGTAATTGTCCGCTCGCCAAGAGCATGCAGATTCACAACAGACCTAAGCGCTCTGCCGATCAGCCGCTGAATTTCCATCGTCCGGCCACTGAGTTTACCGCGATTGGCTTCCCGTTGGTTGCGGGATTGTGTTGCGCGCGGCAGCATGGAGTATTCAGCCGTCACCCAGCCCTTTCCTTGTCCTTTCAGAAATGGGGGAACCTTCTCATCCACGGTTGCCGTAATCAGCACCTTGGTGTCTCCCATCTCGATGTACACGGAGCCTTCCGCATATTTATTCACATGGGTCGATAAATTCATCGGTCGAAGCTCATCGCTCTTACGTCCGTTAGATCTCATGTTTTCTGCCTCCTACTTCTTATCGCAATCCTGATTAGCATTCCCTATTCTACCAAAGTGCAGGCACAAAAGCACCTTTTCCGGCGCATATTTCAAAGATAGCGGTGAAGCGTCAAATCGAAATTTCGTTAATGAACTCCGGACGGCCGACAGGCTCGCTATAATTGCGGCTATCCGTTCCAACCACCTCAGAGAGATCATTCATCCGAATTTTCACCTTCGCATCATCCGAATTCTCGGCTACGGTTAGCACGACGGCCTGCAGCAATTCGGTTGGAACCCGCTCTCCCTGCTCAAACATGCTGTCCTGAAGCGATACGGTAACAGCGCCGTCCTCACCTTTTTCGACCGATGCAACGCTGGTATCGTCCGGGATGACCTCGACAAGCCCATCACCGTAATGCGGCCCCCGGATCAGTTCATTCAAGGCTGCCTTAACCGCATCCTGTCCGGTTGGAACAAGTCTTGTAACAGGTACATAATACTGAATGCCGTCAGGCGTCACGGAAGAGAAATAGACGGTAACCGGCGAAGAGGAAGTGTACAATGCGTCATCCGCCTTTTGAAGGTTGATACCCATCGCACGTGAAAGCGGACGGTCCAGCGGCGTGTGGTTGACTGGCATTTCCGTCAGTTTGACTCCGTCCACCCATACCTGCATCGACTCGATGCCTTTATGTCCCGTCAACGTCCACGTCAACGCCTCCAAGATTCTTCGTTCATCTGCCGCTTGATACTCTGTAAACGATTTATTGAATTCAACAACGGCCAATTTGCTCTCCGGATCAACCGTCACATTATGGATCTGCGTACCGGCAGGCAATACCGCCTGAAAGCCCTGTGGAACATAGCCAGCATAGCGGCCTCCGTTCACAAGCACTTCAAGAGAATCTTTCACGGCGTTTGCCCCTTCTACCTTCGGAATACCCAGGGTTACAGGTGCCAGCATTCCCCGCGCATCCGAAAGATAAACAGTTGTCTGCGTGCCAATGTCTCCTTGTGCCGCTGTGGATCCGGCCGTGTTCAGCATCTGCTTCTCCACTTGCGCAGGCGGCGGGTCAATTGCCTCCGATTGCTTCCCGGAAAACACGCCGCAGCCGGACAACACGATCGGAACAGCAAGCAGCCCGGCGGCGGAAAGCCTGCGAAGATTACGATTACTACGTTTCATGTATTGTTCCTCCCTAACATTTTTTTGTACAGGTTGTACTCCTATGTATACGAGCCCTTTCCAAAAAAATAACTCGCAGTTTTGCCCTTTCTGGACAAAGGGGGGTGGAAAAAGTACAATCGTCGTAAGCATCTTCATCAACAACGAAAATGAGGTGAGTTCCATCATGGCAGAAAACGATTCAAACATTCCATACAGTCTGAACAGCAAGAAGGTAGCGGAAGCGACACGGAGCCTGCTGCATAAGCGTGGAATCAAGTTGGAGGAAATCGCTGAACTGGTGATGATCCTTCAGAAAAAATACTACCCGAATTTGACTATGGAAGAATGCATGGAGAATGTGGATGCCGTACTTAGCAAACGCGAAGTCCAAAACGCGGTGTTAACCGGAATTCAATTAGATATTTTGGCGGAGGAAGGCAATCTCATATCCCCGCTTCAAGAAATGCTGGCCAATGACGAAGGGTTATACGGCGTGGATGAAATCCTGGCATTTTCCATCGTTAACGTATATGGAAGCATCGGCTTCACGAACTACGGGTATATTGACAAGCTCAAGCCCGGCATTCTCGAGCAATTGAATGATAAATCAAGCGGCCGTGTACATACCTTCCTCGACGATATCGTCGGCGCGGTTGCCGCGGCCGCCAGCAGCCGGATCGCCCATCGCAAGCAAGCGGAGCGGGAGATCGAGCTGTTCGGAACGACCGAAGAGCTTCCAAAAGAATAAACCACTCTCCAAAAAAGGAGATTCGCACAATGCGAATCTCCTTTTTCCCTGCCTATCAGAAGGAAGGAACTCACCGAACCTACCCTATTCCAATCCGAACTGGGTGATTTCAAAGTATGATAGACGATTGCAGTAGAAAGCATTTTAGCATTTCGGGCCGGAACGATGAGTTTCTTCTATAATAAGCAGGCTCCGCTAACCAATAAGAAGGCTCCTCTCACCTATGAAAAAACGGGCTGTCCATTCACGTAAATCGGTAAATCTATCTAGTCATTTTTGCAAGCATCCATCATATGCTATGATGAAGAACATTCCAATAGAGCACCTATAGAAACCCCGCCAAACCTATGGCGGGGTTCTTTTTTTTGAGTTTGCGATAGAGGTAGATTATCTATTCACACCGACCTTAACAGGAGAAACATTCCAGATGTCGGATGCATAACGGTGAATCGTGTTATCACTGGAGAAATGTCCAGAGTGTGCGATATTTACAATTGACTTCTCGGTCCAGGATCCACTATTCAAATAAGCATCATCGATATCCGACTGGATTGCCACATAACTGGCAAAGTCCGCTAATACAAAAAACTCATCGTTATGATCCAGCAGGGACTGAAGAATCTGACCAAACTCCAACTCGTGACAGCAGAACGGTCCTGAGGATACCAACTGATTCAGCACGCGGGCGATTCTCGGATCCTGCTCATACTGTTCCCTGGATACATAAGCTCCCGTCCTGTAATACTCGAGGACTTCCTCCAGCTTCAAACCGAACAGGAACATATTCTCATTGCCCAGCAGCTCGAACATCTCCACGTTAGCCCCATCCAGCGTGCCAATGGTCAACGCACCGTTCATCATGAACTTCATGTTTCCTGTGCCGGATGCCTCCTTGCCAGCCGTGGAAATCTGCTCGCTCACATCGGCTGCGGGAATAATCTTCTCCGCCAGAGACACCGAGTAATTTTCGAGGAACAGCACCTGGAGTTTGTCATTGACCTGCGGATCCTTATTCACGACTTCGGCAACGACATTAATGAGTTTGATGATGCTTTTGGCCAGATAGTAACCCGGCGCTGCCTTCGCCCCAAAAATGACGGTACGGGGAACGCGATCCGCGCTTGGCTGATCCTTAATCTCGTTATACACGTGCATCACTCGTAAAATATTCAGCAATTGCCGCTTATAACCGTGCAGCCGCTTCACATGGACATCGAATATGGAATCGGGATTGATCACGATCCCTTGCTTATTCGCGATGTATTCGGCAAGCCGTTCTTTATTGCTCCGTTTAATCCGCTGAATCCCCTGCTGAAAGGCGGTCTCGGACTTGAGTGATTTGAGCTGGATCAATTGATGAGGATCCGTGATCCAAGAGGTGCCGATACCATCGCAGATCAATTGACTCAGGCCGGGGTTGCTGTGCATCAGCCAGCGCCGGTGGGTAATCCCGTTGGTTTTATTACTGAATCGCTCCGGATACAGCTCATAATGCGGCTTCATGACCTGTGTCTTCAGCAGTTCCGTGTGCAGCGCAGCTACGCCATTCACATGATAGCTACCCACAATGGCCAGATTGGCCATGCGGATCTGGTCGCCTTCGATGATGGCGAGCTGCGATATGCGCTCATGGTCCCCTGGATAGCGTTCCAGCAGCATGCCGCAGAAGCGTTTATTGATCTCTTCAATTATCATGTAAATGCGCGGCAGCAGCTCACGAACCATGCCGGCAGGCCATTTTTCCAACGCTTCGCTAAGCAAGGTGTGGTTCGTGTAGGATACGGTCCGACTCGCGATGTCCCAGGCCTCATCCCAACCGAAGCCCTTGTCATCAATCAGAATCCGCATGAGCTCCGGAATCACCAGTGTCGGGTGGGTATCGTTGATATGAATGGCAACATGTTCAGGAAGTTCATGATAAGTCCGTCCCAACTTGTCGAACGTTCTAAGAATGCTTTGAACGCCTGCGGAACAGAGGAAGTATTGCTGCTTCAGCCGAAGGAGCTTGCCTTCGTATGCCGAATCATCCGGGTACAAAAATTCCGATATCGATTCGACGGAACGGTTATATTCCAAAAATTTATAATAGCTGTTGTGATGATGGGCCGAACGGATTCTGGATATATCCGAAGCGGACTCGGCGCTCCACAGCCGCAGCGTGTTCACCTGCCCCTCGCCATAACCGATCACCGGAACGTCGTACGGTACAGCCTGAACACGCTCATAATCCACCGTGTGAAATACGGTTCGCCCCTCCTGCACATCCACTTCCACGCGGCCCCAGAATTGGACTTCCACCGCCTTGTCAGCCCGCCGCTCTTCCCAGACGTTACCCCGCTGGAGCCAGTTGTCCGGCAGCTCGACTTGATGGCCGTCAATAATCTTCTGTTCAAACAATCCGTACTTATACCGGATGCCGCATCCATGACCTGCATAGCTAAGCGATGCCAATGAATCGAGAAAACATGCCGCAAGACGTCCAAGCCCCCCGTTGCCGAGCCCCGCGTCCGGTTCCTGCTCCTCAATTTCTTCCAAATTCCATCCCAGGTCCACAAGGCCGCTGCGGACCGTATCCAGCACATCCAGGTTCAGTAGATTGTTTCCCAGCAGCCGCCCGATCAAAAATTCAAGCGAGAAATAATACACCTGCTTCTGCCCGGTATCCCGGTATATCCGATTGGCAGCCGCCCATTCCCGTCCGACAGACTCCCGGATCATGCCGCCGAGTATTTTGTATACATCCTCAGCCGTCGCTTCCTCTAGCCCTTTCCCCAACCGACTCACCAACTGCTCCGTAAAGACCTGCTTGAATGTTTCCTTGTTGTTAAACAAAAGAAAGTTCCTCCTGACGGATACCTTTTATTTTGTGATCAAATCGAGATGTCCTTGGCAATAACAAAAGGCTTGCGAAAATCCCCTTGAAGTTTATGATCCCGCGAGATGATCACATCTTTATCGAGTATGACGTTCTCGAGCCTCACATTTTCGCCAATGACGCATTTTTGCATGATGATGGAGTTATGGATGCTTGCGCCTCGTTTTACCTGTACTCCTCGAAACAGAATACTGTTCTTTACTTCCCCGTCAATCTGGCAGCCGTTGGCGACCAGCGCGTTGCTTACATCGGCTGAATTTAAGTATTTGGCAGGAACCTCGTACTTGATTTTGGTGTGGACCGTCTGCTTACGGAACAAGCTGTTGTACACCTTCGGATTCAGAAGGTTCAAGCTGGTACGATAATAGCTTTCAAGCGAGTTGATCACCGCATGATACCCAAGGTATTCATATCCCGCAATGTTCAGCTTGTGCCGGTTACGCATGATCGCGTCCCGGAAGAAATGGTTGCCCCCATGGGCGATGCAATGATCGGCCATCTCGAGAAACCGCGCTTTCTCCATCACGAACATCTCCATGTATACCGCATCATGCTTGTGTTCATAATGAATATCCGTGACCATACCGTCCTCATCGATATCCAGGCGGGTGCAGGAACGGTGCTCTTCCCGTGGTTCATTCACTCTTGTATAAACAAGCGTCACGTCGGCCCCCTGTTCCAGATGGTACTCGTACACTTCATTCAAATCGACCGTGCTGATATGCTGACTGCCGGAATGAACGATATATTTCGCAACCCCCCGCTCAAAAAAACCCGGATTGTTATAAATATGTCGCAGTTCCCCGGCAGACACATCCGTTTCATCATTCCAATCCGGCGGAAGTATGAACAGGCCGCCCCGCTTACGATGCATATCCCACGGCCGACCTTCACCCAGATGATCCATCAGGGACCGATATTTCCGGCGAACAAACAGCGCGATATCCTGAATGCCCGCATGCATCATATTGGACATCACAAAATCGATCAGGCGGTATCTTCCCGCAAATGGCACAGCGGCCCCGCACCGGTAATACGTCAATTCACTCAGCACATCCCGTTCATGCTCCAAATTAATAATACCCATGAGTTCTCTCATCTGCGAATCCCGTCCTAACCTTGATTATTGTGGGACGAAGACGATTGAAGCAGCTTCAGGACGTCTTCATCATGATCGCTTACAAGCACAATTTGGGATGGATCCTCCGGTGGTGGACCGATGATGGTATGATCTTGAATGACCATATCCTCGGTCACGATCGCCCGGTGTATACGAACATGGCTGCCGATGCGCACCTTGGGCATGATGACAGAATCGGTAATGACACTGCCTTCCCCTACCTCCACGCCATAAAAGAGTACCGAATGCTCTACCTCGCCGCACACGGTGCAGCCCTCGTTAATCATGCTGTTCCTGACGACGCCGGTCGGAGAAATATACTCTGCCGGCTGATTGGGGTTCCGGGTGTAGATGCGCCACAGGGGATCGTTTAAATCCAGCTTGGGCTGCTCGCAGAGCAGATCCATGTTAGCTTCCCATAGGCTCTCGATGGTGCCGACGTCCTTCCAGTACCCATCAAATGGATAAGCGTACAGCGTTTTGCCGTCCGCCAACATGCTTGGCAGTATGTCTTTGCCAAAGTCATGGCTCGTATCCGGAAGCTCTGCATTCCGCAGTAAATAGGAGCGCAACAGCTTCCACCGAAACAGATAAACGCCCATGGATGCCGTTGTACTCTTCGGGTGTACAGGCTTCTCCTCGAACTCGAAAATCCGATGGTTCTCATCCGTATTCACCATGCCGAACCGCTTCGCTTCATCTAGGCTCACCTCGATGACGGAGATGGTGCAATCGGCATCCTTCTCCTTGTGATAAGTCAGCATGCGGTCGTAATCCATTTTATAGATGTGATCTCCTGACAAAATCAAAACGTGCTCGGGATCGTACTGATCAATAAACTTGAGATTCCGATAAATCGCATCCGCTGTCCCGCGATACCAGGTCGTCCCGTCCTCGCGTTCATGGGGCGGGAGCACGAATACACCCCCATTCAACCGGTCCATATCCCAATCGCTTCCTACGCCAATGTAAGAATGCAGAACCAGTGGTTCATACTGGGTTAACACCCCGACCGTGTCGATTCCCGAGTGGGAGCAGTTGCTCAGCGGAAAATCAATGATCCGGTATGTACCCCCAAAATAAACAGCCGGCTTGGCCAGTGTCTTCGTCAGACCTTTCAGCCGTTTGCCTTGACCTCCTGCGAGCAGCATGGCGACCACATCTTTTTTCTTCATGACAGATTCTCCTTTAAGGGACTTTATAAGATACGAATCCTATAACATGAAAATTGCGGATTAAACCAAGGGAACGCTTCAATACGAATATGGTGGAGTGGATCATGGTGATGAGTGATTAAGAAAAAAACGCTTGAAGGAATGCCTTGCTTAAACAGCAAGGTATATCAACTATATGCGGGGTGGAGAGAAACTCTGACTCTAATCAGGGGAACGCCCCCGTCTCAGGTATGAAGGCGCCTTCTCTTCTCTAGAAAAAGTGCCGTGGTGCCGCTTACCAAGCATCCTGATTGCGGCGGTTATGCAGGTAACGATCTGGTCAGTATCAGACAACGGATGCTCCACATTGTAACCCTCTGAATCTATTAAACAAAAAACCGCCCTTTCTACGCATGATGGAAGTCAACGTACAGCAGACGGTTTTATTCATGTCTTGATTATATCAGGAATGCGGCTGTTTCCGTACAGAAAAATAGCACATTCGCTCCTCGTTTTCGATCATCTCGGCTTCCCCGCGGCGGGTCAGCTCGGCGAGGTGGGCCAGCGCTTCGCACATGGCGAAGCGCAGCTGGTGGATGCCGAGCTTCTCGCCGAAGAGGGCAGTGCAGACCTCGAAGGCGGTAAGCCGTCCGGCAGCACTCAGCATGCCGGCGATGGTGGCCAGGCGCTCCTCGTGATGGAGGAGGAGCGCATCGATCCGTTCACGGAAATGCGTGAACGGGTGGCGGTGTCCGGGGTACGCCGTCCGGACATGCAGTTCGCGCAGGCGGCGCAGCCCTGCAAGGAAAAGCGCCAGCGGCTCGGCGTCGCTGCCTGGCAGCAGGCTCACGTTGGGCGAAATTTGCGGCAGCACGGCATCGCCGCATAACAGAACGCCGCTCTCCGCATGGAAGAACGACAGATGTCCCGGAGCATGGCCGGCCGTTTGCACCGGTACCCATATCCGGTTGCCCATCCGAAACGGCAGGTCCTCACCGATAAACGATATGTCCGGCTGCGGCGTGACTTGGGGGAAGAAGCCGTTCAGATGCTCCGGCAGCAGGGCAAGCTTGGTTTCCGGCATGCCATGCTGCCGGAAGAACGCCGGGAGCTCGTGATCCATCGTGGAATCTGTTCCCCACATGAGCATCGCTTCCCGATGCGCCCGCTCTGACATCCACACCTTGGCGCCTGATCGCTCCTGAAACCACCCGGCAAGCCCATAGTGGTCCGGATGATGATGGGTCAGCACGATTGAGGCGATGTCGCTGAAACCGAACCCGAGCTGCTCCATCGCCGCCAGCCATTCCCGCTCCGAGGCAGCCGTGCGCGGCCCCGGATCGATGACGGTCATACCGTCATCTCCGCGCAGCACATAGCTGTTCACCCATCTTAAGGGGTTGGACAATGTAATCTTCACCTGACTGAGCTGATGTTCTTCTATATAATGAATGTCCGGGCTTGATCCCTTCTCTTCCAGATTCATCGTAGATGCAACCTCCATCCGCATTATGACTTCAAATCCGACTCCTTCATCATAAGCCTGTATTCGGAATATGTATACAAGGCTGCGCTGCATGTTGGTTAGAGGATTGAAGTGAGCAAGTTACTATGTTTCACTAGAGGACGCTGCGCATACGTATCGTTCCTCCAATCGCTGTTGCCCTCGGATTTTCCTTACTGTATTTATCCATTGTAAAAATCCGAGGGCAAAGGCGAACGCTGCCGCTTTTCCGGAATCGATTCGTCCGCTCCGCTGCTTCGTGCGTTTATAATAAAGCGTAGATCGGCTGCATCATTATCGTAATCATGTAAGCCTATGCAACGTTTCCCTTCTAATCAAAACAATAAGGCAACCTCAAAAAACAGTTTGGGTTGCCTTCCCTCCTACTGACTTGCACGTTGTCCACTACATTTTAAAGTTATTCTAATATCCGGTATAGGTTCTATCCGTTGAGCGTAAAGTTCTTTCCCTTTCATTTCCAACTTAATGAATCTCGACTCATATTGAAAGGCTCCGTAGTATTCACTTCAGTTGGCGGGCTACCTCCTCGCGTGAGCGCTGGATGGCTTCCTCGACAGGCAGGTTGATCTTGATTTCGTCCTCGCCCATCCATTCGACCTCTCCGTTAGCCGCTCCGCGGCCTACGATCAGACGTAGCGGAGCGCCGGCAAGGTCGGCATCCTTGAACTTGACGCCTGCCCGTTCGTCCCGGTCATCCAATAGTGGCTCCATACCCGCCTTGTTTAACTCGCTGTAGATATGTTCAGCCAGTTTCATCTGGGCCTCATCCTTAACCGCAACCGGGATAATGTGCACCTTGAACGGAGCAATGGACATCGGCCAGACCAATCGACCGTCCGAGATGCGCTGCTCGGCGATGGCGGCCATGACGCGGGAGACGCCAATACCGTAGCAGCCCATGATCAGCGGTTTCTCCCGCCCGTCGGAATCCAGATACATACCGTTCATGGCGTCACTGTATTTCGTACCCAGCTTGAACACATGTCCAAGCTCAATCCCGCGATGAAATTCGAGCGGCGCTCCGCAGCGCGGGCAAGGTTCTCCTTCGATTACATTCCGAAAGTCGCCGGTATACTCCAGCGAAAAATCACGTCCTGGGCGGACCCCCTTTAAATGGAGATCCCCTTGGTTGCCACCGGTAATCCCCTCTGCCATCGCTGCTACTTCGTAATCGACCAATACTTTTAGGGAAAGGCCTACCGGTCCCGCAAACCCGACTGGGGCTCCCGTCGCCTGCATCACCTCTTCGGCACTCGCTAATTCCGCGAGTTCTGCTTCTAGGTAAGACTTCACTTTTGCCTCGTTCGCTTCACGGTCTCCCCGGACAAGGACCGCGACTCGTTCTCCGTCCACTTGGTAAATCAGTGTCTTGATCAATTGCTCCGAGCCGACTTGGAGGAAGTTAATCAATTCCTGAATACTCTTCACATTTGGCGTCAATATCTGCTCTATGGCAGAATGACCGTCAGCGGCCGCGGACTTCCTATCAGCCTGCTCAGCCGGAGCCTTAGACTCCGCACGCTCCAGATTTGCTGCATAACTGCAATCGCTGCACGAAACAACGGTATCCTCGCCTATATCCGCCAGCGCCATAAACTCATGGGTTTCCCCTTGCCCACCAATGGCACCTGCATCAGCTTCCACCGCCCGGAACGTCAGACCGCAGCGCCTAAAGATTCGTTCATACGTTTCATACATGTTCCGGTAGGACACATCCAGGCCCTCCCAGTCCCGGTCGAAAGAATACGCATCCTTCATCAGGAATTCACGGCCCCGCAGCAGGCCGAAACGCGGACGCCGCTCATCCCGGTATTTGCTCTGAATTTGGTACAGGTTCACCGGCAACTTCCGGTAGGAAGAAATCTCTTGGCGAACGATAGACGTAATCACTTCTTCATGGGTTGGCCCAAGCACGAACTCCCGGTCATGGCGGTCATGCAGCCTGATGAGTTCCGATCCGTAAATATCGTACCTGCCCGATTCCTTCCACAGCTCGGCGGGCTGGACAGCGGGCATGAGCATCTCCTGCCCGCCAGAGGCATCCATTTCCTTCCGAATAATCGCTTCGATCTTCCGCAAGACCCGCCAGCCCAGCGGCAGATACGAATAGATTCCTGCCGCCGTTTGACGGATATAGCCGCCACGGAGCATCCATTGATGGCTTAGTGCCTCCGCCTCGGAAGGCACATCACGCATCGTTGTCATCAATAATTGGCTTTGCCGCATCTTCCTCATACTCCTCCTTATATCCATGAATGAACCTGCCTGAGCGCAAAAAAGAGCCATTCGCTCCTAGGGACGAATGTGCTCGTGGTACCACCCTGATTCCATCTTGTGAGGCGCAAAAGGCACTCCATGCAAGATGCTTCATCAGGCGGTAACGGGCCGAACCGGCTCCGCTTGTTCACAGCGGGCAACTACAAGGTAGGAAGGACGCAGCCAAGCGAGTGGAAGCCTTTCAGCCGGGGGCTTCTTTTCTGTCTCGCCGAATCTTGCATCCTCATGTCCTTGATGATCGTTATTCACGGGAAATTCATTTTCCAATACATTACAGCCGGACGTTCAGAATGTCAAGCATGAAAAAGACAGGCATACTTAATGAGCGATATGATCCAGCACTTGCCGCAAGATCCCGATGACATGCTCATCTTCATACGTATAAAAATATGTATTCCCGTCCCTGCGGAATTTGACCAGTCTTAAACTGCGCAGATAGCCAAGCTGGTGGGATACCGCCGACTGACTCATGCCAAGCACCTCGGCAATATGGCCGACCGGGCATTCTTCTTGCGAGAGCAAATGAAGAATGCGGATCCGCGTCGGATCCGAAATGGCCTTCAGCAGTCGTGACGCTTCCATGGCCTGATCTTCGTGCAGCAGCTCATGGTGCTCTTTTTCCATAAACTAATCCCCTCTTCTCCATAATAGCTTGAACGATTTCGCGGGCATCCCGTGAAACTCCTGCCAAGAGTGC
Source organism: Paenibacillus sp. ISL-20 (assembly GCF_018613005.1). NCBI lineage: Bacteria > Bacillati > Bacillota > Bacilli > Caryophanales > Paenibacillaceae > Paenibacillus > Paenibacillus sp. ISL-20. The sequence continues at coordinate 22,915 of NZ_JAGGRD010000026.1, forward strand.
GGAGCCCCGGTGCGTCTGCCAAGGCAAACCTACATAATAGAGCCCCTTCACCGGACTGATACCGCGTGTATGAATAACAGCCTTCTTATGATCCAGCGCTTGATCCACATGAAGCCAATCATAGCTGGAAACAAAGCCGGTTGCCCAGATGATATTCCGAACCTTAAGCTCCGTTCCATCCTCGAATCGCATTCCGCAAGCACCGGCATCAACGGCTCTCTTTTTCAACACCACTTTACCGCACTTGACCGCTTGTTTCAATTCATATCCAAAAATCGGGTCTCCCCGACGCTTCAGCTTACGTCCCACCCAGGAGGAACCGCTGGCTGATAAAATGCCGAGTTTGTCCAACCACCAGAACATCCCCTTGCCCCCAACGGTCATGGGTAAATACCGCGGCGGCTGTCCAAGAGCCAAATACGTTTCCCGACCGCCAGACAGTTCGACCGCAATCTGCGCCCCGCTGTTCCCGCCGCCAACAACAAGAACGCCGTCCTCTTGAAGCTGAGCAGGTCGCCTGTAATCGGAGGAGTGCAGCTGGACAATATCCGCTGGAGCCGAGGCTGCAAACGCCGGAATGCGAGGCTGCCGGAACGGCCCGGTAGCGATAATCAGCGACTTCGCATGATATTCTCCCTGATGGGTATCGATTATAAACCTGTCTTCTTCCTTACGGACACACTTCACATCCGACTCAAACTGAGTGGGCAGCTCAAACCGTTCTGCATAGGATTTTAGATAGGAAGCCATTTCATCTTTGTCCGGGAACCCGTCCGGATCCCCATCTAACCTCATTCCATGCAATGCACTGTGAGTTCTCGGTGTAAACAACTTCAGCGAATCATATCTCGTCTTCCATGCATCTCCTGCCTCCGATTCCCGATCCAACAACAGAAACTTCATCCCTGCCTGCTGCAGCCAATAACCGGCTGCCAATCCTGCCTGCCCCGCGCCGATAACGATTACATCCCACATCATATAGGTATCACTCCTATTATATGAATAATTGCTCATATGTAGATATTACATGGATCTTGTTCTCCCTTCAAGCATAAAATAGTGATTGCATCGTCAAACGCCGCATGAAACTCGAATAAATATCTGATGAATTCAGTTGACAACACACGCATTCAGTCATACTATAGGCATAAAGTTGCTTCGAGGAAACATTATATGCTCGGCCCAATTTAGTAGGGAGAGGTTAAACTTTATGGATGAGACAAAGAATAGGCAGCATTTGCATCAGGCAGCGCTCGGCGAGCGGTTTCTGATTGAACAGGTGGATATACGCGGAGAGCATAAACGGCGGCTTCTGGACCTCGGATTCGTTCCGGGCTCCGTTATCGAAGTGCTGAAAGCCAGCCCGCTTGGTGACCCCACCTCTTATAGAGTAGCAGGTACCGTCATTGCATTAAGAAAAGAAGAAAGTCAGTTAATCTGGGGTAAGGTGATGTCATCATGAGAACTTTTACTATCGCACTGGCTGGCAACCCGAACACGGGCAAAAGCACGCTTTTTAATGCCCTCACCGGCCTGAAGCAGCATACCGGCAACTGGTCCGGCAAAACAGTCAGTCTCGCAAGCGGCAATTACGATTACAAAGACACCCGCTTCCAATTTATCGATCTGCCCGGGACGTACTCCTTGTTCTCCAACTCGGCCGATGAAGAAGTGGCGCGCGATTATATTATTTTTGAGAAACCGGACGTTACCCTGCTGGTTCTGGATTCTACGGCGCTGGAAAGAAGTCTTAACCTTGCGCTTCAAGTGCTGGAAATGACCGACCGGGTCATCGTCTGTCTGAATCTGATGGATGAAGCGAAGAAAAAAGGAATTAAGATTAACGCACGAAAGCTAACGAATCAGCTCGGTGTTCCCGTCATTCCGATATCGGCCAGAAATAACGATGGGCTGGATACCCTGTCCGAGCAGCTGCTTCTGATGTGCACAGGGCAGACTTCTACTACGCCTTACCGGATGAAATATAACGAACAGCTGGAATCGCAAATTTCCGGCCTGGAGTCCGAATTACGAGACATTTTCGGCGACGAATATCCAGCCAGATGGCTGGCCATCCGCTTTCTCGATGGAGACCGGAAGCTGATCGCGACGCTGAAAGACCGATTAAAAGCTTCGGATAAAGGGGGGAGCTCACTTGGAACAGCTAAAGCGCTTGGAAGCTCTAACAGCCATCATTCCTGCTGAGCAGGTAGAGGATGTTCGGGAAGATATCGTGGGCGAGTTATTCAAAAAATCCCGCGAGCTGTGCAGTGACGCTGTCACCGTGACCAACCGGGAGCTTCTGTACCGTTCCGAGCGTCTGGACCGCATCTTCACCTCCAAGCTGTGGGGATTTCCGATCATGCTGGCCATGCTCGGCGTTATTTTTTACTTAACGATCGCTGGGGCTAACGTGCCTTCTTCCATGCTGGCAAGTTTCTTTGGCTGGATCGAAGGATACCTGACAATGGCCTTTCAGGCCCTCCATGCTCCCGATTGGCTCTATGGTGTGCTGATACTCGGATTGTTCCGAGGTACCTCCTGGGTTGTTAGTGTCATGCTGCCTCCCATGGCCATCTTCTTTCCGGCCTTTGCGCTGCTTGAGAACTATGGCTATTTGCCTCGGGTAGCCTTTAACCTGGACCGCCTGTTCAAAAAAACGGGAGCTCATGGCAAGCAGTCCCTTACCATGGCGATGGGATTCGGCTGCAATGCGGCGGCCATTATGTCGACCCGGATTATCGAGTCGCCGCGGGAGCGGATGCTCGCCATTCTGACCAACAACTTCGTACCCTGCAACGGTCGCTGGCCGACCCTGATCCTGCTGGCCTCCTTGTTCATGGCTGCAGGTTTCTCGGGAGGAGCCCAGACACTCGTGACGGCTTCCGTGGTTATGGGCATGGTGCTGATCGGTGTCGTTGTCACGCTCGCGGTATCATGGGGATTATCCAAAACCGCCTTGAAAGGCATTCCTTCCCACTACACACTTGAACTGCCGCCATACCGTAAACCGAAGATTCTGAATACGATTCTCCGGTCAACCCTGGATAAAACCATCTATGTCCTGCGCAGAGCCATTATCGTAGCGGCGCCTGCAGGCGTGCTTACCTGGGTACTTGCCAACATCTATATTGGCGATTCCAGCATTCTGGTTCATTTCGTTGAATTCCTTGATCCGTTTGCGCGCGCGCTCGGACTCGACGGCTTCATTCTGATGGCCTTCATCATCGGACTTCCCGCAAATGAAATCGTCCTGCCAATCCTGCTGATGGGATATTTGGCTACGGGCTCCCTGACTGAGGTTACCGATATGTTTGCCCTTAAGCAAATCTTCCTGGATCAAGGCTGGACCTGGCTGACCGCGCTAAACATGATGCTGTTCTCGCTGCTCCACTATCCTTGCGGAACCACGCTCGTCAACATCTGGAAGGAGACCAAAAGCGCGAAGTGGACGTTCCTGTCCTTTGCCATCCCGACGGCTATCGCAATCGGTGTTACCTTCCTTGTTACTCAGGTGGCCCGGGCATTGGGATGGGTTTAACGACCTCTTCTTCTGATAGCCACGCTGCAGATAGAGATGTATATAAAGCAAACGAGCCACTCCAAGAAGTCTCTTGAAGCGGCTCGATATTTTTTTACCCGGAAATGGATGAGTTCTATGAAACTTAACCTTTCACCGAACCTGCAGCGATGCCTTCCACGATTCGATCGCTGAGGAAAAGGAACATCAGCAGAATTGGTAAAATACTAATCATCAAGGTTGCGCCGATAGCACCCCAATCGGTTGTATACTGTCCGATAAAGTTCTGCACGCCGACGGTAAGTGTCTTGAACATATCCGAGCTGATGAACGTATTCACGAAAATAAACTCGTTCCAGTTATAGATCATGTTAATGATGGCTGTTGTCGCCAGCACCGAGCCCGTCATCGGAAGCACGATTCGAAAGAAAACCCGGTGAACCGAGCAGCCGTCCACGACCGCCGCTTCTTCGACTTCCTTCGGCAGCGTGTAGTAGAACCCGAGCAGAATCATAATCGTAATCGGCATATTGAAAGCCACGTACGACAATATCAAAGAAACCGGATGATCGGTCAAGCCAACCTTGTTGAACATGCTGAACAGTGGGATCAAGGTGGAATGAACCGGAATCATCATGGCAACCATGAACAAGCCGAGGACAAAGGAACTGCCCTTCCACTTCATTCTCGTAATCGCGAAGGTTACGAGACTCCCTAATATGACCGTTAGCGTTGTTGCTACGACGGTGATCCAGACGCTATTCAGAAAAAAAACGCTGATGTTGCCGGCACTCCATACCTTCTCGTAATTTTCCCAGCGCGGATTCATCGGAAGGGACAGCGGAGGAAGATCGAATACTTCCTGATTGTTTTTTAATGAGAACAGCAGCAGCCATACGAGCGGAAACAGCTGGAATACGGATACGCCGATCAGCACGATATACAGCAGCGTGTAACCCAGCTTGCCTCCCACTCCGTTTCCGGATCGGGCGCGCCCGTCTTGGAGCTGTCCTGTGGCTCCGGATATCATGAAGTTTCCCTCCTTATGAATATTGGATCGTTTCTTTTGATGCCGTTAATTTCCGGATGACCCACGTTACGATCAGACAGATCACCAGCAGGAAGAACCCGATCGCGCTGCCATAACCGAAATCATAAGCGCGGAAAGCCGTATGATACATGTAGGACGCCATCACTTCGCTCGCGCCGTTAGGCCCCCCGTCCGTCATGACAAAGATGAGGTCGAAATATTTCAAGGAACCTACCACCGCCAGCACGATCGTAACCTTAATCACTTCCATGATGAGTGGAAGCTTGATCCGGAACGCAATTTGCATGGAGGTTGCCCCGTCGATCTTGGCAGCTTCAACCAGCGATGCCGGGATGTTCTTCAGAGCTGCATAATAGATCAAAATATAAAAACCGGCATACTGCCACAGAATCGGAATAAACAAAGCGAACAAGACAAGTGACGACTCAGCGAGCCATGCCGGCGGGTTCGTGATCCCGATGGACTCCAGGAAGCTGTTGACAATCCCGTTCGTCGGGTGGTAAATGCGCAGCCACAGCTGCGCGATCGCAACGGAGGACAGCAGCATGGGTATGAGATAGATTTTGCGGAACAGGTTGGCGCCTTTGATCTTGGAGGCCAGCACCATCGCCACGGCCAGATAGATCATAAGGCTTGCAGCCGAGAATACGGCTAACAGCAGGGAGTGCCATGCACTATCCCAGAACTTGCTGTCCGAGAGCAGTGCCTGGTAATTATCAAGTCCGATAAAGGTCATTGCACCAATGCCGTTCCATTCGTTCAGTCCGTAATAGGCGGTCAATAGAATTGGAATATAAACGACGGCCATAATCACAAGCAGTGCAGGCAGCACGTACAGCGCGATGATTTTTTTGTTGGACATCACTTTATCCAAAGTGTCCGGCTCCTTTCGCCATATGGTCTAGAGGAAAGATTTATCCGGCATCACTGCCGGATAAATCAGGGTCCCGTTTCTTTGTTGTCCTAAAGAGTCTTAGTTCCCTTTGGAGATCGCTGCATCATGCTCTTCGGAGAATTTGTCCGGCGTCACGGCTTTGCCGAAGAGCGCCTGAATCATGTTCAGATGCGTCTCGGCGGCATTCGCCTCCATCTGTACATCCGCGAACAAGGTGATACTGCTTGCTTGATTCATTTCATCAAACAGATCGATGTACAGCTGTGGAAGCTCAAGCGTTGAGGTATCCACCTTCGTTGCCGGGATGACACCAGCACCTGTAACGGACTGCTCGCCCCACTTGGTTACGAAATACTCAACGAACTTCTTGGATTCCTCTTTCACCTTGGAATTCTCGCCGATAAACAAGCCAACACCCGGTCCGCCTACCCAACTGTTAATACCGCCTTTGCCGCCTTCAACCGTCGGGAATTTGAAGAAACCAACGCTGTCGCGGAATTCTTGCGGGATCTCTTCATTGGTCGTAAAGTTAGGCAGTTCCCAGGTGCCCATCATGTACATGGCCGCTTTGCCGTTCAGGAATTCGGATTTCGCTTCCTCATTGGACAAGCCGTTGAACCCTTTGACAAACGCATTGCCATCCACCAGCGATTGAACCTCGGCGGCTGCCTTTACAAGCGATTTATCCTTGAAGGAACCCGAACCGCTAATTGCACTGGCAAGCGTTTCTTGTCCACCGATTCGATCTGCCAGGTACATGTACCAGAGCGAACCGGTCCAGCGATCCTTGTTACCAAGTGCGATAGGAGCAATCCCGTTATCGAACAGCGCTTTCACAACATTCTTGAATTCTTCATAAGTTTGCGGCACTTCTAAGTTAAGCTGTTTGAATATCGCTTTGTTGTAATATACCGGCGCGATATTGAACTCGAGTGGAAGCGCATACGTTTTGCCGTCAATGGCATAAGCCTCGGTCGTGCCGGCTACGAATTTGCCATTAAGCTGACCACCCAGCAAATCATCTACCGGTGCAAACAAGCTACCTTCTACATAGGGCTTCAGGAATCCGGCTGCCCAGGTCACCCCTACGTCCGGAAGCTCGTTCGACGCGGAAAGCACTTTCAATTTATTTTTGTATTGCTCATTATCCAGAACTTCCTGTTTGATCGTCACGTTCGGATTCTCTTTTTGATATTCTTCGATGATCTGATTCACGATTTTGTTCTGTCCTGCAGAAACGCCTGCCGGCCATAAGTGCATGAAGTTCACCGTAACTTTCTCGCCTTCGCTGCCGCTGCTGCCTGAATCCCCCGTGCTGCTGTTGCTCGATCCACAACCAGCCGCAACCAGAGCGAGACACAATGTTAAAAGCAGAACCGTCCATTTTTTGTTGAACACGTTTACAACCCCTTTTCTAGTATGCTGTTTGCGTATTGAAACCGCTTTAATCAAATTCTATCAGTGAGGGGATGATTGCATAAGGTCATAATGATTGGGACTAATTCCACTTTTATTAGATTTCCGCCCCGCTATCAGATACGCTATGGCGGTATTGACTCGGGCTTACTTCCTCAAGGTCACGGAACACCTTCACAAAATATTTTGCCGTTTGGTATCCTACCTTCTCTGCAATTTCCGCGACAGGCAGCGATGTGCCAGCCAGCAGCTCCTTGGCCCGCTGCACCCTGCGGCGCGTCAGATATTCGCTGAAGGTGAGCCCCGTCTGCTCTTTGAATAACACGCTGAAATAACTGGCATTCAGATGAAGCACTTCTGCCACTTCCTTAAGCGATACCGACTCCTGAAGATGCTGATCCACGTGCTTCAGCGCTTCCTGTACCTGGATGCTGTAACGCTTATCCTGCTGCGACGTCTCCAGCAGCTTGGGATCCACCAGCTTCTCCATCCGCTCAATCCGATCTATTTTTCCCCGGCGTTCCAGAGCCGATTCGACCGCAGCTACCAGCTTCCGCTTATCCAGCGGCTTCAGGAGGTAATCCACGACGCCATATTGCAGCGCTTTACGGGCATAGTCGAATTCCGAATAACCGGATATAACAATAATGACCGGCGGATGCTCTAATTCATGCAATCTCTCAATGAGCTCAAGTCCCCCGATTTCCGGCATGCGGATGTCCGTCACCACCAGATGAGCCACCTGTCCCTGCAGCCACTCCAGCGCCTCTACGCCGCTTGATGCCGTCACGATTCTGCAGCGGCCAAACGACCATGCCTCCAGGGTCTTCCTTACCCCTTCCCTCGTTCTCGGTTCATCATCCACGATCAGTATTGTTTTCATGGCTTTTCCCCCTCCCTATCGTTAACATGAAAATCATTCGGAATTTCGAATGAGATCGTCGTTCCCTGACCTACCATGCTGTGAATACGCAGGCCGGCTTGCCCGGAAGCGTAATACAACCGGATTCGTTGCTCTACATTGGCAATGCCGACACCGCTTTTTTTAGAAGATTCAGCATAGCCTTTTTCCATAGAGGAATACAGAGAGGCCACCGTCTCATCGTCCATTCCGGGGCCATCGTCGGTAACCGAAATGATCGTAAATCCAGGGCGATCGGAGGCATTCGCCCGCACAATGACGGTGCCTGGCCCCAATCGCTGCTCAACCCCGTGCAGGATCGCATTTTCCACGATCGGCTGAATCAGCAGCTTCGGAATCGGCACGCTTTTGCTAGCTTCATCTGCCTCGATTTTCCAGGATAATCGGTCCAGCATCCGCATTTTCATAATCATCAAATAACGTTCAGCATGATCCAGCTCATCTCTGACCGATACCCACTCATCCTCGTCTTTGCGGTTAATGACATAACGGAATAAGCCGGACATCGCAACCACGATTTGGGCCAGCTCTTCTTCGCCTTGATCATCCAGCGCCCAGTAAAACGCTTCCAATGTGTTAAAAAGAAAGTGCGGATTGATCTGCGCCTGCAGCGCTTTAAGTTCTGTCCGGCTCTGAATGATCTCCTTCTGATACACGACCTCAATTAATTCGTTCAGCGAATCCACCATCTGGTTGTACGAATTGTTAAGCTCGTTGATCTCCATCGTCTTCGAGGTGACGGCAATGGGCCTCAGCGTCCCCAGTCTCACGCCGCGCATGGCTTTGATCAGATTCAAAATCGGCCGGATGATCATCGTGGTCAGTATAAAGCTTAAAATCAGAAACAGCAGCGCACCAACGCCCCCAGATACGATAATCGCGGTTCGCAGCACCGATATCCCCTCAGTCGTATAATCGACAGGTGTCAAGATGACCAAGTTCCAGCCCGTGGCCTCAGACTGTTTCTGTACGGCAATGTAATTTTCATGACCGAGCGTAACCGTCTCCCCTTCGCGGTACAAAACCTCCTTCGCATCCACCGGGGTAACAAAATCCGACGAGATTTCATTCCCCGCCTGATCAAACAATCCCATCGTTTCACGCGAATCGCTGCCCGTGCCGCCATCCGAATCCGCCAGCGCAAAATAATCCTTCTCCAGCTTCACGAGCAAGTACCCGCCGTGGGCAAAGGAATGGTCAATCAGCCGGATTCTCCGTACCGCTACCACCACATCCGGATCCCGGGGATCCTGACCGAACCATACCAGCTTCCCCATGCCCTGGTCTGCCGCAGCAATCCAATCGCCCCTAACCCGGCTGGTCAGATGGCCTTCATCCAGCGGAAACAGCCGCCGATAGTCCTTCGTATATAATTCCAGCGACCGAATGCCCGTAGCATAGGCTTCATATTTACGAACCTCCTGTTGAAGGGACTGCCGTTCTCCGAATGTAATCGGCTTACCCGCAGTCTCCTGAGCCAGAAAGCGCTGAACCGTAGCGTTCGTCGAGACTTGAGCCGTCAACGTATCCACCTGCTTGAGCAGCGCATCCAGCTTACCGGTGGCCTGCACGGCCGTCTGCTGAATATGCTTCTCTGCGCTGTTGCGCAGCAAGGCCGAAACCTGATCATACACAAACACCCCGACCAATGCCAATACGATAACCATCACCAGCATAAATCCAAGGAAAATTTGATTCCGCAGTGTATTCAGCCTGCCAAACCTGTTCAAGTTCTGCACTCCCTTTCGATTAAGAACCGTTACACACTATAGGGGATATAATTCCTGATGTCGCTCAAGCTCTCTTTTGCAATCGGTGCACAGCCCTCTTACAGCGCCGGAGTCATCCGCGTAAAAGATTAATTGACGCTTGCGGCGGCATTTACTGCACGCTTGTCCATCCTGTCCGCTCCGGGTTCGCGTTTTTGTTTTTAAATGGATGACATTACGCTCACTTCCGCTGCTTTTTTTGCGCCTGAACCCTACAATTACAAGAAGAACTAGAACCACTCCGGTCCCGATCATCCAATCCATGTTTATTTCACCTCCGACATGTACAGGCTATTTGTACAAAATACCTACAAAACGATTAACAGATTCGCACCCCATGATCACGTATAAACGACGTCGCTACATCTAATACCAACTGCGAACATTTTAACATATCTCTATTTGTAATGGCGGTGCGGGCGCATTCCCAATCACAAAATACAACCGGGTTCCCGGAATGAAAACACAAAAAAGCCTTCTCACTCCCGTTGCTACGGGAAGGAAGGCTTTCGCTGTGCTTTCGTTCATGCAACCGGCATGGTGTCAGATCTTCAACTCACCGAGTTTTATCAACTCAACGACAGCTTGCGAACGGCCCTTGACGTTTAACTTCTGCATGACATTGGAGATGTGGTTACGCACCGTCTTTTCGCTAATAAACAACTGCCCGGCGATATCGCGAGTCGTTTTATCCTGAACTAGCAATTCAAATACTTCGCGTTCACGGTGGGTTAACAAGAACTTACTGTTGTGGTCGGTCCCCTTCAATGGTGTCACCCCTCCTTGCCCGGGTATGTGTGGTCTAACAAGGGTAAGGGATACAGTCAACTCATCTTATGTCAGATCAGGGGGGAAGGTGCGAAAGAGGCCAACAATTTGGGCGATTGGCCCGTATAGGCGATTTTTGTCCTTGCTTCCTCTCGAATGTTGGTCTATGATGAGGGTGTAAAAATTATTTTCTTTATTTTTTCGTGTTTTTAAAAATTATTTTCAAAACTAGAATCCCATTCGTTATGCCCAACAATAAGCTCACCGGGAACCTTGAAGGAGGCTTTTGATGACACCAATCTTGCATATTATTTCTGTCGAAAAGGAAAGTCTGCCCCGTCAAGAACGACGACTCGCAGAGTTTATTTTGACAGCTCCATCCGAGATTGTGCATATGGGCATTAAAGATCTTGCAGAGCAGTGTGAGGTCAGCGCTGCCACTGTAACCCGTTTTTGTAAGAACTTTCAGTGTAAGGGGTATCCTGATTTTAAGCTCAAGCTCGCCGCGGAGATCGCACATGCCGAAATGGCTTCGCGCACGGGAAATACGCGCTACCAGGATATCGTTGCCGGCAACCCGCTTGCCGGGATCGTTGAGGCGATTGAATCCAATCATCTGACTTCGATCCGGGATACGACAGAGCTGCTCGATTTGGGTCAGTTGGAGCGTGCCGTGGATGCCCTATGCCGCGCGAAGCGAATTGATCTGTACGGAGTGGCTACCTCTTCCATTGTGGCACAGGACTTCTACCAGAAGCTGATCCGGATCGGCAAAAACTGCACGGCTTTTGCAGATTCGCATATGCAGATCACATCCGCCTCCACACTGACTTCAGGCGATGTTGCCGTGGCTGTTTCATACTCCGGCGAAACGCCAGAGACCATCGATGCGTTGAATTGTGCCAAAGACGCCGGCGCCTTCACGGTCAGCATCACGTCGTACCGAAGCAGTGCCATCTCCGCTCTGGCAGACATCACACTGTATTCATCTTCATTAGAGGAAGGAATGCGCCGGGGAGACATGGCTTCGCGTATCGCCCAGCTTCACATTATTGACATCCTGTTCATGGGTATGGCCAGTCGGGACTTCTCTACGTATATTCCCCGTCTGGAGCAATCATATCTTAATGTTCAAAACTATCGCAAAAGCCGAGGAGGACAATAACCAATGAATATTTATACGTTCCGCGATGAAGAACAATTTGTGCAAACAGCCGCTAACCAGATCTCCAGTCTGCTCCACACCAATCCGCGTGCCACGCTGGGACTAGCTACAGGAAGCACGCCAGTCGGGCTCTATAACAAGCTGATTGAAATGAACCGTCAAGGTCTGGTCAGCTTCGCCCAAACCACAACCTATAATTTGGATGAATATGTAGGCCTTCCCGAGAATCATCCGGAGAGCTACCGCACCTTCATGAATGAGAAGTTCTTTAATCATGTGGACATCCAGATCGAACGGACCCATGTACCGAACGGCAATGCCAACAATCCGGAAGAAGAATGCTTGAATTACGATAAAATACTGGAAGAATTTGGCCCGGTTGATCTCCAGCTTCTAGGCCTTGGACATAACGGACATATCGGTTTCAACGAACCTGGTGATTCCTTAAGCGGCGGTACGCATGTGGTTGAGCTGCAGGAGAAAACACGTAACGCCAACGCAAGGTTCTTCCCTACCCTGGATGATGTGCCAACCCATGCGATTACGATGGGTGTTGCTACGATCCTGAAAGCCCGTCAAATCCTTCTCCTCGTCCGTGGTGAGGATAAAGCGGAAATTGTTCACCGCGCATTGAAAGGACCAATTACCACAGAGTGTCCGGCATCGCTGCTTCAATGTCATCCGAACGTAGTTGTCCTTCTGGATCAAGGCGCAGGGAGACTGCTGGTATGAGTGGCGAACGAAAAGAATCTGTCCAACTGCTGTATGGTCAAGTCCTGACGCCAAACGGCATCTGCAAAGACGGCGTGCTGGTCATTCAAGGAGAGAGCATTTCATACGCCGGTGATGCTTCCGGACTCCCTGCTGATCTGAAGCAGGCAGCAACGGAAGTGATCAATCAACCGGATGGCTACATTATTCCCGGTTTTATTGATATCCACGTACACGGGGGTAATGGTGAAGATTTCATGGATGCCACCAAGGATGTCCTGGATAAAATCACGTCGTTCCACAGCTCTCAGGGCACTACGGCCATGCTTGCTACCACGATGACGGCCCCTAAGGCAGCTATCGACCATGTATTGCAAGAAGTTAACGACTACCAGAGCCAAGATATGCCTTACACAAGACTGGTAGGCGTACATCTGGAAGGCCCTTTTATCAGCCCAAAATGGCCTGGTGCACAAAATCCGGAGCATATCGTCCATGCTAATATCGATTGGCTGGAAGAGTGGGTATCCACTTACCCTGACCTAGTTCGCCAGGTGACGCTGGCACCGGAGCGTGAGGGAGCGCTAGAGGCCATCTCTTGGCTGAACAACCACGGGATCGTAGCCGCTCTGGGGCATACGGATGCCACCTATGAGGAAGTCGAAGCCGCCGTGGAAGCAGGTCTTAGCCATGGCGTGCATACGTTTAATGCGATGACAGGATTGCATCACCGCAAGCCTGGCGTGGTGGGCGCAATGCTGAGTGATGATCGCTTAAGCTGCGAGATTATTGCTGATGGTATCCATGTTCACCCCGCTGCCATTCGGATTCTAGCCCGCATGAAGCAGGACGGAAATCTAATTCTGATTACCGATGCGATGTCCGCTACCGGTATGCCTGACGGCGAATATACGCTGGGTGACCTGCCGGTTGTTGTAGAGAACGGCATCGCCACGCTCAAGAGCAACAGAGACAGTCTGGCTGGCAGTACGCTGACGATGATCAAAGGCTTTCAGCTGTTGGTCCGAGAGGTTGGATTGAGCATTGAACAGGCTTCCCGCGTCGGAAGTCTGAATCCCGCCACAAAAATCGGCATCGCTGATCTTACAGGCTCTCTTGAAGCCGGCAAGCTTGCCGACGTGCTAATCCTTTCAAGTGATCTAGAGCTTCAAAGCGTTTGGATTCAAGGACAACGCAAACATTAATCTATAGCAAACAAAGCAAAGGAGCTGCCTTTTTAGGGATAATTTCATTCCTAAAGGGCAGCTCCTTTTGATATAGAGGTTTTACCGGCTGTTCCGATTACCGCCAAACCAACCGTCATCCGTATCATTCTTCATCAAGTTGCCGCGGGTGTCGTTCATGCCGTCACGACCGCCTACATTCAGCGGGAATACACGGTTAATCCATGTGCCGAAATCGCGCGAAAGCGTTCCAACTGTGTTCGCTGCATGACCGTCCGTTCCAAAACGATTGGCATGCTGATAAAATCCCTCATCTGTGGAAACATATACTTGACTGATATGTGGAGCGGTTTTGCGAATCTTGCTCGTTACTTCATGACGAACATGCTGAGGAACCTCTTCACGAGTGCTCATCATACCCATATTATTATTGTTGTAAGTGCCATAAGGAACGCCATTGATGCCTGTTCCCATATAAGTGTTATTTGTCGTACCGTTGGTTCCGTTAAGGTTATTGGTACGTGTGCCGTTAGTACCCATAAGTCCATCAGTGCGTGTACCGGTAGTACCCATAAGTCCATTAGTACGTGTGCCGTTAGTACCCATCAGTCCATTCGTGCGTGTACCGTTCAACGTATTATAATTGCTGCCGCCAAATCCGCCATTGGTTGTCGTTCCGTTTACACCGAAGCCGCGGTTATCGGCATTACGGCCTAGGCCTGTTCCAAGACCTGTTGTATTGTCCACTGCGCGTCTTGTATCATTTGCCATGCCTCGCAGAAGACCTACGCTGCCTGTACTTGAAGTGCCGAAGGTACGATTTCTAACATTCGTTGTGTTCGTGCCCGTCATCGTACGGTCAGTGGCACGATTTGCACCCGTGCTCATACCCGTCACATGACCGTTGATGTTGTTGGTGTTGTTGGTGTTGTTGGTGTTCATGCCCTCCCTGGACAGCGAGACATACGCATTGCGATTCGTCACGAATACGTGGGCTGTACCTAAACCACTGATATCTGACACTTTTTTGGACAGCGTTTTGCTGTACTTCAGGTTCGTCAGGTCATGCTGCTGCGTACTGCGGACATTCTGGTTATTCCGTACGGAATTCACACCGATACGGCCACCGTCCACATTTTTCGTACGTGTCGTGTTGCCGTCATTGGCGTTACCGCATCCTGCTACTGCAGCCATACTGAGCAGCAATGCCGTGGAGACGGTCAGGTTGAGGGCCTTGGATTTAATCATGATTCATCCTCCATCTCTATAATGAGTGTAGTAACATCGTATAGGATGACCTTGCGGCAGAAGTGGTATGCTGAAAGGTTTTAACATGGAAGATAAATGCTAACTAGACCTTTAATGCACCAAAAAACGCCGATTAAAGCATTCAGCATCGGCGTTTCATTCCATTATAAATTCTTGGTCTTATTCAGCTAAACGAAAACAAATTAGGGCAAGCCCTTTAATCACCTTGCTCTCCTAGCGGTGTTAGAACTTGTTCAAGCCAAGCTATGTTGTCCTGATACCATCGAATCGTCGCGCGAATTCCGCTCTCGTAATTATATTGGGGAGTCCAACCAAGCTCCTTCCTTATCTTATCAGCATTAATCGCATAACGACGATCATGTCCCGGGCGATCTTCGATGTGCTGGATCAATGATTCAGGTTTGTTCAACTCAGTCAGGATCGTTCGGATGACCTGCAAATTACTCCTTTCGTTATGTCCTCCAATATTATATATTTCTCCATCAACGCCGCGGCGCAAAACCAGATCGATTGCCCGGCAATGATCCTCTACGTACAGCCAATCGCGTACGTTCAAACCGTCGCCATACACCGGAAGGGGTTTGTTATGCACAGCATTGTAGATGATAAGAGGTATTAATTTTTCCGGAAACTGATATGGGCCGTAATTGTTTGAACAGCGAGTAATATTGATTGGCAAGCCGAACGTCTCATAATAAGCCCGTACAAGCAAATCGGCGCCCGCTTTGCTTGCAGAATAAGGGCTGTTGGGCTGAACTGGTGATTCTTCAGTAAATAATCCAGTGGCTCCAAGCGTCCCGTAGACTTCATCCGTAGAAACCTGGACAAACTTGCTGACACCATATTGCCTGGACAGATCGAGGAGCGTCTGAGTTCCAATCACATTCGTCATGACAAATAATTCAGGGTGCAAAATGCTGCGATCGACATGAGACTCAGCTGCAAAATTTACTACCGCATCAATCCCCTCTTTGAAGAGTGGTTCTACTGCCACCTTGTTTCTTATATCCGCTTTCACAAAGCGATATTGAGGATTCGTCTGCACCTCCATTAGATTGCCTGAATTTCCGGCATAAGTTAATAAATCCACATTAATAAATTCGTCATGCGGATGTTGAGACAGCATATATCGAATAAAGTTGCTACCTATAAATCCCGCCCCGCCTGTGACAACAATCTTCATGCTACCTCACCCTTCATATTTAAAGTTATTTTCCGCCGAAGCCAAGAGAGGATGCTTCGAATCTTTGTCAGAAAGAACAGGTTTGTTCGCAGGCCAATCGATATTAAGATCCGGATCGTTCCAGGCAATACCTCGATCATGCTCTGGCGAATAATAGGCGTCGACCTTGTAAATGACTTCAGTATCCGGAACAAGGGTACAAAAGCCATGGGCGAATCCTTTGGGAACGAGGAGTTGATGATAATTTGTTTCAGACAAAATGAAACTTTGCCATAGTCCATAGGTAGGAGAACCCAGCCGAATATCAACAACCACGTCATAGATCGCTCCACTAACAACGCGGATCAATTTCGTCTGTCCCTTGGGAGACAGCTGATAATGAAGGCCTCTAATAACACCCGCTTCGCGTGACATCGAGTGATTGTCCTGAATAAAACTTTCCTTAATGCCGTATTCTTGAAGGATTCGATCATTAAAACTTTCCATAAAAAATCCTCGATGGTCTTGATGCACTGCCGGTTCAATCTGCTTCACACCTTTGAGCTTTGTATCCGTGATTTTCATCTGCTGCCTCCGGTACATGTATTAGAGAAAGGTTTACCGCCAACGTCGGTCTGCCACCCCTAATTATTTATATGTCTAATCCCAAGTTAGGATATAGGCAGCACTCTCACCAATGCAAAAATCCCGATCGTAATTACAGATCGAGATTTTACAGTGATTATAGGATCTAACCTAGTTCGATTCTTATTTTTTCCTTAACTTCTTCCAGCAGACTCAATACTTCTTCCAAACGATTCCCTTTTACGATAATCTGGCCGATTCGGTCTGTGCCAACCCTGAATTTATTTACCTTTTCTCCTAGATGGTAATCAAAGGATATCTGAATAATATTCTCATGCTTATCATTTCCATTCACAATTCCAGTAATATCCCCGTCTTTGTCGGATATCAGAAGTTCACACGCGCATGGCTGTGAAGCATGAGCAGGAAAACTCGGGTTCATATGAAGAGCAGCTTTGATCATCTGCTCATAGTAATCGAATCCGTAGAAAGTAGACACCAGTTCGGGTAAGCAGGTCGCTCCCGCTCTGCCGCCGATTTCAAGAACATACACATGCCCGTCTTTCAAAATAAAATCCGCATTAATTGCGCAATTATTTAATTGTAACGCTTCGATACTCTGTTTTAACTGGGAAAACAGATCCTGCTGCACTTCTTCAGGTAAATCGTAAGGGACATAATGACCGATGGGAACTCCCGTATCTCCATAAAAGACAAAGTCTCCGTGAGGCATAATAAATCGAATTTGGTTGTCGTAAACAAAAGCCTGTGCTCCAAACTCAGTTCCTTCAATAAACTCTTCAACGATAAAAAAACCCAATTTCGTATCCTTTCTAACTGTTTCAAAGGCGTAGTCTACATGGGCGACATCCGCAACCTTTACAATGCCTTTGCTTGCTCCACCGTCCACTGCTTTAAAGATGAGAGGTGGTGACAATACTTCGAAAGCGCTGTAAGCTTCCTCTAATGTTTTGACTTTTAGAAACCTGGCCGTTCTAACGCCATGTTTCATAAAAGCCTGCTTCATCTTCCATTTATTTGAAGAGAGTTGAGCGGATTCAAAACTCAATCCGCTAACTCCCAATTCATCCACTACTTTGCCAATCGACTTGACGGCCACATCCGTGCCCGTTGTACAGATTCCATGAATTCCTTCAAGACGGGCGATTTCAACTACCTTATCCATATGGGTTGTATCCTCATAATAAACCTTGTCAGCCTGGGCAAATCCCGGGTAGTTTCCATAGCGGCTCACAACAATGACGTACAACCCCATTCTTTTCGCAGTTTCGATTAATGGAAGCTGAGAGATTCCTGCACCTAGAACCAACAGTTTTCTCATGGCTTAAACTCCCTTATACGGGTTATGATCCGATCCATATCCTCTTCTGTGATATTCGGATGAATGGGAAGAGTTAGAATTCTTTTCCAGATCTCTGAGGATAGCGGCACGATGGCTTTTAAATGCAGGTAGCTAGGATGCAGGTGACATGGATAGTAATGAACACCCGTCGCGATATTGTGTTCCTGCAAGTGGCCAATCATGCGATCTCTCGAGTTTTCTTTGCTGAATTTAACTTGGAACAAATGCCAGGAGCTATGAGCATACATTTGTTCCTGAGGAAGTTCCAGCCATTCCAAGTCATTTAATTCGGATTGGTAGTGAGCCGCTATTTCCTTTCGTCTTCCGTTCAATTGGTGCAGCTTTTTTAACTGAACGAGCCCGATTGCAGCCTGCATATCATTCATATGATATTTATACCCTACGTCATCAACGAAATACTGCCATGCATACACCTTTTCATGCGACGATCGTATCCATGTATCCCGGGAGATACCAACCCACCGTTTCTCACGCAGCTTACGATTCATCCACTCTGTATTGCAGGTGATCGCCCCGCCTTCACCACTCGTCAAATTTTTGACTGCGTGAAAACTGAAGCAGGTGATATCGCTAATGGAGCCAATCTTTTTGCCTTTATATTCCGCGCCGCACGCATGCGCAGCATCTTCCACTACCTTGATGCCTCTGGAATTCGCCAACTCATGGATCGTATCCATGTCGCAGGGATGCCCGCCCATGTGAACAACGATAATTGCCTTTGTTTTATCCGTAATCTTCCGTTCGATATCTGCCGGAGATATGTTCATCGTATCGGGTTCAATATCCGCAAAAACCGGCGTTGCTCCCACATAACTAACGGCATGGACAGTGGATATGAACGTGATAGAAGGAACGATTACCTCGTCACCGGGCCCAATCCCCAAAATGTCCATGGCTAGATGGAGTGCAGCCGTACCGGAGTTAAGCGCAACCGCAAAACGGCTGCCGACATACTTGGCGAATTCTTGCTCGAACTGTTCCGTTTTGGGGCCAAGACCAAGCCATCCGGACCGTAAAACATCCGACACAGCGTCAATTTCCTCTTGACCTATACTCGGTTGAAGAACAGGTATCAGCTTATGGTCCAAGTGAACCTCCCCTTTCGTTATCCTTGTTATTCCGACATTAGAATTTGTGAGCGCCATCGTTCGGCGCAAGCTTCCACTGAAAAATTTGCCCACGCTACTTGTTCGGCATGTTCTGCAATGCTCTGGCGCAGTTCCGGTTGCTCTATCAGTTGGACCATAGCTTCATACCAATCATCACCAGTACTGGAAACAATCAGACCGTTTTCCTTTCCGGTCACCCATTCTTCGTAAGCTGGAGAGGAAGTATAAATTCCCGGAATCCTACAGGCGGAATATTCTCGGAATTTATTGTTGCTTTTGCAATCATGCAGCAGCGTTCGTTCCAACGGCGCCAACCCGATATCCCAGTTGGACCGGTAGAGACGCTTTAGAAAGTTTTTATAGTTTTCATCATAGGATTCCGTAAAAACCTGTGGCTTATCTTTGAGTTCATCAGGAACGTACCCGCAGAACTCCATTTTGATTTTATCCCCATACTTCCCGATGATTTTAATCAATGCACTGGTAACCGGTTCAAAAGCCGCCTGTTTTTTTCCGCCTTCATACCCGATCACAACTTTACCTTCTTCATTGCGGTTCTTTTTCAACCCGGAGATAGCAGCGAAATCAACGCTTCCCGGAAAATACACTATTTTTTGGGGACCGAAATGCGTATCAACATGTTTGGCAAAAAAACCGGAAGCTACCTTTACGATTTGAGCATTTTTCAGAAATTTAACATACGTCTTTCTTCGTGAAGAATCATGGTAGTATCTTCCCATATCCGATCCCGGGGACATTGCGATAAAATGGTCATCGATCACGTACACCGTTTTTTTTCCCATCTCCCGGGCCATCTCCAGAAACTTATATGCTTCAGGCTGAACCGTTCGGAAGAAGAGCACGATATCCGCTTCAGCCAGCCTTGATCTGTCCATCTCATTATCGGATCTGACGTCAAATTCGCAGACTCCCATCTTCTGCAGATGGCGAAGCGGCTGCTCAATGCCGATTTTATAGGAAGCGATTTTATCCGATCCGATGATGAGAACGTTCATATCCCCTCTTTTCCCCATGTTCCCGCTCTCTCCCCCGATTTTACATTTTGAATATAAATTTCTTCCAATTATCGATGCATGTCTGAAGTGCAAAATGCTGCCGAGCTGCCCTTTGCGCATTCTCCTTGATTCGCTGCCGCATCGCTGGATCTTCTATGATCGCCTTGATTCCCTCATACCAATGCTCCTCGTTATGCTCAACCAGGTAGCCTGTTTCGCCCTGCTCGACCCAATGCATATAAACAGGAGACTTCGAGTATATACCTGGAATTCCGCAGGCACCGTATTCACGGAATTTTGTATTCGTTTTCCCCTTGTTAAATGAATTATTCGCAAGAGGTGCAATTCCGATGTTCCAGTTGCTCTGATTTAGCTTCTTCATAAACTCCTTGTATTCCATCCCCCCACCTTCATATTTAACGCTTGGATGTTCAGCCAGTGAAGGCGGAAGGTAGCCGAAAAATTCCAATCTCACAAATCCCCCGTAGTAATCCAGAATTTTGTTCAGAGCGGAAATGACGGGAACGAAATCTTCCTCTTTGTCCCCTCCTGCATAACCGATGACAACTTGCTCCTGACTCTTATCTCTCCTCTCGTGCTGATCCAGCCACTCAAAGTCGATGCTGGCAGGGAAATAAATGACATGCCTATTGTATCGCTCATGAATATAGGTGCCGAGATCAGGCGCATCTACTTTAATGATTTGCGTGTTTTTCAAAAACTTAATAAACGTCTCTCTTCGGATCGGATCGTTATAATATTCCCCCACCGAAGTCGTCGGCTGAATCTCCAAGAAATTATCGTCAATAACATATACCGTTCTTTTTTTCAGCTGATGGGCCAACTCCAATAATGCATAGGCGGCTGGCTCAACATTACGAACAAATACGATCGTGTTTGCAGCAGCAATCATTTCATGGGTCACATCAGTTTCCAATTTCACATCGAATTGTAGATTCTCTTGTTTTTTCAGTGCACTAAGGGGCTGAATAACGCCGATTTCAAGCGAAGGTATCATGCCTGCCGCGATAACGAGAACATCCATCTTTGGCAGCTCCGACTCGATAACGGCCACAGCGTTATGAGACCTTTTCTGGGCTTCCGCACGCCCTTGTGCAAAACCTTCCTCTTTTCCTCGCTGAAAACCATCCATACTCCCTATTTGGTATGCGCTAAGACGAACAGGTTGGCGTTTTCCTTTTCCAACTCGCTTTCGAGGCCTTGTTTTTTTTCTTAAAGCCATCTTATCCTTCTCCTTTATAAGCTTCTTGATGACCGGCCTCCATACCCTCCGCATAACCAACGTTAAATCCTTCGTTATACGCCTTATCAAACCCCGCATCATAGGATTGGTTATAGTCGACTGCATTTTGAACCGGAGCTATGCTTCCCGGCCCCCTCCTTCTCTTTCCTCCAGAAGCTCTATTTATCCCCTTACCTCTTAAACCTCTTCCATGGATACCTTTTCTTTTCAATCGCAACGATGCACCGCCATTTTTTCTCCGTGCTTTCATCCATCTCACCCTCTGCTCTTTATTAAATGTTATCTGCCTTAATTACCGGAGGAGAAATGATCGGAACTTCCTCCTCATATTTCTGAACCTCTTGCTCGTTCACTAGCAATGGCTCGTAAGAATCAAGGTGCCAAGCAGCCACTGCGAGCCGATTCATGAATCGGTGCAGTCTCTTCCCCTTGTACTGATAAACACTGCCATTCTTAAGTTTGATCAGCCTGCCTTCTTGCTCCCATGAATCCGATGAGAAATATACAGTCTTCATACGCCCAATGGCGTCCTCCGCAGAAATACCATCCCCAAGCGGCCAGCAACGCAGATCAACCTGTGAGACTCGGACTGGCTGAATTCCGCTGGCACCATGAACCGGATACCTGACCCTATTCTCTATCCAATACGTTTTCGAATTGGCGCCTCTCACGAAGATACATGTCGGATACAAATCAATGGTACGCAGCTTCATAGCGCTGTTCATGTTTTGCTGCCACTTCAGGGACAACATATCATGGGGATCTCCCCATTTACTGGAGTAGAACGTAAGATTATTTGCATACACTTGTTCGAATTTGGAATTTAACGTCTTCATACTGACGCTGCCGTAATGATGAATAAACGTATCCTTTGCTATAACTAGCTGCATGCCAAGAAGCCGGGCACGCAGCCCATAATCGTCGTCTTCACAGTTTCCAATCTCAAAACCTTCGTCAAAAAAACCCAATCGGTTAAAGTCATCTCGCCGAATCAACATGCAAAAACCCGTCAATCGTTCTGTCACGATCCAGCTGTTCGCATTAGATTGATTGTATGATTTAGAGAATTGCTGCATCTCCGCTATATCTTGGTAGCTCACATGGATCAGTTGATCTCCGCTGATATAATTTGTCACCGGTCCGATAATTCCGAACCGTGAGTCGCTTTGCAAACAGTTGAGCAAATTCGAGAGCCAGTTGGTCGTTACAACGGAGTCATTATTTAAGATCATCAATGTTGTTCCTTTTGCCATCATAAGTCCCTGATTGACAGCACCTGCAAAGCCTAAATTTTCTTCATTGATTTGAAAGCGGAGTCCTTGGGAAGATTTGAGAAATTCTGCTGTGCCGTCATCAGATGCATTATCAATAATAATGAGTTCATACGGCACATCAGTATAGTGGAGGATACTTTCAATGCATTCTTTTAAATAGTCAAGCTGATTATAGGTCGGCACAATGATACTTGTACCTTGGAAGACATTTGTGAATTGGGTTATTCCCACATGCCGCCCACGGGAATATCCATCCTTGTAGCCGGAATTGAATCCTTTGTTAAATCCGTCGTTGTAACCATTTCTTTTATGATTGCTCATCTGATTCATAAGGTTGACTCTCCATTGGTTAATGAATCAGCCAAATGCCCGAAATCAATGGCGACTTTCCCGAGCTCTGAGGCTATGCGCTCTGTAATGATAACAGCCGGAATGCCGGCACCCACAAGAGCGATGTCGAATGGACGACTTCGAATTTCATCCATTGTTCTGGGAATATCGTTCATTCCTTCAACGGGAGCAACCGTGCCAGTCACCTTGATTCCACGATCTGACAACACCCGTGAAAGACCAGGAGCAGAATTGCCCACAACGAGAACTCGACGTCCTGCTAGGATCCCAGGCAACAAACCTTCCAAATGTAATGCATAGTTGACTGTCGATAACGTTAGCTGTAACTTTCGATAATCAATGCCGTGAGCTTTAAACACGGAAAAGCACAGAGGTTGAAAGTTTGACAATCTTAATTTGGGAATTCCGACAATATCTGCATTTCTAACAGAGGCTGCCAGCATATCCCTTGCTTTTAGATCAGGTAAACTAACACCGGCATAGCTTAAAAAATGGCCTTCTTTCCGGACCTCATCCTCGTTCAAAACCATTTCTTGCGCAAGCGTAAGCAGTTCTCCATCCCCTAAACGGATTACAGACAGCCGGGAACTTGAATCTAAAGCTTCTTTAATCCTTCCCGCAACTTCCGCCGCGCTCATCAGACGATAATACTGAGAACTCAGTTGCTTCATCCCTTCTTCAATAATCTGGCGCACCGAAATTTCGGGGAGAACCTCGAGCTCCGGGAGAATCGAGTCCACGATCCCATCTCCTCCATCATAGTATCCCTTCGCGTACCCCTCTCCCGAGCTTGGTTTGACTTTCGTTTCGGGTACGGAATGCTGCGACCGCATCATGGCCTCGTCATAGCCGGTATCAAAGCCTTCATTAAAAGAAGCTGCAGCTTGCTCCAGCAATTTCTGGGTGCACTCGTTTGGTGCAAGGGCTTTTGTTCTTTGAAGAGTTAACTTCCGCTTAGGTCGCCTCTTTACCAACCTTTTTCTTTTTTTTTCTAAGTGCTGCCGTATGATGATCACCCCGTCTTACGCACAATATATTCTTTAGAATTCATTAGGAAACGGGTATAACAATCCATTTTGACCAGACAACTAGGGGAAAATAGTACGAAGCATCAAACCCAAACGTTTATGATAGGTATGATCCTTTCTTGTTCTCATCAAGCCGTTCAACGCAATTCGCTGTCTCTCTTCCTCATGACGCAAATAATAGTCGATTTTATCCATCAATTCACCATAAGAACCATAGGTCTCTATCTCCGATCCAGGGGAATATAACTGGCTCATATCATGGCGGATATCCGATAACTGAAGCGTGCCACAGCCGGATATTTCAAATGTGCGGGGATTAACGGAAAGCGCCTGTACTTTTCTACTGTTGGCATTGATCGTATCATCATCTGATGAACGGTGCTGGTTGATCACAATTTTGGCACCATTATAATAGGTGGCCGTATCCTCTGGCGTCATCCAATCTCCGAGCTTGATCTTGTCAGACAGCTGGGCGTAATGCTGCATCCGGTCCCACCACCATCCGGAGATAACCACTTTTTTATTTTTCAGAATCGGGGCGAGATGATCCATTAACTCCACTCTGTTCCAATACGCTGTTCCAATAAAACAGATATCGGTTTGATATGAGGTGGGTACATGCATCGGGTAAAATACATTAGGATTGACTGCAAAAGGCAAATGATAGACGTGCTCACAACCTAAATCTCGATAAAAAGATATGCAGTTTGATTCAAGCGTAAAAATGTAATCGTAACGGGGAGCGATCGATACCGTCCAGTCCGTATAGTACGGGTCGTCAGTAAACCAAATGGCCGTTTTAAATCCGCTATTCCGCAGCTCCTTGAGCGTATCAGCTTCCAAAACAACTCCGTTTAACGCTAGTACTAGATCCGGCTGAAATTTCTTAGCCAAAAGAACGATATCATCTGAAGGATTTGCAACCGAAAGACTTCGAACCAATACCTTTAAAGCTTCAGTCACCGCTTGATCAAGCGCAGGATACGGAACGCCAATGCCTGTAGTGACATAGAGAATTCGGAGATCCCGGACCGGCTCCTCTTCCTTGGGTAAAGATTGTATAACTGCATCGGAAAAACCAATCCGGTACCCCTCTCTCCGCCCCTCTGTAAAACCGTTTCTGTATCCTTCCACGTGAGCCGATTGTTCCTCTCCCTGAAACAACAAATGATCATTCATTATTCTCATGCAGTCATGCCTCCGGACTTATTCATTCCAAATATTGAGTTCTCTACAATCGGCCGCTGGCTTGGTATAAGGACTGGAAGGTTCCTGCATCCGTCCACCACCCCTCTAAAATGTCATAGGTAAGTTTCCCCTTCGACGCGTACACATTGTTAACGTCTGTTATTTCCAATTCACCTCGTGCCGATGGTTTAATGGCTCGGATCGTTTCAAACACAGTCGAATCATACATATAAATACCGGTTACACAATAATCAGATTGGGGTTCCTCCGGTTTTTCTTCAATCATTACGATTTTGTCTTTCTCCAAGACTGGTACTCCGTATCGCTTTGGATCATGAACTTTCTTCAGAAGCACACGCGCCCCATCGGCTTGTTTTTCAAAATCTTGAACATAAGTGGTTAGATGATCTTCAAACAGATTATCCCCAAGAAGTACCACGAACTTTTCGCCTGGTGTTACGAACGGTTCGGCAAGGTATAAAGCTTGGGCAATCCCCCCGGCTTCTTCCTGGATTTTAAACGTGGCATTTACTCCCCACTCTTTTCCACTGCCGATCAGGTCTATATATAAACCCGCAGATTGCTTGCCGATCACAATGAGAATATCTTCAATACCCGCTTTTTTGAATTTCTCTATTCCGTGACATATCATCGGAACTTTCCCGACAGGCAGCAGATGTTTATTTATGACTTTGGTCAATGGATAAAGACGGGTGCCCGTACCTCCCGCCAGAATGACGCCTTTCATATAACCCTTCCTTTCGCAAACTATATAATTATACATAGATCGTTGGATCGACGCCCCATTTATCAATAAACTTCTGTCTGTTTATATCAACAAGATGCTTCACTTTACTCATGTCCTGCTTGGCAAAGCTGGCACTTCCATGATGAAAAACAAAGACATCCCCAGCTATCCTGAACGTATATCCCGCATTCCTGGCCCGGTGACAATAATCATCGTCTTCAAAATGACCAGGTGAATAACGTTCGTCCAGCAGACCGATGCGGTCCATTAACTCCCGTTTGAACAAGAAGCACATCCCTACAATTCGTTCCACCTGATGCCACTTTTTCGCATCCGGTTCATTCAGCTGACTCGACATCTCTTCCAAACTGGTATAAGGCATATCGATCTGTTGTTTGCCGCTTGCATAGTTGGTAAGTGGTCCGACGATGCCGATATTCGTTTCGCTGTTCAAACAATTCAACATATTCTTTAACCAGTTGCGGGTGACGATGACATCATTATTCAGCAGAAGTATCGTATCGCCGGTTGCAATTTTTAATCCCTTGTTGCATGCTGCGGGAAAGCCAACGTTACTTGCCAATGAAATGAAGGTAATCCCTTCTTGACGGCAAATATCAACGGTACCGTCGGAGGAACCATTATCCACAACAATGATCTCATAGGGTTCTTCCGTATGACGTTTAATGGAATAAATACAATCCTTTAGCAGGTCCTTTCCATTAAAAGTCGGAATAATGATACTTGTTTTTATCATAGCTTCCACCTTCTAAACCTTGGTAAGCTGCCTTTGTCTAATCTGATCTGAAAAAGATAGACGGGATCCCTTTAAATCGAATGCCGTTTTTAGAGCTTCAATGTGGTCTCCAATGATCAAATCGGAAACCGCATTCTGTAGTCCGACATTTCGAGCCCGGAGTCGATTTTTTGTAATAACGTCTACACTGGCCGGTGCATTTATTTTTAAACCCTTTTCAAGGGCGATGACTTGCGCTTTCGGTGGGACGGATAAATTGGCGTACCCAATGATCTGCGCTGCTTCTTTCTTGATCGCGTGAGGCACCGCCGTAAGCGAATTCGCTTCGAGGTCCGCCCTGCCCATGGATCGGTTAATAAACTCCTTAACTATGGTTACGTAGTCTCTTTTGGAAAACATCCCGATCAATGGAGAAATATCATTTAAGGCAATATCGCTACCCTGTTCAATGGCATCGATGAACGGTACTAGATGCTCGGCTAATATCGGAACATCTCCATCAAGGAACAGCAGAATATCAGAATCGGCCAACTTCGCCCCAACTGCTCTGCCAACATCGTGTCCCAAAGCTTGTTTATAGTGCACAATAATCGCTTTCGATTGGTTACGAATCATTTCAAAGCTTTCATCGGTTGATCCGTTCACCACAAAAATGATCTCATGAAGCGGCAGCCGATGAAGCTGTTCCAGCAATTGTAAAATCGTATCTTTCTCGTTCATCACCAAGACAATTGCCGCTACTCTTTTGTCCGTTGGCAGGAGTACTGCATTTCCTGGATAGATTCCAGAATGCTTACGGTGTCCTTCCACAAATTTAGACGCTGCCGCGTGGTAAATCGCCCATGGTAGCGGCCTAACTGAATGGTACCAGCGGTTCCAACTCTCATTCAATTTGATATGGGGGTCAGTATCTTCACGCTCAATATCTTCATGGACTGCTTGTTGATAACCGACAGTGTATGCTTTCTCTTTCCAATAGTCGATAACTCCGTTTGAACTCAGACGATTCTTGAAAATCCGCGCCCCTAATTTATGGCGGCTGCGTTTGTTCTTGGCACTTGTTCTTTTACTTATTGGCTTCATTGCTCTTCTAAAAGAATATGAGGCTGGCATCATAACTCGTCTCTGCTTTCTTCGCACCATCCCATCACCACACGCTTTCTCTTTTTCGTGTGAAATCCGACCGATTTCCCCGCATGCCGGATTTAGAGATTAACCAATCTATCGCCTCCAAATGATCCCCAACGATCAAGGTTTCAAGGGGATCATTTCCTTTGGTTCTCCCCCTTCTGGGGTTTCTTTTTCCCACATCCACGTAATGGACCCCTCGTACCTTCAAGCCATTATAAATGGCCATTGCTTGAGCTTTCGGGGGGACAGCCAAATTGTCGATACCAATCTGATTTATTGCTTTACGGCTCATTGCATGTGGAATCGTTGTTAAAGAAGCTCCTTTCAATTCGGGATTGGAGACCAAAATGTTTAACGTATGCTTGGCGAGGATCACGCTGTGAACGTGATGCTTGTCGGTTGGACCCAAATACTTGTTCAAAGCTACATCCACACCATCTTCCACAGCTTTCGTTAAAGGCGTCAAATCACTTGCTTGAATAACAATGTCTGCATCGGTAAACAGCAAGATGTCTCCTCTAGCCGCTGCAGCGCCGATACTTCGTCCCACATCATGACCGAGCGGAAAGGGCATGTGAATCACCCTCGCTCCGATGCTTTGAGCAATTTCGGCTGTACCGTCCGTTGAACCATTGGCAACAACGATAACCTCCGTGTCGGGGTGCACTTGATAGGCTTGCCGAATGACTGCCGCAATGGTCTTCGACTCGTTCATGGCAGGAATGATGACGGATACCCTCGGAAGCTCCGCATTTTTGATCGGGGATAGGGATCTTCTCCTCTTTTTTCTGTTAACGGGACTCGCAGGACTTCGTTTCAACATGTTTCTCACCTGCCAAGTTTGGATTAAGAAGACTTCCCCCTCATTTTATGTATAGGTTTTTTTACTGTAACGGCACTCGTACCTGATAGCGAAATAAATTGGGTTGAGCTATAGACCAATAAACATACCAACTCTATCTACATAGAATAAACTAGTACATTAAAAAGAAAGGAAGTGAAGACCTATCAGAACATTTAGGGCATTATTACTAGGAAGAAATGAGGTTCCACCTGTTAGAACGAGGGCCACAGGTAATATCGTATTTCAGCTCAATAGCACAGGTACCGAGCTAAGATTCAGACTTGTTATTCGAAACATCAACCGTGTGACGCAAGCTCATATTCATCTTGGAAGAGTAGGACAAAACGGCCCCATTGTCACCTTCTTGTTCGGTCCTTCAAAATTCGGTATCACCGTAAGACGTGGAGTTGTTCAGGGTGTTCTGACGAACCAGGATTTGATCGGTCCTCTGCAAGGCAGAACGATTCGAGACCTGATCCGTGAATTCGAGCGTGGTAATGCCTATGTTAACGTTCACACGATCCAAAATCCGGATGGGGAAATTCGCGGCCAGGTTCGCCGATGAAGACTGGATCGCAAAAAATGTTGCCTACAATCATATGGGCTTCGGACCGGCATACTGTTAAATTCGAACTTTAACAGTGTAGAATTTTGCTTGTTCTCAACCCATGTGTTGGGAACAAGCACTTTTTTTGCACATATATTACCACGTGCATTGTCGTTCGAGAACGATCCACGTCTTGGCAGTAGGAACGTAGGCTTTAACCTATCTGTTCTTTCAACCTCTCAAAAATGTGCGTTTCATCTCATCCATCTGCCTTTACATTACTCTCTCCCAATGCATTAACTGTTACTAGATTAAGAATACAAAACCTTAATCAATTCTATATAAGGAGGTAGAAGTGATGGCCATTATTTCAGTCTTCCCTTCGCCTATAGGCACGCCAATTGCAAGTGCGGTAGCATTAGCTGCAGCTGGTGATGTCGTATTGGTTAATGATGGAACGTATCCAGAGCCGGCGGTGACTGTAGCGACTTCCAACGTAAAAATTATAGCTAAACATGAAGGTGCAGCGATACGCCAAGGACTCAACGCTGCAACAAGTGCGTTCATTGTCACGGCTGCTGCGGGAGTTGAAATTAACGGATTTACCATTCAAAACTACACGGCCGATGCGATTGATGTTACCGCTGGTACCAATCACCGCATTATTGGCAATACCATTAACAACACGCTTGGTATTGGCATTGATTTAGCTGCCGGTACCGGTCATGTAGCGTGGAGAAACAGTGTTCAAGACGCAGGAGGCGCTGCAGG
Source organism: Paenibacillus sp. ISL-20 (assembly GCF_018613005.1). Lineage (NCBI taxonomy): Bacteria > Bacillati > Bacillota > Bacilli > Caryophanales > Paenibacillaceae > Paenibacillus > Paenibacillus sp. ISL-20. The sequence goes on from NZ_JAGGRD010000026.1 coordinate 52,744, forward strand.
AATCAACGTAGTAAGCACCGACAGCTGGATCGTACAGAATGTATCCTTCAGCAATACAAGTGTGGGTATTTTGTTGGCCGGCGCCAATAATGCGGCTATCGGTAATACTGTCTCTCAAAACGGCACGATCGGCATCTCGAGCACCGCAGCGAACAATCTGTTATTCGGCAACACGGTCTCGCAAAACGGAACAAGCGGAATCACCGTTGCAGCAGCAAACAACGTACTGATACGCAACAACGTGGAAAATAATACAGGGAACGGCATTTCGATCACAACAGGTGGGGATAACGGATATCTTGGAGCCAATGATTCCGATGAAAACACCCAAACCGGTATCGCCATTGGCGCGACGTTCAACAGTGTGGAATTCAACGAGATGGAATTCAACAAAAATTTTGGACTCGTCATTTCAGGCAATGAAAACACCGCATTCGGAAATCGGTTCACCGGTAACACGCCGACTCAACTCTCCATTACAGGTACGGATAATAACTTGTTCTAATTCCTTGTCTTATGTATAGCCGCTCTTTCGCTTGCTCTCCTCTTTCATGTTGAGGGCAAGCTCTTATTTTACAACTGAGTTAACCGATAGGGCATGGGCATCTATAAACAATGTTGATTGGAGGTGATCAGGTGAGAAAAATTCTTGTGGTCGGTCCAAAGAGAAGCGCATCGTACCAAATCATTCTCCTCCCACCTCTCCGTTATCTGGAAGGACAAGGATACTGCAGATTTGAGATCCTTCCACATAAACAGGTAACCCGGTCCATCATTTCTTCATACGATATTATTTTGTTTCTGAGAAGCATTGAGCCTGCAGCGCTTCAATGCTTAGAATGGGCACGCCTTGAAGGAAAGAAAACCGTATACGTCATTGACGACCATTTTCTCGCGATTCCTCAAACATCTCCTCTTGGCCAAAAATACTCAAAACCCGCTTATAAAGAAACCTATATTTACTTTCTAAAAAACGCACACATGGTCAAAGTCGAATCACCCGTCTTTTGCGAACTGATTAAGAAGCAATTTAATCCTAAAGTGATCTATTTTCCAGGGGGCATTGATATTTCATTTGCACCAAGTTTCAGAGATCCGAAAAAGGAAGATCGACTCGTGATCGGATACGAAGGTGCAAAAAAGGAGAGTTCTTTCCGACCCGTTATTCCCGCATTGAAGCGTATACTTAAGGAATACGGAGATTTTGTCAGACTGGAGTTCTATGGGTACTGTCCTGAAGAATTGAAGGGTCATCCTAATATCTCGCATCGGGAACATAATGAGGATTACAGCCAATTCATGAAGAAGCTGTATCGGGCAAATTGGGATATCGGTCTTGCCCCCATGGACGATAATCTGTTCTACCGCTGTAAAAGTAATGTGAAGTTCCGCGACTATGCTTCCTGCCGCATTCCCGGCATTTATTCCTTATCCCCCGTATACCGTGATTGCGTTTTCCATAAAGAAACAGGTTATGTTGTTCCTCAAACAGAACAGGGCTGGTACAACGGGATTCGAGAAATGATCGAAAATCCCAAACTTCGAATAAAAATATCACAAAAAGCCGCTAAGGCCGTGACGAAGAACTTTTCAGTCAAACAGTGTGCGGAAAATTGGAGATCTCTTTTTCAAGGCCTGATCGACGTACCATAAGACCTGTAATAGATGATGACCTATGATCTGATGGAGAGGTGATAGCATGCCAACAATTCAAGATGCAATGTTGGTTCTTAGCGAATATTATGACATCAAAAAACCGAAAATCGAATGGATTCAGAACGCGCCGAGTAAATCGGTATGGAAGATAATCGATAATAAAGAAAGCTATGTTCTTAAGTCGGATTACAGATCAAATAAAGCCTTCACCCCTTCAATTTCTTTACAAAACAAGCTATTCCAGCAAGGTTTAAAAATTCCTGAGGTTATCGCCACGAATCATAAGAAACTATGTACCAAGCATGGTAAGCATCATTATTATTTGTCTAGATATATCTCTGGCAGCACTGTATCGATAAGTGACCGTGCAAGGGCAATCGGGGATTTTCATCAGCAGGCTAGATGGCCAAGTTCACTCCCATCCAATCAAAGTTCAGAAGACTGGAGGGTTGGAATTAATACGTGGATATCTGACTATGAATTAAAACTAAAAGACTTAGTGAAGTGGAGCGACCAGCACTCCATACGGAAGCATGTCCAACCATGTATACAATTAGCAGAGAAATGTTTGAGAGTTTCTTCCCGGAGGATGTCCTTCCTCGCTGATCATCTCAAATCCGTGAACAAAAGAAGATGGCTTGCACATGGAGATTTAAACCATGAAAACGCAATAAAAACGGCAACAGGAGAGGTCTGGATCATTGATCTGGAGCTTACAAGAGTTGACTCTCCGATCAAGGATATCCGCTTTTTGTTACCGAAGATGATGCTGTCTTCTCACTATAAAGAATATTTTGCGAGATTTGTTGATGGGAAGTCCTTTGAAGAACTCTACTATATAGATGCGATTTTTCCTCACGGCCTCCACTTCTACATCGGTGGAATGATCAGGAAAAAGAAACTTCCACTGAATATTTCCCAGATAAAAGACTTTGTATTAGAAGAACTGAAGAAGGATGAGATGATAAGCAGGCAGTTGGGTGGCGTTAAATAATGCACTTCTCCTTGCGCAAGAACACTACCCTTTTTAAGGAGAAGTTGAAGGGGCTGTTGTACGACAACAGCCCCTAGGATACATATTTCTAGCGCTTCAATCTTTTCATAACCGGCTTATAGTGATGCTTACTCAATTTAAAAAATTCATTATTACGGATATTGCCATTGATCGCGGTAAATTGAACATTATGCTTCCAGGCAACGTAATTAAAACTGATTTGATCTCTTTTACTGTAACTTATAATTTGTCTCCACCATGTGGTCATTGTCCCGGTAACGATTGGATCATTATGGCGTCTTAAGATCACACCGGACTCAATCAGTCCGTTGTCTCTCGGATATCCCGCATTCTTATACAAGGATATTTGTTTTAATATGACTTCTTTTTTATCCTTTCTGAGGGCAATGCAAGCATCCGCTTCTTTATAAATACAATTTCGATGTGCATGTTTGTAGAACACGAGCGGTGAAGTGGCGCTATATTTTTCAATAAACCGATCGATATCTCCAACAATTCGGATATTCCCGTCAACCCAAACACTGTGTTTGTAGGTCGGGAACAATAAGTGTGGCATAACTTTTATCCATCTTGCTTGACGGGCCGTATCAGCGAATATCTTATCTAACTTAATCATTTTCCAGGTCCCGGACTTTAATTTCGGATTATCCGTGAAACAATAGTAATCACAATGCTTGCTCAAGTGCGAAGGATCCTGGAGCTTATCGTAATTACCGGTTATCGCTGTGTATATTACGTTTTTTCGTTGATCACCTGTCATGATTTGTCGTCTGCACGCTAATATCCATTTTATTTTTGCCCTTGTTTCTTTGAGCAATCGATGATCGACCATTTTTTGTATCGATTGCCTAACCCTATCGACGCCATGTTTGCGAAAGAGGGCAGCTATTCCATTCTGTGCTAATCGCTTCCTTCTATCGGCTCCAAAACTTGCCGACTTTTGATGATAAATATAACAATGAGTGGCAACCTTTAATTTAAAGTTAGCTGCACGGGCACGAAGACAATAATCATCTTCTTCCCCGTAACCTATCGGAAAGTTCTTCTCATCGAAATACCCGATTTTGTCTATGACTTCCTTCTTGATCATTAAACAGAAACCGTTCAAAAACATGACTCTCGGAAAGTTCTTATCGGAGGCTTGATAGACAAGCTCGGCCATCTGTTCGATCGACATGTTGGGCCCCAACCCATTCCGTCTAATATCCATATGAGGGATGGATTGCCAGCTGGCCGCATTAGACAGTGGGCCGACGATACCGATCCTGCGATCGGATTCCATCGTTTCCGTAAGCCTTTCCAACCACTGACTGGTTACGATCGTGTCGCTGTTGAGAAGTATGCAGTATCGCGATGTTGACTGCTTTAACCCTTCATTCGCAGAAGCAGTATAGCCCTGCGGTTTATCGTGTCTAATTAATTTATAGCGAAATTGTCGTGTGTACTGTTCCAGATATTGCTTTGTGGTTTGATCGCTTCCATCATCAATGATAGTTAAATTAATTTTTTGTGTAGTATTTTTTTGAATGGAATCCAAACATAGTTTTACTGCGTCCAAACCGTTATGCACACAAATGACAACATCAATCAATCCCTTCCCTCCCTTCCCCGTTATCTTGGATCGACACATCCTGGGATGAACTTTTCCCAAATCGCTTATGTCCGCCGAGCAATACGATATTTCCTTTAATGGATTGAGTCACATTTTTCGTGTCATACAGCAAAGCGGCATGCTCAGCAATAAACTGGTAATCGATCGTACTATGATCCGTAGTAATAACGACCAGATCAGCGGAGGCAATGAGATCCGGCAAAAGCTCTATAGAAGATACCCTGTGGCCATTGTCTATAAACCATGGAATGAGGGGATCGTAGTAGGTTACAGCAGCCCCCTTCTGCTGAAGAAGCCTGAACACTTCGAGTGCAGGCGATTCGCGCATATCGTTGACATCCTTTTTATAAGCCATTCCAATGCATATAATATTTGAGTTTTTTAGAGGCTTTTCATTGTCATTGAGTATGTCCGTAATCTGCGATATCACATATCGGGGCATATTGCTGTTGATATCACTGGCCAATTCAATAAATTTATTATAGAATCCGAACTTTTTAGCCCTCCATGACAGATACGTCGGATCGATCGGGATGCAGTGCCCGCCGATCCCCGGCCCTGGGAAAAAGGGGATGTAACCAAACGGCTTGGTCGAAGCCGCGTCGATCACTTCCCAGATGTTAATCCCCATTCGATCACACATGAGCGTCAGTTCGTTCACAAGCGCAATGTTCACACTTCGAAACGTGTTCTCGAGCAACTTAACCATTTCGGCCGCAGCCGTTGAGCTTACAGGAATGACGTTCTCCAAAAAAGAACTGTAAAATTGAATGCCGAGATTTGCACATACCTCTGTGATTCCACCTAAGATTTTAGGTGTGTTTTTTACATTAAACTTATGGTTTCCCGGGTCTACTCTTTCCGGAGAATAACATACGAAAATATCTTTTCCCACTTCCAATTGCGTATTGACTTCAATCACATTCTTAATTAATTCTTCAGTCGTTCCGGGATAGGTTGTGCTTTCCAAAATTATCAGTGTATCTCTCGACGCATACCGGATTATGGAATCAACGGCTGATCGAATCATGGAAACGTCAGGGTCTTTGTTGATGTTAAGCGGAGTTGGCAAGCAAATAATGATGATATCTGCCTCAGCCAGCACTGAAAAATCATGAACGGCATACAGGCGCTGATGGATCAAAGAATCGATATCTTCATCCTTTATATCCGTAACATACGATTTTCCGCGTTGTAACTGTTCCGTTTTATTCTCATCAATGTCAATTCCGTACACCCTGTAATTGGCTCTTGCCGCCTCCACTGCCACAGATAGTCCGACGTAACCGAGACCGATCACGGCCACCGTAGCCGTCCTGCTTCTTATTTTGTGCAAAATTTCGCTCATCCTGGTTGTCCATCCCTTCTTGAAGGTTGAGTCTTTGTTCAAAAAACATCCATGATGAAATACCGGACGATAATGAATTTCCTTCTCCTAATAAAATATGAAATACGCTTGAGGGGAGAAACGGCGAATTCACCAGACATATTACCCATGTCATTCTTTTCGTTTGATATATACAGAAAAGACAGCGAGTTGTTTCGCTGTCGTCAGTAAACAAGTCATATTTTCTTTCATTCCGTAATGTATGTTAATTATTCTTCCGGATTCTCCCTCAGCAGACGCTCCGCCAAAATTGCAGGCTTCTCTAATCTTTGTTGAATCATAGGCCAGTTCTCCTTCGTAGCCGTATGAATAACCATATCATAGGAAACGCCTCTAATGGTAAGGCCATTACGTTCAATTCCGGTCCGGGGCAAACCGCAGTTATCATGAAAAGAAACGACACTCGCATTATCAATAACCGTGTTGGAGAACACACTGGACAAACCCAGAATATCAAACGCAACGTGAAAAATAAGCCATACGCTGGCAGGAGCGGCAGGGATCGAATCGGAAATAATCCATCTACCCCAATTCCCGGCTTGACCATCAATATCATAGATCGCTATGGTTCCGATAGGTATGCCCGAGAGAAGCTCAATGCAGAAGTAATAGTCGCCTTCTCTGTGAAAATATTGTTTCAACCATGATTCATGAGTAGAATAACGAGAGTCGATTTCTCCAATATACCTGGATAAATCAGGGGATCTTCTTAGTTTGAAAATAAAATCAGCGTCGTCCATCGTAATGGGTCTTAATCGAATCCCGAAGCGTTCAACTTTGATGTTGTGCTTCACGACTTCGCCTCAATGATCTTGGCGATGTCATCCAAGCTTTGAATTCCCGCTACTTCCCTAATGGAGAAGCGAACATCAAATTGCTCTTCAAGACGAAGAATGAGTTCCATATGTTTTAAAGAATCCCAATTCGCCAGCTCTTCCCGCTTTGGATTATCATGAGGCGGTAATGCAGTGTTTAATACCTCGGATAAGATCGACCCGATTTGTTTGCGTAATTCTGTAGTCATCGATTTACCTCCACTCTAGCAGGATGACTTCCGCAAGCTGCTTTTACACGTGCATAGAGATCTTTAAGCGACAGTTGTTCAGGCGAGCCCATAACAAAACGCTTTATCCAGTCCAAGGCGGGAGCATTTCGCGGCCCCTGAGCCATTTCGATATGGATACGCTGCACTCCTCGATCTATTAATTTCTCCAAGATCCAGGCAAAGGCTACCGTTTCAATCTCACGGCCAAGCGCCCTGCAGCTAAAAAGCGTTTCGATTAAATGCGCTTGCTCACCATCCAACCGGCATATAAAAGCGCCGATAATTCCACTGTCTGACAGTATATCCGAGAGGCGAATCGTAATCGTTATATATTTTGAGGCATTCATAACGTCATTCGCCTCAATTTCTGTCATCCGCTTTAATGCCAGGTTAAACTGATTCGTTTTATGACTTAATTCATGCAGCCGCGTGACATGGGAAGCTTCATTCTCATAGATGGTTATAACCATGTTCAAGCTGTCTAAATAAGAATGATAGTCGGATGCTGTTTGTCTTATCTTCTCCCTTGTTTGATTGGCCTGAATATCGGTTGTTCTGGATACAGCCATGGTATCCTGGTGAAGTTGATACAATCCGGGAAAATGACATACGCCGAACATCGTTTCTTCACCGCTTCGTTTTGCTCGCAGAAGACGAACCTCCGGTAATACAGCGGCCATCTTCACCAATTCTGCCGGATTGTCATCCACAAACAAGAAAGCGGACGGGTCGATATTCAATATTTGAGCCAACCGATTCAGATTTTCTGCTTTTGTCTGCCAATTCGCACAGACAGCGGCAAAATCATCCCATCTCAGCGGAAAATCGCTCCGGGTATCAAACAGAGCCTTAACATCTTCTTCTTCATTGCGGCTGCACAACGTGAGCAGCACCCCTGATTGTTTAAGCTTGAGCAGCAGCCTTTGCAACCGATGATGCCCTTCCGTTAACGTTACCCCTTCAGCCCCTTCCTCACCTAATACCCCGTGATAAAGCGTATCATCAAGATCAAGGGCAATCGCTTTAAGTCTCGGAACACAGGAAGCAGGTAAGAGATGTACGCCAAGGTGACGGGATATGATCGTCGTTGCCTGATTGGAAAATGGGTAGTTGCTGATTTCCTCGTTCCGATAATCATAGAAGGATTCGGTACCTTCATGGGCCAATTGGGATAAATCGATCAGAACACATCCTGTGTTGTTCTCAACGGACTCCAACAAATACGAATTTAACTTTCGGAACCATCCACGATCACTTGCACGGAAGCTGAGCACCCTATTTGCGTCTTCCAGGGACTCCGGCCAGTTATTTACCCAGATCGGTTTATCCGTTACCATACGGAGTTTATCGATCCGTTCATTCAGCCAATGAGCAGCTTCCTGTGCACTCATAGAGCGGGCGTAGATCCGCCAATCTAACCAGATGATATATACATCCGCCTGAGTTTCCCCGCCAATACCGGACAGAGCGCTATCATAATCAGAGTAATCAAAACAGACATCAGCCTCCCATAATCCGCAAAAAGGAGACATCAAATTGGCAACAAACTCAAAGGGCATCGTTCTGTCGACTCGTATTCGGATGGTTCGATTGCATGGGAGCTTCGGGCTTCCTGCAATCCGAGCCCTGGAGGGAAGGGAGCACAGCAGAGAATCCGCTAAATCTAGATAGGTTAACACATGATTCATTCCTATACCTCCCTCCTGTTTTCAGAGCATTGACCTGGCCATTCATGCCACCCAGATCCTATCCCGCTAAGTCATTGGCATTAATATAACCCGAGCTCCTTGCCCCACACATTGATTCTCTCTAAATAATGATCCAATAAATAAACCGACTTCAGATCATCCACACCCCAAAGTAGCTGCTGGAACAAGCTGCGTTCCAAAACGCGCTGCAAATAAGCCATTTTGTATAACGTAACCGGGTCTGTATCGAACCGGATTCCATATTTGAGCATTTCTGCGGCATATAAAGGCGCACAGCGTTCAATCACGGCATTTTCGTCGCCTCTCCAATCCTTGCGGTATGCAAAAAACACGCCCATTAAATTAAACATATCGAACCAGCATGGTGAGAAACGTGCGCCTTCCCAATCGATAAATTTAATATTCCAGTTCTCTTCAGCTACATTGTGGCAGCCCATATTCGGAGTTTGCAGATCATTGTGAATGATACTTTTACCGGCCTGCAGGAGTTCGGGAAAATAAATAGGTCCCTTTTGTAACATGGTACGGACATTAGCATAGGTAGACTCCAATCTCTGCTTTAATTCAGGACGTTCCATGGCCTTATCCAGATATTCCAACGTTTTTTGATGATTCTTCTGGCGTTCTAGCGTTGTGGTTTCGGAATCGTAAAGCGGAAGCCATTCCTCGAATGTTTCCCAATGATTATAAAAATTGTCGTTATAAGTTAGTGCGTGAAGTTTCGCCAACGAAGGGATAATCCGGTCGAAATAATCGGGTGTAAAGATAACCTGACCCTTAACTTGAGGGACGAACTCCATGAATACCCATACATCCTCACCATTCATACCTTCCACGATCAAATATATGGTAGGTATCAGATCCGGTAAAATACTGATTGCTTTTCGGTACATGTTTAACTCGATTAATTTCTGTTCGTTCACGGGTGCTTTGAATATCTTTAAAATAATCGGATATTTTTGTCCGTTTGCCGTAATTTCGAGTTTCCAAATTGCACTCTTGAATGTTTCTTTCAAACATTCCATATTCCTGTCGTTTAAAACAACAGAAGATCCAAAATGGCTTGCAATCTGATCAGCACATCGAAGCTCTCGCCACTTCAGACTTATATCGTTAAGAGGCGGGTTTACCAATAAGGCTTGAGCATCCTCAAGCCCTTTATTATATCCATCTTCTCTTCCCTTTCTAAATCCATCCGTACGACCTTGCTCGAATCCTCCCGAATTACCCATTTTTGTCATATCCGCGTTCCTCCACTCCGTATTCCTTCTATATCCTATGTGGAGGACCTCCGACATGACATTAAAAAAACGCGATTTAACATTCCGCACACATGATTTTACATTCTGCGAATAATTGGATTAAGATTAGCCGAAAATTTCTGCTGCTAATTGGTAGATTCGCCTATCTGCTAACTGATTCTAAGATACACATTGTCCATGGGCTTAGGGTACTTCCATTCTTCAAACAATGCAAAACAACCCGCTGAACACGCGGGTTATCCGAGTAGTACTCAACTTAATATCCATTGAATCGAATAAGTACTAATAAAGCTCCAATTTTTTTCCTAAAACTTTGATTTTTTCTAAATACACCGGCAGTAGCTTCGCCTCTTTTTTACCGGTAACAGCCCAATTCAGCTGCAGATACAGCCCCTTCTCAAGTATTCGTTTTAGGAATGCCATCTGATACAGTTTGAATGGATCGGTTTTAAAGATAACTCCATGCCTTCTCATCTCATTCGAATATAGCTGAACACAACGGCGGGTTATAACCTCCTCCTGATCTTCCCACTCTCGGCGGTATGCCAAGAAAACCCCGATCAAATTGACGAGATCAAACCAGCACGGAGCATATTTTGCGCCTTCCCAATCAATAAACTTGATTTTCCACGATTTCTCCTTAACATTGTAGGCCGCTATGTTTGCAGTGTGAAGATCTCCGTGGATAATGCTGCAGCCTTCATCAACTACCTCCGGGAAATAATCTGGCCCTCTCTGCAGCAGTTCCTTCACGAGTGAGTAATATGGATTTATCATTTCTTTTAAATTGTTGTTTTTCATCGCTTCATCTAAATAATACAAGGTTAACTTATTTATGCTTTTTCTTTCTTCTCTCATAACATTAGAGCTAAATTGAGGCAGCCAATCACCGAATAATCGCTCATGTTGTTTAAAGCGTTCATTCATCGTAGAGGAGTGAAGCTTCGCTAACGTGGGAATGATTTTGTCAAAGTGATCCGGATTATACTGCACCCGTCCTCTAAGAGGTTCAATGTATTCCATGAATACCCACAAATCGCGTCCGTTTACATTTCTTTTGGTTTTATAAACTAGTGGCATGAACGGCTGAAGTACTTTTTTTCCTTTACGGTATATATTTTTCTCAACCGTGCTTTCCGGCCGGTCTTTTTCGAGCGGTTTCGAAATTTTAAGAATGATGGGAATGCACTTTTTTTCATGTTTGATTTCAAGTTTCCATATACTGCTTTTGTATGAGTCTTTTAAACATTCCATGGTTTGATGATCTAATCTCACTTCGGTGCTAAAGAACTTGAATGATTTGGAAAACTCCATCTTACGCCATGTTTTTCGAATGAATCGCTTGTCTATTCTGCTGGTTGGACTCATTAGTCCTCACTCCATTTTTCGCTTTTAAACCATTGTATGTCGAACATAGAGATGTGCATCCATTCATTTGCCTAACAAACGGAGGTGTGCTGTGCTCGTTCTCCAATTGGCCACGGTAGATTGTTCAATAATTTTGATTCTATATAAGATGGAGCGTTCTTCAGCTCAAGTTACATAGAATGCCACCAGAGTCGTTATGGAGAGGCATCCGCCTGTCTGCCATCCTCATAACCTTTCGCAAATCCAGCTTTAAAGTCTTCCATGTAGGAATGATCATACCCATGGTCATGGACTTGAGATAAAGGCCGGGATCTGCCGACCCCAGGCCTGGAGCTGTAACGGTCACCGGCACGATGGCGCTTGCCTTTCTTGCCATGACGGCGTTTACTGCCTGATGACTTCAGGCTACGCAGCCTCTTTGCGAATGACTTCTTCCGTGCCATTTGTGATGTCTTACGATGATTCCTAACGGATAATGCCGTGTTCATGCCGAATCCTCCTGCAAGGTTCAATTCGTAGCTTCTAACCCGGCCTCATTGTAAGATAGTTGGCACTCGGATGTTATCCAGGGCGATGCCGGACTGCCTACTTTGTACCGATTTAACGGAATGCCTGTCAACATTTCAGTCATCACGGATTGATAGCCGACAAGCAGCCGAATATTCTCCGCGAGCGTGCGCGCGGTTGTTTCCGAATGTGCCGTAACCTCTGCGATACTTTCCAAAATACTTGCCAGCGCTTGCTGACTTCTAGCAATGGATGATACCATAGCAATCTTAGCCTCATGTTCCCGCTGTATGCGCGCGATCATGAGTCCGTGTCTCCGAAATCGAATGAATCAAATCCCATGGTGTCATCTTGTTCAGCTTCCGTTCCGAGAATAATTCGCAGATTTCGGCACAGACCGGAGCCTATTTTCGTCAAACCCTCGATTTGCTCAACAATTTGCTCGTGAATGGATAGCGAATCCTTCAACTCTCCCTTGGAACGAGGATATTGAGTCAAGACCCATCGACAAACCTTTTCGGCTTCTACCGCTTTCCCTTGAAGAATGAGATAGGTATTATATTGAATAGTAACGGATGCATCGAGAATCCGCATGAACGATTCCTCTTTACTCACATACATTCCCCCTTAACCAACGAAGTCGGATCCCATTATTCTTCACCTTGCTCGGTCGCTTTAAGTTCTTTCATTACGATTTCCAAACTGTCTGCCGATGTTTGTTGTAGGTCGGCCATGGCATTCAAATAAGCAGTAATGCTGCTATTGACTTGTTCCACCTGGGATCCTGACGATCGGCTTCCTAATAATTGTCCCCCTAACGATGGTCCTTCTCGTGAATTTGGTTCTTCGGAGGTTTGGATTTCATGATTGGGTAATGAATGTATAATTTGAGCCATGCGGACTGCTGCATGACGTTGAGCTTCTAGAATGCGCGCTAACTGCCGCTGGGAGTGCGAAAGGTGTTCGACCATATCATCAATTTTTTTCTCCACGACATAACTCTCCTTCGCTCATCATATTTTTCAACATATGCTTCGACAAGCTTTCTGGTGCCATGAATAATGCCGTCTTTCGAATCAGGTGAATAGATCCTTAGCCTGCAGCATCGTTCTATATTGCTGTGGAACACGTCCTAACCATTCGCTTATGCTTTCCTGTAATGATGGACTCCCTTCATCTAGTCCTCCAACATCCGATAACAGCTCCGGGCGGAACAGAGCACAGCACGCATTTAACCGATTATGAGTATCCACTTCATCCCTAGGCAGTATGGGGGTTCCTGACTGTGCAAAACTCACACAAACCGTTTTGATAGCGGGGGCATGTTCCAACTCATCCGTCAGACCGCCAATCCAGTTATCCATAACAGGTGTACAGCCATATAGAATAACTAACTTCTTCCCGTGTGCAGCACGAAGTGCCTTATTAAGAACAACCCCTATGCCTTGATCACTTCTCCCGACAATGTGTCGTACCGCTCCGATACGGCCGCGTACATATTGCCTTGATCCTTCCGAGGATCCGGCATCAGCGATGAGCAGCTCATATGGATGCGGCGTTAAGGCTTCGATTCTTCTGATCTTGCCAATGGCATCTTCATTTGGATCATGAATGGGGATAATGATGCTGATGCCGTCAAATGAGCAATCTCCGTTATTTTGTCCGTGTTGAACGCCATAAGAATAGCCAACGATAAATCCATCCTTCCGTCCTTCAACCGGATCAGCTTTGGGAAGAGTCGCCGATAAAGATGTCCGTAAGCGAGCGCCTCGTCTCCTCATCGTAAAAAGTCCTTCATATAAATTCCGCCTCCCGTTTCTCATCACTGCGTGAGGACCGAATAATCTTTTGGCAATTCATTTCTATTGTATGTTGACTTTCTCGCTCCGTGACGGCATCCGCAGGGACCATTCTATCCTCTAGACACATCATAATCTGTAATTATGTATACAACTTGATTGGAGCAGCATTACGCGAATACTGAGAGTAATACGGGGAACTCCTTAAAAATCACTTCCGCGGATGATTGGCACTTGAATCTCCGGGATGGCATCTTCAGCATGTTTACGTTTTTGATCCTCCCTGCTTACTAAAAAGGATGGGTGGAATCTCGCTTCCCCCATCCTTCTACTCCCTTATGTTTCCATCCGGCCTATTGAAATCCAGTACAACCAGCCTTCTGAAATCGTCGTACCTGCTGGTCGTGTAATTCCGATGGCCACCTCCTCATGCTGCCGTTTTCGAATGCCAGCTTGAAACACTGGATCACTGCACGATGCCACCACTACGTAATGTTCATCTTGATAAGAGGTCTGAAGCGGTACTGTAATCTCGATCGTTTCATGTTCATCAGTAAAGGTAAAGGGGATGGATCCAAACTGCTGAAGTAAAGGGATGTCAGGTATCCCATGAACCGGATTAAATGAAAGATGACTCGGTTGAACCGACTCAAGTGCTAGTTTGGAAGATATGATGGATTCGGATGACAAATGAATACTGTGTATGGCATAATCCTCAATCGCCTCACTTCTTACACTACGATGCTGCAGATGGGAAGCACCGATTACATCATCGGTCAACGCGTGATCCATCATACCCTTCTCTAAATCTGACCAGTTGGCGGAAGTTCCTCTGATGGCCATCTTCTTATAATAGCCATCGTACCGCCGAAAGGGCCTTCCCCTTCTTATCCTGGTGATCCTTCTGGCTTTGTTCACTGTCGGCTCTCTCCTCTGCTTCTAATCGTTACATTCATCCTATTCAAGAGATAGGGCTACTGCCACTGCCGGTTAGATGGTTTGCATCAGGTTAGCCCATCGTTCTGCCGTATGATCCCACCTGAAACGTTGACGTACCGTTTCACGACCGGCCATTCCGATTTGTGTACGCAGATTCTCGTCTTGAAGCAATCCGTTAATCCGTTCAGCGAGTCCGCCAGGAAAATCATCTCTTTGAACCAGATAACCCGTCACACCGTTCTCCACGATCTCCGGGATACCGCCTGCGTTCGCAGCGATGACAGGAACCCCAGCTGCCATTGCTTCAACATTTACGAGTCCAAAGGCCTCCCTCGGCGCTGAGGGGACAGCCACAATATCAGCAAGCGAGTACCAGTCTGCAATCGCTGGATAAGGGACAAAGGGTCGAAAGTATACCCAATGCAAATAAGGTCCGGCAGCTTTTTTCAGTTCCCGGACATAGGCGGTTTCCCGATCAGATCCGTAAGCCGCACTTCCGATAATAAGCAATAGAACATCTGGATGCTTGTCAATAATATGTGGCAGTGCGTCAATCAGATGGTGAACCCCTTTGTCAGGAATAAGCCGTCCCGCAAACAAGATGATACGACGTCCACTCCATCCGTAATGAGCAAGCTTTGCCTCTTTTAGTGCCTTGGCAGCAGGGCTGAATGCCGGAGTAAAATGATCAAGACTAACACCAAGATGATTAATCGTGATCTTCTCCAAAAGCCAAGGATGTCTTGAAGTAATATCCTCCAGTAGAAAACGGCTGTTTACTACAATGCCGTCCATCCAGCGGGCAATGTTCCCAAAGCGCTGCTCGCTCATATATGGAGGCATAATAAATGTATTGGAATGAAGATTAAGTACAACTTTCACATCCGGCAGATGCATTTTAAGGCGCTGGGCCAGCAGCGGCCGATTGTGAACTTCAATAATATCCGGTCTCCACTTCTGAAGTCTCCGCAGCAAGGAAGGATAATAATTCGTACCAGATGGCAGGCGGTAGCACGGAACGCCGTTAATCGTGTCTTTTGAAGGGAGCCCTTTTCCCAGCACTCCGAATATGCGCACATCCATGGTACTCTGTGCCAATGGAATGGTCTGCTCCACTACCCGCTCGACGGAGCTGCTCCTCCCCGATGGAATAACAAACGATCCCGGCGTCACAACCGCCACCTTCCGCAAACCCATAACTCCACATCCTTCTCACATCTTATCTATATGAAAAACACCAGCTGATATATCAAAGGCATCAATCCCCTTGTACCAGTAGCATTTCGTTGCCTTATTCAAAAAAACGCATACCTGTCATTTGTATGGTCTGATACCTTAACATATACCGGATCAGGGTCTATTGGTGACTATTATCCAGTAAAGAATAGGCCAACCACGGGCGACACCCGTCCATCCGGGACAATCGTATGCATGCATACGATGTGGTACAAAGACTACATGATCTGTGGTAACAAGGAGGATGACCATGCATCTGGAATATGTCGGCATTCTGCTCAACAACAATACGTATCGCAGAATTTCCAGCGGGGAAATCGGCACTGAATCACTGACCAACTATGAAGAAGCTGCTGCCGTGAACGGGTTGGTTCCTTGTTTTTTTACCATTCATCATATTTCACTAGAGACTGGAAAGGTGACTGGTTTTATTCCGGCTCCAACTGGATATTCCCGAGTGCATGTTCCCATCCCGCGTGTTGTTCATATGAGAGCCATTTTTCATAAGACACATGAGCAGGCGCTGATTGACCAGCTAATCAACCGCGGGATATTTGTTTATAATGGACGTACGCGTTACGGTAAAAACGTCATACATCATATGCTGGAGCAGGACCAGGGGATATCACCATCCCTGCCTCATACGGTTAAAGCTACCCCCGCCTCGATTCACTCCATGCTTAGTCAGCACGGGGATCTCGTTCTAAAGCCATGCAATGGAAGCATCGGGGTTGGTATTATGCGATTGAAAGGTAACTTCCTACGCAGTCAATTCACTTACTCCCGCTCATTACCATCGGCCAAGGGGTGGAGAACGGTTACCCTGCCGCCCGGAAAGCTCCATCCCCTGATCTATCAGCGGATCAGGAAAGCTCCATTCCTTGTACAGCAGCGCATTCCGCTTGCCGAATTTGATGACCGCCCCTTTGATATCAGAGTTACCGTTCAGCGCGGGGGAAGCGGGCGCTGGGAGGTCGCCGGCATGTTTGCAAAAACATCGGCCCCACGAACGTTTGTCTCCAACATTGCTCAAGGCGGCTCAGCCTATCGGGTACCGGACATACTATCCCGCTGTATGCCTGGTGTACCTGTCGGGCCAACCATAGAACGAATCGCTGAGTTTTCCCTCCACATCGCCAAGACGCTGTCCTTGTTTATTCCGTTTGCCGCTGATTTTGGAATGGATATTGGCATTACAGAGGATGGAAAGCTCTATTTCATTGAATGCAATGGCTGCGATCAACGTTATGGTTTTTTGGAGGCTGGTATGGCTGATGCATGGAAATGCTCATACCACAATCCAATGGCCTTTGCCCGTTATCTCTATGATAACGGTGTCTGGCCGCATTATTGAATTGCAAAAAACCAGCTTCTCCCTAAAGATCAGGGAGAAGCTGGTTTTTCACGATTTTAATGAGGTACCTGGGACTTAAAATCCCCTTTACTGGACTGATCGGCATGATAGAATAAAAGATCCCCGTCCATCAGAGAAAACCGCTTACCATACGGATCGTTATACGTGCGGCTGTACCCTTCAAGCTGCCATTGATTCATGAGTGGGCCATGAATGTATTGCAGATGGGGTTTGGTCGTATTGCCCTCCCGGATCGTCTCAATATTGAAATTGACCACGATATACCCTTTTTTTAAAAAAATCGGTGATTTCTCGTCCAGTCGGTTAGTCCGTCCATAAGCGGCCAGGTCGGTCCCTTTCTTCACCACGTATACGTCGGCAGGAAGACTGTATTCACCATACCAGCGCTGTACAGCCGCGTTGGCCCGCTCCGTATCAACGGAGGCAGGCAATCCTGACTTCGGGCCGATCAGTGTGCGCATTTCGAATGGCAGCAGCATCCAGTCGAGTCGCCCTACCCAGGTTTTACTCTTGCTGATCTTCTCCAAGTACTGCTTCATATAGGCGGCCGGGGACATCCCCGCCGGGGCTCCGCCGCGGTTGTACAAATACGATGCGGTATCCTGCAGCTCGTCTTGCGGAACATTGCGCAGCCTTTCATTCAGAATGACATAACGCTTCTCCGTGTCCTGCGGGGAACCGATCCGAATGAACTTCCGATTTCCGCTGTGGTAATACAGATCAACGGGCTGCCGTCCGCTGCCGTCTTGATTAACGAAGTAAAAACTCGGTGTAATTGAAATGCCGTCTTGTGCACCAAACATATTGCCCTTCGTCTTCAAATCGAATTTGAAATGGTAGCCTGTCTTTACGGCTGCATTCTTATATCCCTGTGCCGGATGCTTGCCCGGTGCGATGGGAAGTGTGTACGGCAGTAAGTTCCCGCGTGCACCGCCGTCAATATCGCGAAGTCCTGTCCAATAGGATGCGCCGGTTGATGCGGCATTCCCTTTTTGTTTGCGGAAGACCGTCTCCCAGTTATAATCGGCAATATCCGTGATATGGAAATCATATACGCGCCCGATCACTTCAACCGGTTCAATATCCGTAGCCACATGGTGAGCCAAATCCAGGTTCGCGCTGGGCTGTGTCGTAAAGTCGGAAGGAGCGTTCTCCGCAATCGTACGGAAGTATACCTGATAATCACCCTCATCCACCCATACCGGCAGGAAAAACTCCGTGTCCAGCTGAGCCGTCGGGATTGTGATCCAGGTGTCTTTGGGATAAAAGGTGCTCCTGTCGCTGCTGTAGACATCGAACGGAAAATAGACCTGCTTCGATCTTACATATTTCGCATAGTCTCGATCTCCGTATCCCTGGATATTCCGATGCTGACCCGAGGTAGGAATACGTACCGTAAACGGCCGATCCAAGATGAATGCAGACCGGTTTGGGTTCGGGGTCGTCTTCTGGTTGTGGGCCTGATCATCCGTCACCGACGAATAATTGACTACCGGCGTATGGACGGTGACGGTGTTAATGGCATTGACCGAAAATGATTGATTAGACCCGCCATTAATGTTGCCGGGTATGAGATCATATTTAATCGTCCCTGTGCTCGTCGTATTCGCTTTATTCAATAACGTATTGCTAATGAGATAGTTTCTGCCGTATAGGACGTCTCTTTGAATCGTCGCAGCCGGAGGAATGATCCCTGGTGTTGATGCCGTCCCTTGCGCCCAGCTGTCACTCATTACGGTAGATCCGTTAAACAGGACTCTATCGTTTTTCACTTGGTTTTGACCTACAGCCGACTCCGCTACGGATGTAAAATTCGTTGTCGGTACTGCTGGCCTGCTCGAACCGCCTGAAACGGTTTCCGTCCCTAAATCCACTTCTTCGCATGATGCAGGCTCCACATGATCGTCAACATTCGCGCTATGATCGGATGTAAGGACAGGAGGGGTGTAACCGGTTGGAGTAAGGCTCACTGTACCACCCAATGCATAATTGCTAACGGTTGTTTTGGCTAACTTATAAACCTCCAGATTATCGATTTGCCAGTAGGAATACGGCCTCGTTATCGTAACTTGTTCTTCTACCTGAACCTCTTCTTCCATGGGTTCATCTGGCGTGCCGGGATCATCCGGACCCGAGCTTGGTTCACCCGGTATCGTCCAGGTGAGAATGTACGTCTTTTTGACGGGGACGGTGTAGGTGATGTCCCCCAACATGTTCGCCCATTGGTTCTTGTACAGATAATTGAGTCCGAAAACATTGACGTATAAGGATTCCGAAGTCGGTATCCCGTCCAGAACATCAAACTTTTCAGCGTCTCGATTGTCCGCCTTAATTACGCCCGTTGCCACAGGGTCCATAACCGTATGCGATGAAACAATTCCCTTTCTCGCAGCACCGATTTGGATTCCGCATGTGTTGGGTGGGCCACCTGGTCCTCCCGGATCTCCTCCACCAGTATTCCCACAAGACGAGCCTGTCCCAACCTGAATCGAGGTATCGTCGGTTTCATCCAGTGCCTGGGCTGCATCTTTAAAATGAGCCGTAATCGTCGCTTGCCCCGTCGTTGCTACGGCTGTCACTACACCTGAGGCATTGATAGTCATGACACTGCTATCCGAGCTTCGCCAGGTCAACTTGTCGTGTCTTTGCAGATTGTATGTACTTCCATCCACCTTCGTTAATTTCGCTGTGAGCTGAATGGTACCCGACGGTGGCACGCACGTCGCGCCTGTGATTTCTAAGCCTGATGTTCCATCTGCAAAGGTGGCTCGAAGGAGTTTGTCTTTGTACATGTAAGTGTAAGAATCAAAGTCGACGAAAAACTTCGAGAAGTACCAAACTTGCTTCGCACCAGGATTTGCCCAGTATCGATTGTAGGTGTCGTTATTGAATGTCTGGGAGAAGTTAATAATTATCACATCTAGGTCGCTATTATTATTTTCTACTTTTGCAACTTCTCCACCAACAGTACTTGGATCTGTTCTTCCAGTTGTACCATGAACGTCAGGAATCTCAGTTGTAAAGTCAATTCGCGTATTGGAAGCTGAAACTTCATTGGATATAGCTCCACTACGAATCCAGGTCCTATGCAAAGAGTTTCCGGGTTCCTCTATTAGAAATGCTTCTGTACGATTAATTTTTGCTTCCAGTTTTGGATCAGTACATCCTGGATATTTCGGCAATTGACGCCCCTGAATGGTTTCTTTTTCAACGACGACATTACATCTCGGGTCATTATTATCCATAATTAATCCTGTTGTACTTGATGCTTTCCAAATCTGCCCATAGCCATTCCCCGCATCGTTAACAGACCATCTATCCCAATAATATACTCCTCCATAATTTGAGTTATCTCTTGATCGTACCTTTAATTTTGTCCCACTTAACTTATCCTTCCCAGTCCATGTTGTTGAGCCCGGCGTAAAACCTTTGATAGGTCTAATAGGTGTATTTGTTGATTTGTTGACCCATTCAATTTTCTTAATAACTTTTCCTGCAGGTGCATTCACAGTAATATTTTTGGTTTCTAATTCCTTCTTAGCAGAGAATATGTAACCGCTGTACTCATAATCTTTAGAATCAGTATCGAAATCATAGATTATTTCCTGTGTAATATCATTAGCTGCATTGACTACTTCTAATTCAATAGGAATATACCATGATAACAGAGAAATCAATATTAATACGATTAACACCTTTATTTTCTTCATAGTTACGGTCCTTAGCGGATAAGAATTGAACTAGAAAGAGTACTTTGATATAAAGGAGCACCCGCTGAAATGGTTGATGCTAATAAATTTAATGATCCTGCCGTACTGAACCCTGACTTAGGAATTACAAGACCATAAATTTGTTTCCTATGGTCTTTTGATTCTATTGGATAAGCCATATTAAGTTCTGTAATATTGGGCTTACCGTTATAACCGGTTATTGATAGGCTCAATCGATTAAAAGGATACAATTTAGGCTTCTTATTCACTACATAGTGGGATTTTAAAATGATAACGTAAGCTTGCAGATCATCTGTAAAAATATTTGATTTCGCTCCAAATACCCAAACCAGCTTCTCTTTACTAGGAAGAAGCTTACGATTTGGATCTTTGGGGTCGTTCCAATCAATTGCTATTAGTTCATCTACTTGCGCTACAACGGACCCATCCGGTGCACCGAATTGCAGCTTCGATAGCTTCCATGAATCGATACCTACATTTTTGTTATTGTTATCCGGCCCATTAAAAATCTCCGGTGCCACCGAGAAAATATTTGTCTTATGCCAATACACTTCAGCTGCAGCTACAGCATATTTATCAACGGGGAGCTCCTTGCCGCTTTTTACTTGAAGCAAACGCTCTATAACCGCAATGGCCTGAGCCCTTGTCGTAGTGCCCGTAGGCGATATTACGCCAGACGCGGTCCCCGATATGATGCCATCCTTGGATGCAAGATACATCCACTGCTTGTCCTCCACATTCTTATATCCCAGCGCTTTTATCGCTAGCTTAGCCATCTCTTCACGCGTCATTCGTTCCGTCAAGTTACTGTTTCCGAAATCTCCGGCCTTATAGATTCCTGCCGATTCTGCGGAAGCCACGTAAGGAGCATACCAGGAACCTGAACTTAAGGAAGCCACCTCAATATCCATAGCTGAAACCGCCATCTTAATAAATTCCGCTCGGGTTACCTGTTTGTTAGGCAGGAATCTTTTATCCGGATAACCATCGACATAACCTCGTTGTATTGCATCTTGAATAGCTGTCTGGGCCCAGTGGCCTTGAATATCCGTAAAATGGCTCGTCTTCGTCTCACGAGACTCCGCCATTTTGTCTGCGTTGCTCACTTGCGCTGCCTCCACCGTGTTCAGATAGAAGCTTCCGACAAACAGGGATAATGCTGTTAATACACTGATCGAGATCTTCTTCATAAATATCCTCCTATACAAGTTGTGGAATAAAACCTATGCCATTGCTCCATATCTCCTTCCTACGCCCTTGCTTAGGGACATCTACCGCCGTCTCTCATAATTGCACATCCATTACATTTTTGGATGGATGAGAGAAATTATAGTTATATTATCATATAATCATCTATTTTGGTATAATATTCCTATCCTGATTCTAATTCACTACTACATTCGCATCTCCACATGACCGTGGTTAATTCCTCATAAACTGATAAAAACCTCGACGATAGTCACATGAACATGTGTCCTTTCGTTCGAGGTTTAATTGTTACATGTAGTGGAACCGTTATAAACCGGTGGAGGATTCATCCCGGTCCCCGGCCTGAATTTCAGCTTTTTCCGCGCTTTGCTTATATACAGCAGCCAATACCTTCTCATAAGCGCTTTCAAATTCATCGGGCAGCATCGGCTTGATTTGTTCCAATATGGTTAACAGTTTAAATAACGCCTGTACCTCCTCTTCCGTTAAACCAAGCGGGTACATTGCAAAATGCCCGATAAATGTGTAGCCTCGGCCTCGGCCTTGGTGAGTGATGGGAATATGCATGGCGCTGAGGGCATCCATATCCCGATAAATGGTTCTTTCACTGGTTCCACAACGTTCGGCAAGCTCTCGAGCCAGTATACCTGGTCTTGCTTGTACAAGGGTAATGATTCTCATTAGTCGGATCAGTCGGTCTGTCATATGGCATTCTCCCTATCTTTCTAGTAAATTAGACATACTTTTCTTGACTATCAAATAGTACATTCGACCCTGAAATCATTTTTCCTTTTTTATATACAGATTCTTCATTCCTAGTTAATTTTTAAGTCTAAAGTCCCTATTTCTATTCGCATTTTCAGAAGATCATTGCCGATATGTATCCAGATACAAACCAATTAGTTGATAAAGGGTCTCTGCCTCCTTCAAATAATCCGCATCCCGAAATCGGATTGCGTATAAAAGCATCTCATCTGCCTGTCTACGAATCATTTCTTCCCCTAGAGCCAGCTTTCCCCGTTCCAGCTCTCCTCTAGCCTGTTCCAGAATGGAAGCATTCTGGTATAACTTCAGCACCTTCTCAACGCGATAATCTGCCCTTCGGTATTTCAACGCCGTATGATTGCTGAATTGGAGCGGAATCGTTCGAGATGGCTGCAAAATCACCTTCCGCTTCTGAACATCCATATATGTCCATAGAGCGGTAATAATGGGATACACCCCCGATTGCCTAGCTCCGACACTTAGCTCAAGAACCAACTGTTTGGATCTCCCTTCCGACAAAGAGCCTAAAGACAACGAAATGTTACGATCATTCAATATCTCACCATGGCATCCATACATATGCTCCACTTGAACGCGTTCCCCTAATTGAAGGTGTAGCTGGACATCTTCAGCCATGAACTGATTAAAGCCATGGAACTGCGTTTTTTGCTTTAACACACCAGCCCTCCACTCGATAAGCAGAAAGACCTGACTAGTGGCCCCAGCGAATACATGGCTGTGGCTCCATGTAAAATCCGAAAACAAGCCAGACTGCAATACATCCACCTCTTTCCTCTTCTTCTAATAATGTACCAATACAGATGGACATCTTACTGTCATGGAACATATGTTCCTATTATGAATTCGACAAAAAAAGACCACAGCCCTAGCAGCTGCGGTCTTTTAGATATGCAGATTTTTGTCAGATGTCGGCTAAGGAAGCCTTTTACTACCTTGAAATTGACTTATTCCTACAATAAAACGGTCTGTACAATCGCAAGGATTAAAACATAAATGCCTAAAGCAATCCCTATAAATTTAATCCATTGGCTTGATCCAATGCGGTACAATTCGATAACAGCTGCGCAGTTCGCTGCCAATCCCGTCATTAAAGCAAATACAAGGATGAGGGATGCCAGCTTTAACGACATGAAACTGATCAATCCACTTACGATAAGCGCCGCTCCGAACGGCAGCTGAAAAGAGCCGATCTTCGCAATGAATTCCTTTATGTCAAGCTTCTGCTTCGTAACCATATTGCCCGTAAACCAGAAGGAACCTAATAAAATAACGGTTGAGAACAACCCCATTAAAAGCGCCCGGTTCCCCATGCCGAAATTACTTAACACGGCCGACATCATGCCCAAGCCGGAATAGATAAGCTGCTTAAATCCAAGGCCGAACAACCAAAAGCCGATGATACTGGAAGCCATCCCGATGAGGCCGTAGATTAAACCAGTCTGATCTCCCCGCATGTTCAAAGCACTCATCGGATTTTTCAATAAGTTCTTCAGGACCTGGCCATCGACTTGAAAGGTTGAGGCAGTCTTGGCATCTGAAGCTCCAGATGATGAGGACGCTGTACGCTCTGGTCCCAGCTCCGCCGCTGACGCCGTGTATTTCATAGAATTCGCTGCGATGTCGTCAACGCATTGATGTGCGACGCCTACCGTTAATTTCTTGCCGCAATGTGTACAAAATGCCATTTCTTCAAAACCCCTTCTCACCTATTATGGGTTATGTATATTGGTTCATGTTACAACCTAGTATAAAGGAAAATTGTATAAATTTGTAATGAAATCTTCCATAAACCGTCATATTCAGACGAATTCATTGTTTTGTAACGCAAAAAAACCGGAGGTGTTCTCCGGATTTTAAAGGCTGTGCTTTCATATAAAGGGTCTATTAACCTATTTCTGCTGCCGAAACGGGCTTAGTATTTCCCATATGTCTTGGTGTATGTTGAATGGGAGCGTACGTTACTTTATCAATTAATAATCCGTTACCCACGGGTTTTCCATTCACTGTAATCATAATTTTCTTCACGTTGTTATCTTTCATCATGATCGAAATCTCCTTTTATCTACTAGTTCATTTATGATAATTCGTAGGGGATGGCTTGATAGGCGCTTACTTACATACATTACCCTTTACATGAGCAAGTTAAACAACTTGGCCTGCTAATAGATTCACTTCCACCGCAAATGTGGGTAATATATATTAATAGAAACCTGTCGGAATCTAATTCGTATTTACTATAAATAATCGAATGGTGGTGATCCCTCTTGCATAAGCCGACAAAATCCAAGCTAATTCAACTTTCTCTCATATTGCTGGTGGCGGGGATCGCGCTGCCGGCCGGTGGACGGACCGCCAGCGCCAATTACTTTAACAATATGTATGATGATATCCAGCAGTTCTCCGGACTGCCCGATGAAATAAACCAGCTCAAGAACAACTATAACCAAGCCCTGCAGGAACTTGATAAAGCCATGATCGCTTCCGAACAGCTGCAGCAGCAAAATCTAACCCTGGCGGAACAGAACTCCAATCTCGCGGAGCAGAACCAGCAATTAACCCAAATGGTAAGCCAGCTTCAGGAGGCTGAAGCCGCGCGAAATCGCGGGGCGGAACGTTTAAAGACCGTAGCGATTACCGCCGTGGCATTGGCTGCCGGATACTTTGTCATCATTCGCTTCCTGCGATTCGGCATGCGCCGAACGAACCGATCTAAATAGGACAAGTTCTGAGCCAGATCCCCACCATTCAACCCAGGTAAAAGGAGGCGCGGCCATGATTATTCGAATGGAAGAGGCAGCCGGCAGCGGAGCGGGACAAGCGGTCACGTTCTCCCTGACTGAAGGGGACACAGCCCACGTCCTTCATCCGGAGCAAATCGTTGCCTATCGGGGTCCCTCCTCCGGACGCAGCGACCGTCTCATGAACGTAAAAGGCATATACCGCAAGAAGAAACTGATTCGTGCCGATATTACGGGGCCCAGTCAGTTTACGGCTGCGCTCCCCTCAGGCTTCAATATGCATGAAATTCAGCTGGAAGGCGAACAGGACATGCTCTATGATTTTCGGCATGTTTTCTTTTATACTAAACATGTTACGATGCAGACACGAATCCTTAAGATCAAAAACATGTTGGTCACGCGAGACGCCATTAAGATGAAGTTTTCGGGAAACGGCAGTATCGGCATTTTGACCCAGGGTCCCGTATGTAAAGTCAAGCTGCATCCTACCGAGCCATTGTATGTGGACGCCGGGAGCATCATCGCCTATCCTGAAGCGGCCAAACTGGACCTGACCGTATATGGCAATCATCTCGCCAGCCAACATATGAACTATCACTGGAAGCTGACCGGTGACGGTTATGTGTTGTTTCAAGCAGGACGCCAGAATCAGCGGCTCGTGGACGAATTAAATGACGAGGGCATCATCAAGCGTTTTCTGAGGGAAGCAATTCCCTTTGGCGGCGTGTTTATCAAATAATCGGGCCGTGTTATAATGGAGGGCGTAATCAGACTGTATGCTGGATCTAACACCCACTGCAGTCACAAGGACAAACAGAAGACAATCCATACACCTATCGCGGTGTGTGGGAGAGGTTCGTGAACTCCCTCTATAAAAAACTAGCGTGTCTTATTCGGTGTTACACCCTAAGAATAAGGCTTGTTTTTTTACGGATTCAGTTCAATGAACTTCTCTTTCTTCTACAGGTTCAGCCCTTTCGGCTGTTCTTAAATTATGAAGGATGAGAGGTTTTTTTATGCTTAAAAATGAAAAAGCGGTCGTTGTTTTCAGCGGGGGTCAAGACAGCACCACCTGCCTGTTCTGGGCAAAGGAACGCTTCGCCGAAGTCGAAACCGTCACCTTCGATTATGGCCAACGCCATAAGCTTGAAATAGAATGCGCGGCACAGATCGCCAAGGAGCAAGGCGTGAAGCAAACAGTGCTTGATATGAGCCTGCTTAATCAACTGGCGCCGAATGCGTTAACGCGCAGCGATATCGAAATTGCCGAAGGCGACGGTTTGCCTACTACGTTTGTGGAGGGACGGAACCTGCTGTTCCTCAGCTTTGCTGCTGTACTGGCCAAGGGCATCGGCGCAAAACATCTGATCACGGGCGTATGCGAAACGGATTTCAGCGGTTATCCCGATTGCCGGGACAGCTTCATCAAATCGCTCAACGTTACGCTGAATCTGGCTATGGATTACCCGTTCGTCATTCACACGCCGCTCATGTGGCTCGACAAGTCGGAAACCTGGGAGCTCGCCGACCAGATGAATGCACTCGAATACGTTCGCGACCATACGTTAACCTGCTACAACGGCATCAAGGGAGACGGCTGCGGGGAGTGTCCTGCCTGCAAGCTGAGAAAAGCGGGGCTCGACAACTATATGCAGCGCCGTAACCGTCTATCTGAAGGGGGGCGCCTGATATGAGCCGCGAGCCCGGGGCTTTCCGCATTGTAGAGCAACTGCAGAAGCTTGGCGAAGACATCGATGCCGGAAGCCTGCGTTACCACCGGAAACGGGTACTTGTCTCCAAAGAGTTTACCTTTGACGCTGCCCATCATCTGCATTGCTATGAGGGAAAATGCAAGAACCTCCATGGCCACACGTACAAAGTGGTCTTTGGTATCAGCGGTATTCCCAATGAAGTCGGCATTACCGTCGATTTCGGGGACATTAAAGATTGCTGGAAAACGGAAATCGAACCTTATCTGGATCACCGTTACTTAAACGAGACCCTGCCCCCAATGAATACAACAGCGGAAAACATGGTGGTCTGGCTGTTTGAAAAAATGGAGGAAGCCCTCCGCAGCAGAGAGTCGCACGAGCAACAAGGCACACGAACCGAATTCGTTCGCCTGTTCGAGACGCCGACCAGCTACGCTGAGGTCAGACGGGAGTGGATGATCGATGAATAATGTGCATGTAAAGCCTGAGAACGATTCAAGTACCTCCTCCCCTGTCATCGCGGTGGACCGCCCGATTCCCGTGATGGAGATTTTCGGTCCTACCGTTCAAGGTGAAGGCATGGTCGTTGGCCGCAAGACGATGTTCGTTCGAACGGCGGGCTGCGACTATCGCTGCTCCTGGTGCGACTCTGCGTTTACGTGGGACGGGTCCGCCAAGGACACCATTTCGCGCATGAGTGCAGATGAGATCTGGCAAGAGCTGTATCGGCTGGGCGGAGAACGCTTCGATCATGTCACCCTGTCCGGCGGCAATCCCGCTCTTCTCTCCCAGCTCGGCACGCTGGTGGATGAGCTGCACCGGCACGGAATTACCGTTGCCGTGGAGACCCAAGGCTCACGCTGGCAGGATTGGCTGAATGATATCGATGAAGTCACCATCTCCCCCAAGCCACCAAGCTCAGGTATGGATACGGACTGGGGCAAGCTCGATGATATCGTCTCCCGGCTGTCCGCTCGGGCGCCCGGCAGATCTTTCAGCCTCAAGGTTGTCGTGTTTGACGATAAGGACTTGAGCTATGCGGAAACGGTCCATGAACGATACCCGAATGTGCCGTTTTACTTGCAGACCGGTAATCCCGATGTAGGTACAGGCGATACCACTTCGCTGGTCTCCCATTTGCTGGATCGGTACGAGTTGCTTGTCGATGCCGTCATGCAATCCGATCGGTTGAACGATGTGCGTGTCTTGCCGCAATTGCACACGCTGGTCTGGGGCAATAAACGCGGAGTGTGACGTTGTAATATTAAATTCTCTACACCTTATTGAGCATTTATTAATATATTAATAAAGGAGCTACACTATATGGCTGGAAGACAAAAAGAAGAAATGGAAGACGTTACCCTGCTTGGCAACCAAGGCACGAAATACACGTTTGAATATGATCCCGGCATTCTGGAGAGCTTTGACAACAAGCATCCCTACCGGGATTACTTCGTCAAATTCAACTGTCCCGAATTTACAAGCTTGTGTCCGATTACAGGCCAGCCGGACTTTGCGACCATCTACATCAGCTATATTCCGGATATTAAGATGGTAGAGAGTAAGTCCTTGAAGCTGTACCTGTTCAGCTTCCGCAATCATGGGGATTTTCATGAGGACTGCGTCAACATCATCATGAATGACCTCATCAAACTGATGGATCCAAGATATATCGAAGTATGGGGCAAATTTACCCCGCGGGGCGGCATTTCCATCGATCCGTATTGCAATTACGGTCGTCCAGGGACCAAATACGAGGAGATCGCCGCGAACCGTCTGATGAACCATGACCTGTATCCGGAAAAGGTGGACAACCGGTAGGAAGCTGAAGCCTTTTTCCTGAATACGTCAGTTCCATTTTCCGTATTGATTATAAAAAGGGTTGCCCGCATGGCGGATAACCCTTTTTATCATTTCAACAAGAGGAATAAACGATTACATAGGGTATTCCATATTCCTAAGTCGGTAATTTAGGCGCCGCTTCTTGTACAGCATTTTCCCCGCTGCAGCCACATCGCTAATCGTCCCCTTGTTGCTGATCGAACCGAATACAATGCCGGCAATCGGAATCAGCTGAAACAGCTTCTTCATCCCGAAGTTATCGGTATACGACTGAACGACTTCACGCCAGCCCTGCAGCTGTGAGAATACCTGCTCCGTCACTTGTTCATCATCAAAACTGGCGAGCTCCTCAAGCACCGCTTTTTTTCCCACGATATCGGCGGATGCAAACTGCAAGCACTTCACGATAAACACCCGCTCCCGGGGATCGTTCGGATCATACCCGTAACAAAGCGCCATCTCCTGCAGCACCTTAAGCGATTGACCGAGCACCATCGGCAGATCGGCCGCAATCGTAAATATGCCCCCGATTCCTGTTGCTGCTCCTTGTGCTGCGGCGAATTTGACGCGTTTTACCGTTAGCGTGTCTGCTGCGCTATCCATGACTTGGAGCGGCAGCTTCGCGGCAGATGCCAAAGTAAGCCCGGAAGCCGCCTCCTCCTCTCCGTTCTCATCTTCCATGTATTCCTCCTGAGCGGACTTGACGGAAGGGCCGGAAACCGGGTTTGGACCGTCCAATCCCGCTGTTTGCGCCAGAACCTTCATAACCGACTTCTCGCGAACCAGATGTTTCCCGCCGCTCTGAATAAATCCGCCTACCTCATTCAAGGCACTTCCGATTTTCTCTTGTACAGCCTTGGGCGTGAGGCGATCCAGCAGCATAAAAGGAATTCTTCCGAGCTTCTCCCAGAACATGACGTCCTTCTGCTCTTTCTCCCATTTCAAAATCTCTTGAAGTTGTGACTCCAGCTGTTGTCGTGATTCCATCTCGGTCATCCTCATTACTCCTATCCGCAATTAAAAAATAACTATAAACTGTATACGCAGGGCATGGAAGAAAGACGCAATAATTTTCAAATTTTATCTTATAACATCACTCATAAGGTTAATAAAAAAGAGATCAACCCCCATGAGGTCGATCTCTCTCTTTTATTTCCACAATCCGTCATGAGACGGCAAGCATACAAATGTGAAATTTATTTTCCCAAGAAGGCATTCAGCATCCAGGAATGCTTCTGTACATTGCTGACCATGCCGGTCAACAGATCGGATGTAGCGTCGTCCCCTTCTTGATCCGCGGCTTCGATGCCCGCCTTCAGTTCGTTGGCAAGCTGCTCGAAATCCGAAACCAGCTGTCCGACCATCTGTTCAGCCGTATTCTCATCGGAAACCTCCTGCAGCGTGGACAGCTTCAAATATTGCGCCATGCTCGCTGCCGGTTTACCGCCAATGGCCAGCATCCGCTCTGCCAGTTCATCCACATAACTCGCTGCTGTGTTGTACAGTTCCTCGAATTTCTCGTGCAGCACGTAGAACTGATGACCTTGTACATACCAGTGATAGTGGTGAAGCTTCACACCAAGCAAACTCCAGTTGGCTACCTGCGTGTTCAAAATTTGTAGAAGTTCTTCGGTTGTTGTTCCGTGTGCTTGTTGGGTTAAGTTACTCATTTATATCGTCTCCTTTAATATTGTATTTAGACTTATTCTAAATCCTTGTATTAATCATAACAGATTCTTGTCTCTTTTGCAAAGGAAATCGAAACTCATCAGATGAAGATAGGATGAAGAAATTACCTCCTATTTATACCTATCCTAATTTATTTTTAAGATCAACTGCAATGATTGGCATCATATCTCTCCGGCCGTGAAGAACCCTAGGACAAGCCCAGGATCGTTTTCATTTCCTTCCGCTTTTGCTTTGGATTCATCACATATAAAGTGTCCCCTGCCTCAATGACCGTACTTCCCTTAGGCGTAATGATACGCTTCTCCCGAATAATAGCCGTAAAGAGGATATCATCTGGCAGATTCAGCTGCTGGATCTCCTTGCCGACAATGGGCAAATCTCCATCCACCAGAACGTGGTTGATCTCGGAATCCGCTTGTCCAAGAGCCATTAACTCTAATAAAGTCGGTGCTTTGGCTTTATCCTTCTCCACCAGCGAAAGCTTTTGCGTAAGCGGAGAGATCGTAGTGCCTTGGATCACCGCTGAGGTCAACACAACAAAGAACACGACATTAAAAAACAATTCTCCATGCCTGATGCCCGCCAGAACGGGATATGTAGCCAGGACGATCGGAACGGCCCCGCGAAGACCCGCCCATGAAATTAATATTTTCTCCCGCATGGCAAATTTGGTGAACAACAGGCTGCTGAACACGCCGATCGGCCTGGCAATTAATATGAGAATCAAAGACAATAACAGTCCTTGCCATACGACCTCCGACAGCTCGTTCGGGAAAACAAGGAGCCCGAGCAGCACAAACATGACGATCTGCATCATCCATGCAAAACCTTGGTTAAATGCTTGAATTGTCTTGCGGTACGTCAGCTCGGTGTTGCCGAGCAGCAAAGCCATAACGTATACGGCCAGCAAACCGCTGGCACCAAGCCATGCGGCAGCGGCATAAGTCAGTACGGCGAATCCCAATGCCGTCACGGGATATAAACCCGAGGAATCGAAATTGATGCGATTGATCACATATACAGCCAGCATTCCAATAAGAACACCGACAACCAGGCCCAATCCCATCTCCTTCACGAAGGAAAAAATAAGACCGATCAAATGTAATTTCGGGTGTTCGATCCATTCGATTAAGGACACGGTTAGAAACACCGCCATCGGATCATTGCTTCCGGATTCAGCCTCCAGCGTCATTCGAATCCGTTTCTTCAGATTCGTTCCGCCGAGAACCGAGAAAACGGCCGCCGCGTCCGTCGAACCAACAATCGCACCAATTAACAGCCCCTCTTGTAACGAAATATCCAGAAAAAATGCGGCGCATATTCCGACGACAACCGTTGTCAACAAGACACCAATCGTGGCAAGTGAAATGGCCGTCCCCAAAACCGGCTTGATTTCTTTGAAATCCGTCTGCATCCCGCCTTGAAACAATATAACAATCAGTGCAAATATCCCGACCAGTTGGGTGAGCTCCGCATTATCATAATAAATGAAGCGGCTGAGAATCATCCCGATGGCAATAAACAGCACCAGGGCGGGCATGCCGAAGCGAGAAGAAAACTTGGTGGTGAGTACGCCTGTCAGAAGCAAAGCGCCGCATAATAAAATCATGGAATCAACAAAACTTGGCAAGCTCATCCCTCCGGTGTCAGATTCGTAAGTTATATTACCCAAAAACTAACCCTTCCTCGCACACAACAAGTGCTTCTTCAAGAACGGATTACGACGAAGCCGGACAAACAAAGAAGTTGCAAACGTTTACTGGAAATTCCACACCCAATGACTTTATACTGGTAACAAGCGACATACATAAGGGAGGCGTCAATCGAGTGAACATTTCTATTATGAAAAGCGATCAACTACATCAAGCTGTTGAGCTGTCCGACCGTATTTTTCTGAAGCAGCCGGAACAGCCTTCTATGGGGGCATCCTTTCCTCCGATATTCTCGCCGGGAATCAGCCATTCCTACGGCGCCTGGGATCAAGACAAACTCGTCTCATTCATGGGATTCGTACCATTTACCATTCAAACTCGCGGTGCAAGGTTAAATGTCTATTCCATCGGCTCCGTCTGTACGGATCCGGATTACCGGGGTCAGCGACTAGCAGGCAGTCTCCTGGAACAGTGTATCCGTCATGGGGAAGCTTCTGGGGCATCCTTAATCCTCATTTCCGGCGGCAGATCCCTGTACACCCGGGCAGGCAGCCGTTTGTTCGGCCGTGCATTCCGGTTCCAACTTGACCAGGGCGCCATTGAGCCCTTGCGGACGGTGACGGGAAAACAAGTGCGCATTCGGGCGATGCAGCCGCAGGATCTATTCCACCTTCAAAGGCTAATGGAGCAGCGGGAAGCCGGTTATGTCACCACGGCTTCGGAGCTTAACAAGCTGCTGGATGCAAGCGCCTACTCCAACGTGATCCGCCTTGAGCAGCAGGTGCTTGTCGCCGAAGAAGACGGCGTGCTGACCGCATTTGCCATCATCGCGGTACCCGGAGTTGTGATGACTCCTTCGAGAGAGTCTTCCCTTGTAGAATGGGGGGGAAGCCCTGAAGCGGCGGCACTGGTCATAGCCGAGGCGATCTCGTCCTTCAACCTTTCAGAGCTAACGGTTCCGCTGCCTTGGCAGGATAAAGAGCTGGCAGCATTAATCCAATCTACCGGCGTCATGCCTGAATATATTCAGAATGAGGGGACCGTTTATTTGGTTAGCGGCCCGGAACTGCTTCGCCAGTTGGCTCCTGTGCTGCCTGAGGGGCTGATTCAGGCAGATGGCGAACATGGTCCTTACCGTATAACCCTGAACAATGAAGTATTGGAACTGGATGATGAGGGGTTGCTCTCGCTCCTGTTTGATCCGGAATCATCTTATCGGGCAAACGGAAGCGTAACCTTTGATCCTATTCCTCTCCCGTACACAGCAGGTCTTCAGTATATTTGACTTTAGGTGGACACTGAAGGTGCATTTGATCCTTCCCCTTAGCGGAGAGGTCATTTGCACCTTTTTATGTGCTAGGTTTTATATCTGAATCGTTCTACCAGGCTGCACAGCGCTGTTATTCATAACCGACGATGGCCGTCCGCCTATTTTTGACAGGATATGTGCCCTTCTTCTCCGCTTTCACATAGGATGAGATAACCCATCTGATAGAAAGAGGTGCTTGGCTTGAGTCATCATCCTAAAAGAGGCCTTCAATCCCTAACAAGCCTTGGTATTCCAGGGCTCTTCCCTGGATACCCGTTCTATCCTTATCCATACCCATACTATCCACCTTACTATCCGTTCTATCCGTATCCTCCGTTTTATCCGGGATACCCCGGTGGCCACGGATTTCCTGGACACGGGCATGGGCATGGGCATGGACATGGCCCATGGCACCCTGGCAGACCGGGACACGGTCCGGGTTCGTGGTATCCCGGGGGTCCTGGTGGTCCTGGACACGGGCACGGACCTGGCGGTCCCGGTTCGAGGGGAGCGCAGAGACAGCGCAATAAGCGGTAAACACACATTAACGCGCAATAACAAACCGCCCGGTTCATCCCGGGCGGTTTGTTATTGTTAATCCATATTTTTATAAATAACCTTTATCGTCTCTTCGAAATTTCATTCCGATCCGGACTTATGGCACCGCCATTACCATCACCATAACCTTGATATAGGTTAGGGTCTGGAACTGCATCCTCGGTAGCAGCCGCTGCTTCAGAGCGTGAGTCTATCGGCGCACCGGTACCGCTATAAGTGCCTTCTTCACGGTAATGATGTTCATTAATGGCGCTATTGCTGCGGAATATATCATATACCCGGCCACCATTCGTTTCATCTGCATCCACCATGACCAGAATATGGCCTTCATCCACATAGCCCCCATATTCCTCTGCTTGCTCTTCCGGAATTCCGAGGCCGATCAAACCACCAACCAATCCGCCCGCCCCAGCGCCTACGGCTGCTCCCGTAAGTGTTGCCGCAATCGGACCTGCCGCGATGATCGGACCAATGCCCGGAATGGCCAATGCACCTAAACCGGCCAGCAATCCGGTTACACCGCCTAACACACCGCCTGTGGCCGCTCCGGATGCCAAGCCCTCAGGTGCCTTGGTGCCGGTCTCGTCCTGAATATGAGAAGATTCACCGCGATCCTTGGCAATAACCGAGATTTCATCGGCTCTGAAACCTTGCTGCTTTAGTTCCTCAATGGCCCGGGTTGCTTCCTGCTCCGTCCGAAAAGCTCCTACAATTTTCTGAGTCATATGAATTCCTCCTCGTGGTCATTTTCGGTTTATCGCTGTACACCCCTAACTTAAACGTCAGTCGCCATAATCAAACAAGAAAACCAATGTACCGCCTGCAAGAGTACCCGCCACAGCATCAAAAATCCCATAATCCCCCATTCAATGCAGCTGGTAATATTTAACTTTATGATGATTCATGTTAATATAGCAAGTAAGCACTTGGTTCCCTAAAAATAGAATAGGTTGGTGATTCCATGAACTGGTTCAAGCCATTCGAGGACGATCTTGCTGCCGCATTCTCAGCCTGCGAAGCAAGGCTTTCCGAGCTCCCTGCTCCCTTGAATGAAATCGGTCTTTCATACTTGAGAAAGTTTGACGTGTTCGAGCAGGACAGTTCCAAAAATTACATTTGTTATCTGCTTCCCTTCTGGATGAAAGAACTGACCTCACTCCCCGCCGATGTATACCGTCACCTCTCAGCGGCCAACATTATCGGCATGTTGTACTACTTCATTCAAGACGACATCATGGACTCGCCCTATGACAGTCAGTCTCCCATAGATCCTAAACACCATCTCGCACTTGCCAACCTGCTGTATTACGAGTTTCTCACATCCTATCAGCCCTACTTTCCAGCGAATTCCGACTTCTGGTCTTATTTCAAAAACTACACGCATGAATGGTCTGAAGGCGTCCTCCACGAAACCCGGGACGATTACTTTAAACACAACAGGGCCATGATTGCAAAAAAGGCAGCTCCCGTAAAGCTGGGAAGCACTGCCGCACTGCTGTTATCTGATCAAGCAAGCCTCATTCCACGAACGAATGATGTGATGAACCAGGTTCTGCTGACCTTGCAGATGATGGACGATTGGACCGATTGGAAGCAGGATCTTGCGGATGGCAGCTACAACTGCCTGCTGTCTCTCATTAAATCGGAATTGGGACGACCACATGGCGCGAATCTGACGCTGCCCGAAGTTCAAGAAGCCATCTATATCAACAACATGATGAAGCCCTATGCAGACATTGCCGCAGCGACCCATACTCATCTCTTATCGATAGATATAGATGCCCCCCATCTCATCTCCTTTCATCAAACGATGGTGGATGAGCTTCAAACCGAAGCGAATCATATCGAAAACAGCAAAGAGACGCTTTCTTATGGCGGGTTAAACTATTATTTGTCTATTCTAAGCAAAAAATAATAGATTTTATATTTGTTCCATGGTATTCTTTAAGAGTAAAAAATAACCAATTTATTTGAAAGGGTGATTCTTATGACG
This sequence comes from Paenibacillus sp. ISL-20, assembly GCF_018613005.1. Taxonomy (NCBI): domain Bacteria; kingdom Bacillati; phylum Bacillota; class Bacilli; order Caryophanales; family Paenibacillaceae; genus Paenibacillus; species Paenibacillus sp. ISL-20. The sequence goes on from NZ_JAGGRD010000026.1 coordinate 88,873, forward strand.
ACAGAAGCCATCTTTCAAACACAATTGATTCAGAAAGCTTGGGAGGATCCTAGCTTTAAGGCAAAATTGCTCAGCGATCCGAAATCCGCCATCAAGGAAGTTCTTGGGGTACGGATTCCCGACCACATCGAGATTCGAACGCTTGAAGAGAACCCTAACGAGCTGTATCTGGTCATTCCTCCGAATCCAACAGGCGTGATCAAGTCAGAAGCCAAAGAAAGAGCCATCTGGTAAAGACTACATAACAGCGTGGACATTTCATAAATAGAAGTAATCGGTACAAAGAGTGGGGACGATAACCGTCATCGCTGCCGCAGCTTAGCGAATTATTCGCCAGCTGCGGGAAGCGTAATGACGGCATCCGTCCCCACTCCTTTTTTACTCGTAAAATGAATGTCTCCATCCATCGCTTCGATAATGCGGAAGGTCACCATCAGGCCAAGCCCCGTCCCCTTCGTTTTGTTGGAGAAATAAGGCTCTCCCAGCCGTGCCAACACATCGGGCCCCATCCCTTCGCCATTATCCACAACATGAATATATACCTGGTCTTGCTGGCGATAGCAGCGGATATGGACCAATCCCTCTTCGCCCAGCGCCTCGATGCTATTCTTAACAATGTTGATAAAAGCCTGCTTGAATTTCGAGGAATTCCCCCGAATCGTAATATCCTCCGGAATATCTACGGTGATCTTGCCTCCTTGGAGGTGTGCAAGCGGGCCTAGTATGCCTTCAATATGCTTAAACTCCTCCGAAACTCGAAGCACGGTGTCTTTGCCGAATTCCGGTTTGGCAAAGGTTAAGAAATCCGTAATAATGCCGGAAGCACGGTCCAGCTCCACCAGAGCCAAATCTAAGTATTCGCGTTCAGCAGCTTGGGCTTTTCCGGTGAGAAGCTGCAGGAAACCCCGCGTTACTTGCAGCGGGTTACGAACCTCGTGCGCAACCGATGCTGCTAGCTCACTGATAATCTCCATTTTCTCCGAACGCTGCAGTTCATTGTTGAACATCTCAAGCTCCTTGGAGTATTGAAGAATCCGTTCGTGATTTTTAGCAAAATGCCGTCCGAGAATGACAATCAGGGCGATAATAAAGCTGACAATCCCCCATTTCCAAAGGAAGAGATTATAGCTGCCCCGAGTGAGGAAAAATTGCAGCAGCTCACTTAAGCCCACAACAGCGAATACCGCAAAGCCTGCATTAAAAATAACAGCGTCCTTATTTCCCTTAACGGCATAATACATGGAGCTTCCGACCAGCAATACAAATTGAACGATCATCACAACACCCATGACATGAACGGAGAAGAAATAATACAGGTCGAACCATTGATTCGAACCCCATTGATTAGCAATCAGAAACAGCCCGCAAAACAGCGAGTAGACGATCTGGAACTTGCGGAGTTTACGCAGCGAACCCTTCCAGCCGGGCCCGAAGATTTTTTCAAAAAAGAGACTGAACGAAGGAAGTAAGATAAATAATGAGATGTCATATAAGTGAGTGTACATATTGCCATATTGATTAAAAATCGTATAAAGAAACGGGGAGTAAGTAAACACCAGGATGCCTACAGATAAAATAATTAAAGATAAGGATAATACAGCGATCAAATATTTTCTGTTCAGAAAAATAGCGCAGATCAACATCACCAATGCGATAAATATGAAGGCGCTCCCGAGAATGATGTCCATCAAATTCGACTTAACAAACCGATTAAACATGTCTTGATAATCGCCGACGAGGATTTTCCCTTCAATTGTCACATGATCCCTAGCGGTCTCCAGCCAGATATGAAGATCCTTGCCGAGCATATCCTGATGCAGAGGAAGCAAAATGTAATTAAGCTCATAATTGTACGTTCGGGTAGATTCGTAAATCTTCTCATGGTCCGCATAAACCGCAACCTTCTGCCCGTGGAGCTTATCAATCAAAATGCCAGGGGATGTAGAGGCGATCTCGGGAATCCTCATATAAATCCACGCGGATGCCTTGGTATGCGGCTTAAAAGGCTTCGAATCACCGACCGAAGTTTCCATCCAGTCATTGATGTGGACGGGCACGCTCTCCGGAATCCCTCGGGATTCCGACCAGAGGATTCTCCACTCCTTAATCGCTGCACGAGCTGCCGTTTCTTCGGTGGCAAAGACAAGCCTGGGAAACCCCTGGCTTAAAGTAAAAACGATGATCAGGAACACAGCGATTATCCATCCAGACCTCATTGACGCACCTCAAACATTATAATGAGTGAAACTCTTACTGTGTTATTCGATGCAACAAAACCTTCCACCTTCTAATATTCGGAAAAATGATAAAATTTTCTATTAAAGATATAACAAAGAGAGATACCGTTACGGCATCCCTCTTAAATTTATACTTCCCCCTCCTGCAAAGCAGGTACGGCCGGAAAGCGGATAATAGCCTCTGTCCCGCTTCCTTTTTCACTAACAAAATGAATGGTGCCATTCATCGCTTCGATGATTCGAAAGGTGACCGTCAAGCCGAGCCCCGTCCCTTTGGACTTATTGGAGAAGTACGCCTCACCCAGTCTCTCAAGATCCGCAGCATCCATTCCGATGCCGTCATCTTTGATGTGAATAACCACTTCTTCACCCTTGGCATAGGCCCATATGCGAATAACCCCTTCTCCATCCAGTGCCTCTATACTGTTCTTGACGATATTAATCATCGCTTGTTTAAGTTTGGAAGAATTACCGGCCATGTATAATTCCTTCGCGACATCCAGCTCGATCGTGCCCCCGCTAAGATTGGCCAGCGGCAGTAGGATGCCTTTCACATGCTTCAGCTCCTCATACACATTCAGCTTGACCTCATTCTCCAATTCAGGTTTAGCAAACGTGAGGAAATCCGTGATGATCCCCGAAGCCCGGTCCAGCTCCTTCAGCGCCAGTCCAAAATACTCCTTCTCCGCCTGCTTGGAGTTCTGTGCCAGAAGCTGCATGAAGCCGCGTGTCACTTGCAGCGGATTGCGAACCTCGTGTGCAACCGAGGCGGCCAGCTCGCTGATAATCTCCATTTTCTCCGATCGCTGAAGTTCATTATTAAACATCTCTAGCTTCCTGGAATACTGCAGCACTTGCTCATGGCTGCGGACGAATTTACGCCCCAGCATGACGATCAGAGAGACAATCAGTCCGATAATGCCCCATTTCCATAGAAAGAAATGATATTGTCCGTCATGGTAATAAAAGGCCAGCAGATCTCCGAGCGCTGCTAACGCCATCATCCCGAAACCAACAGAAAAGATATAAGCGTCCTTATTCCGCTTGGAAGCATACAGAATCGTGGTACCGACAAGCAGCAGCATCTGCAGGATAATCAGAATGCCCAAGATCTTCACCGAAACAAGATAGTAAATCTCGTGAAATGAATGATCGCTGACCACCTGGGCAACTAGAAATATCAGGCACATTATGGAGTAGGCTATTTGAAATCTTCGGCAGTAGCGAATGACTCGATAGGGCCCGGAACCATATATTTTCTCAAAATAGTAATACAGCGCCGGCAGCACGGCAAAGAGTGAAATATCAAACACCGCGACCCACACGTTGCCCAGGTCTCCATAGAAGGTGTATAGGAACGGCGAATACGTAATAAGCATAGCCCCGCTTGCCAGAATAATCACACTAAGCGACAGCCAACTGGATACCGTATGCTTCGGAAGGAACAAGCAACAGAAAAACATGACCACCGCAATAAACAGAAACGAGCTGCCCAATATGAAATCTTCCAGGTCATTCTTAATAAAGCTTCCGCGCAGATGCTCATATTCGCCAAGTATAATATCGCCATCGATGCCTAACGTCATATCCTTGACGCCGTTTGACCATATATAAACGGTCTTGCCAGCATCATCCGGATGGATCGGAAGCAGAAGAGAATGACTCGTATACATATAGTCTCGCTTGGCTTCATACACCTGTTCATTATCCAAAAAAGCCAAAACATCCTGTCCCTTAATGCGGTCAATCATGATGGCCGAATGCTTCCAAGGGAGAGCGGGCAAAGTAAAACGATTCCATGCTGAATACACCCCATCTGACTTTGGGGGTCCCTTCTTGTCTGGTATTCCCGCCAACCAACTTCTTCCCTGCAGGTTGACCGGCGAAACAACATCCTGTTGTTCGTCATCCCACATAAACTGCCAATCGGGTATCACGGTTTGAGCATTCTTTGCGTCCGATTTTCCCGGTGATATGATCGATATAAGCAGCAGCAGCGGCACTACCAGCAGAAGCAGGAATATGTATTTGGGCATATCCTTCATCTAGTCAGCACCTCTAACCGTCTATAGTCAATAAAAGTCCGTATCTTCACCGTCCGGCTGATTCGACAAACTTCGTGTTCATTTACAATCAATATAACATGAAACGTCTGTTCCGTTTGTAAAATTTTTATTACATAAAGGCAATATAAAAAAGGGATCGCTCTTAACCCTAAGGCTAAAAAGCAATCCCTTACGTTTCTAGTGTGTGGAGCTTGAAGCAAGGCCAACTTTATCAACCATCCGCTGACTTTCGTCGTTCAACCCCACGAGCGTAATGGCTTTACCCGCTTCCTTGTACTTATTCAATACTTTGGAAATGGCATTCGTGGCTGACTGATCCCATACATGGGATTTGGAAAAATCAATCACGACATGCTCAGGGTCCTCATTCACGTCAAACAGGTTTATAAAATACATCATCGTTCCGAAAAATAACGGCCCCCGGATTTCATATACCTTCGTACCGTTTGGCTGCACATGCGGTATGGCCTGGATTTTTGCCATTTTCCAGCCGAAATTCAACGCGCTTAACATAATACCGGTCATGACCCCGATGGCCAGATTATGCGTTGCCACCACGATGATGACCGTTGCCAGCATGACAATGGCATCACCCAGCGGAACACGGTGAAGTGTGCGAAGCGAGCCCCATTCAAACGTACCGATAGAAACCATAAACATGACCCCGACAAGCGCTGCCATCGGAATTTGTTTCACGACATCGCCGAGCACAATGATGAGAAACAGCAGGAACACACCGGACACCAGCGTTGATAACCGGGTGCGACCGCCCGATTTCACATTAATCACCGTCTGTCCGATCATAGCGCAACCGGCCATGCCGCCAAAGAATCCAGTGATCACGTTGGAAACACCCTGACCGCGGATTTCGCGGTTCTTGTCGCTGCCGGTATCCGTCAGCTCATCCACGAGCGACGCCGTCAGCAGCGATTCCGTCATCCCGACGACAGCAAGAGCCAGGGAAATGGGCAATATCGTCATGATCATATCCAAACTGATGGTTACATTCGGAATGTGGAAGAACGGAAGAGCCTGCGTAATGTTGCCCATGTCTCCCACCGTTTGCACAGGAGCCCCGAACCATACCGCTATGATCGTCATCACGATGATGGCAACAAGCGCCGAGGGAATCGCTTTGGTAACCAGCGGCAGCAAATAGATAATAAGCAGCGTTCCGATGACCATCAAGTACATCGGCCACGATTCACCCTCGAAATTCGGAAGCTGGGCCAGAAAAATAATGATGGCCAGCGAGTTCACGAATCCGGTGATGACCGGCTGGGGAACAAACGTAATAAACCGCCCGAATTTGAGCGCCCCCATCAACAATTGCAAGATTCCTGTAAGAATGGTTGCCGCATACAAATACTCAATCCCGTGCATCGCCACGAGCGGTCCCATTAATGATGCCATGGCCCCTGTCGCTGCGGAGATCATACCAGGACGTCCGCCGAAGAATGAAATACTGACAGCAATCACGAAAGAGGCATAGAGTCCGACCATAGGATCGACCCCCGCCATGATAGAGAATGCGATCGCTTCCGGTATGAGAGCGAACGCTACCGTCAATCCTGACAAAATATCTCTGCGTGAGTTGCCAAAGAAGCCTTGTTTAATCCATTGAAACAAAGTTCTAATCACTTCCTGTCCTATTGTAGTTGATTGACAATCCACTCTCAGGATTGTCCCGGTCCGATAGTCACTTTTTCGATTATAACGGGATCATTTCAAAATTTCATTATCTATTTAGCGGATCTATTCCACGAAATCATTCCTTTTCTCCCGTTTGTTTTGGATTTCGTCCATTTTCCTTATTTTAAAATTTTCATAATGCGGCAATTGACAGGGAAAGATAGAACTTGTTTGGTTCATCATCGCCTGAAGGTACCCGGGATTCATTCTTGCTTCAGCGGGTAAAGTCGAAGTATAGAAACCTGTTGTATTTTGAAATGTATTTGAAATCATAGAAGGAGATGGGCAATATGCGAGACGAAAACAATCGGAATACGCTGGCAGACTTGACATATTTGGAATTCGAGGCCAAGCGGAGAGTTGAGGATACAGAGATGATTCCCCAAGATGATCTGAGAGACGTCAACACCTACACGGAGCAAAGCCTAAGCAGCGAAGATGCGGACCATATCGCGTACGATCTGAATGAAGCGGCACCTGCGGATGCAAAACCGGAGGAACGTATGGACCCGGATCACAGCGCCATCGATGCATGGGAAGCTACCGGTGCCGGTCCCGAGCAGTGGACCATCGCCGACGAGAGAACCTTTTCTTCCTCACCCTCGGGGCAGGCCGAAGCAGACCGGATAGAGCGGGATCGACCAGTCGATGAAACCTACATTCGCGATGTCGCAGATGATGTAACGGATCGGGAATGGCGGGCTGTCGAAGGCGAACCCCCTTCTCGTCCCGGAGACGAAATTATCGGCCAATACTCCGGCGATACGGAGCGGCGGCTTGCAGCTGATGCTTCATTAACCGGCAGCGGGACTGCGTTTTTAAACCAGGACATTTTTAAAGATTACCCGTCCGGAGAAGATGAGTACCAGCCGCTGGAGGATGTACCGGATGCGGACGCTATTGCGGCCAATAGCCCGGTGGACCCCGCTGCCCCGCCGACGGAACAGATGCACGGTATCGATCTACTAAACGGCAGCCATGGCGGAGACGACTAAACCTGCAAAACCCGCCTCTCCAATAGGAAGGCGGGTCTTATACTTGTATGGGTACGATCCTCTATTTTCCGAATATGATATCCAGCCAGCCGAGAAATGACATCCACAGCAGGATGCCGATCAAGGTACCCCATATGAGTGCTGTTAATATGTTTCCCTTTCTTTCCATGCCTATGCCTCCCATACAACATCTTTATAGTAAAACAGTATGGGTCGAGCTATCAGTTCTTATACTAGCCAACCATTTCAAAGACTAGATTCACTAGGAGGAGCCGCCGATGAAGAAGCATTCTGACGAGAATCAACGTTTAGTGACCGAACGCGATATTGATGAGGATTTTGGTCTGTTTGTCGAGGATTCATATCCGGACAGTATCCCGATACCAAGGCAGCATCAAACACGAGAAACCGGATGGCAGTGAAACGAGCAACCGCGGAAACTCTTCATCTTCCTGATCCTTCACGCCGGAAATATGAACCTCTACGTTCACCCATGTCATACCTTCCAACATACACTACACCATACGACCCTGGAAGGATGATGCTGAATATGAAAGGATTGCCGCTCCATCCCTGCGGACATAAAATCACGCTGCAGCAGCGACTGGCCTCTTTAACCGGTCATCTGGTAGAAGTCAACGCACCGAACACCGGTTTAGAACCCGGACGTTTACAGAGAGTATTCCCGAAAAATTTCATCAAGGTACATGGCGAGCTCTTTGTACCGTCCAGTCTCAACTCGGTTCGAGTATTTGATGTCAAGCCGCCGGGCAAAACGATGCTGGTAGGTGTGCGGACCACCTTCCCTACCCGTGGTGCCTTTAACCGGATCCGTCTGGTCAGAATCGGAGCCGATTTTATTGAATTACTTGCCAAGGATAAGAACCGTTCCCGGATTCTGCTCCCTCTAAACAAAGTGGAGGGCATATTTCCGGCGAAGTAGAGACAGTTCAAATTTTTCCTTCCCTTAAGCTTCCAGACTTGCTACAAGTCCGGAGGCTTATTTTTTGAAAATAGAACGAGAAGCTGAACCGACTCGATCATCGCAAGGAAAACATCCTCTATACGCGGTCTATCTTCTGTGAGATTACTTCGATGGAAGCTTTAGATATGTATACTCATCTTTTTCGATTTTCAGTACTTGTCCAACCTGTGATAAAATATGATACAGATTAAATACTTAAGGCTTGATAAGGAATAACACAGGAGGAATCAATGATGTTGAAACGCAGAACACGCTGGATGCCCGCCCTATTCGTCATCCTTGGGCTGCTGCTTGTGATGACGGCATGCGGTCAGAATGACAAGGGAGCCGAAAGCGGCTCTGGCGGCGGAACGGGCTCGACAAACGGGGCAACAGCACCCGAAGCGGAACCCCCGAAGGAGCCCGAGGTTAAGCAGAATGTGCCAGACCCGAACGCAAGCCATCCTATTGTCACGATTGAGATGGAGAACGGCAAAACGATAAAGCTTGAGCTTTATCCGGAGGTCGCACCGAATACGGTGAACAATTTCATCTCCCTGGTGGAACAAGGATTCTATGACGGGACAGGCTTTCACCGCGTTATCCCCGGCTTCATGATTCAGGGAGGCGACCCTGACGGTAACGGAACAGGGGGACCGGGTTACGCTATTCCCGGCGAATTTACGTCTAACGGCTTTCAGAATGACCTGAAGCATACGACTGGGGTATTATCGATGGCCCGGGCACAGGATCCAAATTCCGCCGGATCGCAATTCTTTATCATGGTTGCGGATGCTCCTTCCCTGGATGCCCAGTACGCATCCTTCGGAAAGGTGATCGAGGGGATGGAAACGGCTGAGGAGATCGTGGGCTTGGAGCGGGATCAGATGGACAAGCCGCTTGAGGTGCCCGTCATGAAGAAAGTGACGGTTGATACGCTCGGCAAGGATTATCCGGACCCCAAGAAGCAGGAATAGCATCTCTTCGGAGTAGGACTGCGTCGCAAATTCTAGCAATGCTACACATGCCGGACCACTTGTATACACAGTGACCATGGCAGATTAAACGACAACCAACGAACAAGGACCCGTACGCTATAACGAGCGTGCGGGTCCTCTTTTTTTAAGCTACAGCCTGTTATTGTCTCTTCTGGGTATGGACCGGTTTCTCGATGACGTACAAGCAAGTGCTGTCAGGCAACGTCATCGGCTTCCCATCTTCATCCATGAATTCGATGCGATCAGCCATTGCCTCGGCATATCCTTCCTGCAGATAATGCTGCTGCACGCGGATGATCGCCTCGGGACCTAGCGTCCTGCGTATACATTCCGCATACTGCGTAGGCGTAAAGTAGCCGAACTGCTCCTGCACCTCATGCACATAAGCCTCAGCCCCCCAAGTATAGGTATACAGGAACTCCATTGCATCGTTTATAGACATGCGCACTTCCGTCTCGGACAGCTGCTCGTATGTTATGACCCGGCCCTTGAAATCGGAGGCATACCGGGTCAGCCATTCCAGCCCATCCGCCTCCAGGAAGCGAATCCTTCTCCAGGTGTCCCCGGGCTCGGTCATAATCCCGTCACGGATAATGATGCGGCCGCCGGGTGCGAGCACTTCGTAGGCACTGGTCAGCGCGGCCTCCACAGTGGCCGTATTGAAGCGGGATCCGTCCATCTCAATATAAGAATACAACTCATGCAAGATCGAGGAGAAGATGACCGTATCGACACTTCCCGGCTTCACGTAGTCCCTGAGATTCAGCGCATCCCCCTTCATCACTTCCCATGATTTATGCTCCAGGCGTTTGAGTTTCTCCAGCGCTTCAATCACGTTCGAGGAGATATCGATCCCGACCGGACGCACATGCGGCAGGCGCTCCTCGATCAGGTCAAGGAGCACGCCGCCCCCGGGACCGATATCCAGCACCGCCGTTCCCGTAATATAATCCAAAATCACTTTTTTGTAATCTCCCGTGCTGTTCATATCACTCAAATAACTCTCTTCGTTATGAAACCTGTCGTAGGCGTCCCGGCGCAGGCCGAACAGGTCAAACAGGAGCAGGACCGCTTTCTCATAGAGCGGCGACTTCTCCGCTTCGATGCAAAATTCAATTAATTTCTCCGCCGCTTGCGAGAATTCGAAGGTAAAGAATACCGTATCCGGCAGCTCCGGCTTCCGTTCGATACGGTGGCTCAGATGCGGGTTGGCCATCACCGGCCCGTGAAGGCAAGCCGTCCAATCCGTTTGGCGCAAATATTGCTCTATCATCCTCTTCTTGTATACGTTCAGCTTCTTGACGCCTTTGTAATCGTAATACATATCATTCATCAGCGGCTCAAAGCTTAAGTGACTCACCGAATCCGATAGCAGCCGATCCCCCTGCCCCTCCGCAACCTGCTGATCCGGGTCCCGCTTCTCCGAATGGAGAGCAAGCAGAAGAACCTTTACGAACTCTTCCAACGAGAAATCCTGCAGGGCGGCTTCCACGTACCAGAGCGTCATATCCTGAAACCCATGCAGGGCAGCTGACAGATCACACTGCTCATGAATCCCATGAAGCTGCTTATCAAAGTCTTCTCCCCGGGCAATCGAAACGGACCGAAGACGGCGCAGCCGTTCCTCGTAAGTCCACCGATCCGGTACGATCCCTGCGGCAAGATTGCGAATAAGCTGCGTTATTTCTTCCTGAACGGAATGCCAGAGTTCCTCCGATACGCCACCGATGATGCAGTGATTCAAAGGGATTAGCAGCCGGATCAACTCATCTGCGGTCAGCCGTCCTTCCTCCGTAAGCTTATGCAGCGGCAAATTTTCCTCGAAAGCGACTTCCCCCCGAATGTGTTGCCCAAGCAGTCCATGGGTAAGTATGAGTGTGTGTACCATCTCTTCATGCGGAGACATGGTTCCATTACTGTCCCGAATATGTCTCTCGTATAGCTGGGCGGACCCGATATTATGAAGGAACAAGTTGATACCCGACTGCTGCCAGTGGAGACGTTCCCGCATCGTTCCGCCCTTGGCCGTTTCCGCCCATACCAGTACTTCTTCCAGCAGTTCTTTGATCCAATAGGAGACAGGGAGCGAATCCAGTATTTTCAACGTGCGTTCTACGTAATCCAGCACGGGGTTGGCATGGGTTAATTGGCCGATGGACGTAATCCGTTCCAAATTCACGATTCGTTCTTCGGCCGATACCAGTTTCATTAACCATGGATGCCTCTCGGCAGCCGCTTCATCCCCCTGCCGAAAAGCGGTTATGATGTCCAGCGCGTGCAGCATAGGTTGTTCCTCCACTTCCTGAAATAATAATGAACACGCTTATGTTTTTTCGCTGCTACGATTATAACAAATTCCTGTCGATGGATCGCAAGCATTTGGTAATAGCCGTTGCTACAGGGTATACTGGTCAACGAAACCATATTTTTTTATTGATGTGAAGGAGTGAGTGTACATGAGCCTGAAAAATAAAACAGCCCTCATCACGGGTGCTGGTAAAGGGATTGGACGCGCCCTGGCGATCGCGCTTGCCAAGGAAGGTGTGCACGTCGGGCTTGTCGCCCGTACGGCAGCTGATCTGGAACCGCTGAGCGCCCTGGTTGCTGAACAATATGGTGTCAGAGCCGTGGCCGCAGTTGCCGACGTTTCCGTACAGAGCGAGGCAGAGGCTGCTTTTGCAGCCGTAAACATGGAGTTGGGCTCGGTGGACATTCTAATCAACAATGCGGGCATTGCCCAATTCGGCAATCTCCTGGAGATGGAACCTGAAGCCTGGAAACGTATCGTCGACGTGAACCTGATGGGAACGTACTACATGACGCGCGCGGCACTACCGGGCATGATCGAGCATAACAAGGGTGATATCATCAACATCTCTTCTACGGCCGGAGAGCGTGGATTCGCCACAGGCTCTGCCTATAACGCTTCTAAATTTGCCGTTATGGGACTGACCGAAGCCGTGCTGCAGGAGGTTCGCAAACACAACATTCGCGTAACCGCTCTGACCCCAAGCACCGTTAACACGGATCTTGCCGTCAATGCCGGCCTGAAGATCGGGGACGAGGACCGCATGCTGCAGCCGGAAGACGTAGCTGAGCTTGTGCTCGCTGCACTGAAGCTGCCGCAGCGTGTATTTGTCAAAACCGCCGGAATTTGGACAACCAACCCGCAATAATGATGCGTCAACAGACGCTGCTATTGCTATAACCATCCAAGGGTGTTCCCTGGGCGTCGGCCAAGGGAACACCCTTTTTGCGTGCAGCCCAGGTGTAAAGCGATTGGTTGTGGCCAGCGACAATTGTCCTTTTTTCCATACGGAATCAAGTGTCAACTATCCTTTGGCATGATATAATGACATGGCGTCATACGACAGCCAGATATTTACCTTAAGCTACACTCATGGAAAGAAGATGACAACAGCATGATCGCCGACATTTTACTCGAAGTGGTACTTCCCATCTTTGTCCTGATAGGCTTTGGCATTATTATGCAATATGCCTTTAAACTCGATTTGTACACACTCGCCAAAATTAACTTTTACTACATTACGCCTGCAGCCGTATTTATGAGTATGTACGAGTCCAAAATGTCACCGCAGCTGCTGGGCATGGTGGCCTTATTCTATGCGCTCTATATCGGCGTCCTCTACCTGATCAGCATGCTGGTTGCCAAGCAGCGCAAGTTCAATCGGGGGATGAGAGCAGCTTTTACCAACAGCCTTCTGCTCGATAATTCGGGAAACTACGGCCTTCCGATCAATGATCTCGCCTTCAAGGGTGATCCGATGGCCGGCTCGGTGCAAGCGCTCATCATGTCTTTTCAGAGCCTCCTTACGTTCACGTACGGAGTTATTTCCATTCAAGGGGCCAAGACAGAAGGATTATACAAACAGGCCATCATCGGATTCCTGAAAATGCCCGTTCCCTATGCCCTCGTCATCGGCATAGTGCTGCATGCCCTTGCGTTGCCGCTTCCGGTCTTTATCTCACAGCCGCTGATGTATGCGGATCAGTCCATGGTGGCGATCGCCCTGCTGACGCTCGGCGCACAGATCATCAAATATCCGCTCCGCCTGCGCCGGCTCGATGTCTACCTCAGCGTGCTGCTGCGTCTCCTGGTCGCGCCGGCCATCGGCATTCTGATCGTGCTGCTGCTCGGCTTAAAGGGCATCCCGGCTCAAGCACTCATCATTGCTTCAGGCATGCCGGTTGGCGTAAATTCATCCATCTTGGCGGAAGAATATCAGAATGAGCCGGATTTTGCTGCACAAACTGTCCTTATATCGACCATACTAAACGTAATTACGATTACCGGCTTAATCACATTAGCTAAATTTGTAGCTTAGCGCTAACTCATCTCTACTAGGAGGAATTTACATATGAATTTTGATCTTGCTATAGACCGAAGCTGTACCGACTGTCAGAAGTGGGACAATGTTCCCACCATCTTCGGCGTGCCCGACGCGCTTCCGATGTGGGTGGCCGACATGGATTTTGCGGCGCCACCCGCCGTTGTAAAGGCGCTCCATCAACGGGTGGAGCATGGCGTATTCGGGTATACGTTCCCGTCCGACTCTTACCGTGAAGCGATTTGCGACTGGATGAAGAAACGCCACAACTGGAGTATTCAGCAGGAGTGGATTCAATTCTGTCCGGGTGTCGTTCCGGCACTCAGCCTTATCGTGGATGCGTTCACCGAGCCGGGAGATCAAGTCGTCATCCAGACGCCGGTCTATCCGCCGTTCTATAGCGTCGTTCAAGACCATGGTCGTGAGCTCGTGCATAATCCGCTGCTTCGAAGTGAGCACGGAGATTACTCGATGGATTTCGAGGACTTGGAGAAGAGCTTTTCTACCGGCAAAGTCAAAATGATCATTCTGTGCAGTCCGCACAACCCGGTAGGCCGGGTGTGGACCAGAACGGAATTGGATCGTCTGGCTTCCCTCTGTCAGCAATACGATGTGCTTGTTGTATCCGATGAAATCCATGCAGATCTGGTGTTTGAATCCGGTGCGCATACGCCATTCGCCGCTCTGTCCGAGGATGCTGCCGAGCGTTCCATCATCTGCACCGCACCAAGCAAGACGTTTAATATCGCCGGTCTGAACACGGCGAACATCATCATCTCGAATGCGCAGCTGCGCAGCAAGTTCCGCAAAATACTGAACCGTTACGCCATTGGCTCCATTACACCGATGGGTGCCGCCGCCACCGAGGCCGCTTACCGTGAGGGCGAACCATGGCTGGATGAACTTCTGGTTTACATCCGCGAGAACATGGAGCTGGTTTCGAATTTCGCCCAGGAGCATCTGCCCGAGCTGAAGGTGGTTATTCCGGAAGCTACTTACCTGCTGTGGATTGATTTCCGCGGGATGGACATGTCCCACGAGGAGTTAAACCGCTTCCTGGTTCAAGAGGCGAAGCTTGGTTTAAACAGCGGTGCGGCCTTCGGCAAGGAAGGCGAAGGTTTCATGCGCATGAACCTGGCCTGCACGCGCGCCACCGTTCAGGAGGCATTGTCTCGCCTGCATAAAGCTGTCGGGGAATGGCGGAAAGCATAAGAAACAAACTCAATTAATAAAAGGAGCCGCGCTAAATGCGCGGCCCCTTTTATTGCTTTTTTAAGACGATGCAAAACTACCTTAGTTGACACCCTCGTTCGCCCACTACCTCTTCAGTAGTTTCCCATCCGGTCTCGGTCTCCGTGTCCCGTCCATAGCTACAGTGTCAGCGCCGGCCTCATGAACGGCAAAGGCATCCTCAAGGGGCGGGGTAATATAAACGGGATAATCCTCGATCTGCCGTTTGAGCAGCCCGATGACCGCAACATTCACGGCAGCTTTAATCACCGCAATATCTCACCGTAATGCCACACTTGAGCAGCTGCGCCTATGACACCTGCATCACTGCCAAAGTTAGCAGGCATAATCCTGCAGCAGCTTCTCATATACGAAGAAGTCCGGACATCGACCTCCTGATCGAGCGCCTGCAAAAAACGAGGACCCGATTCCGCCACTCCCCCGCCAATCACAACAACCTCCGGATTAAATACATGAATATAACCGGCAACGGCCGCTCCCAGTGCTCGGATAACAACCCGCATCACCTCCGTGGCCGACGGATCATGCCGGTGCCAGGCCTCAATAATATCCCGAGCATTAGGTTCCCAATCATATGAAGCGCTTTCAATCTTCTGCCTCTCAAGCCCTAATCTGGCAATGCCGCTGCCTGAAGCATACAGCTCAATACAGCCGTTATTTCCGCAGCTGCAGCGAGGACCGTTGATGTCAATACTGACATGGCCAAGCTCCGCTGCCCCGCCAAAGACGCCTCGAAGAAGACGCCCCGATTCCATGACGGCACCGCCAATCCCCGTACCAAGAGCAAGGCACACAAAGTTATCACAATCCTTGCCAACGCCGTACATTTTCTCGGCAATGGCTATAACATTAACATCATTGTCAACATGCACTCGGGTATCGTAACGTTCGGATACCTTTCGTTTAATCTCCGTCCCTGTCCAACCCGGCAACGTATCTCCCGCGTATCGAACAGTTCCTTCCCGAAAATCAATTTGGCCTGCGCTGCCGATACCGATACCTTGCACCTCTTCCTCTGAACCGACGGATTCCATCATCATGTCGATGCCAATATGAACTTTGTTCATAAGCTGCTCCGGGCCTTTATTGGCCTCGGTAGGCATCAGATGCCGGTGTATGATCTTTCCTTGTCTATCGATAACTGCAAACTGGACTTTCGTCCCCCCAATATCAACGCCGATCGCGTAACTCATGGTATGGAAATCCCCCCTTCTGTGATCAATAAAACGGATGATAGATTCATCCCGCGCTCCCGCCCGAAGATGAACAGAAGTGAATCAATCCCAAGGATCGATTCACTAGTACAGCTTATCCACAACGGACCTTGCGGTTTTCTCCAAGGACTCCGAGGCATCCTCTTTTTTCATCGTTAAGAGTGTTGTAAGAATGTTCAACATATACGTCTGCATGAACTTTGTTGCCAGTGCTCCGCCCTCTGTTGGCATTTCCCTGGAAGATACAAGAAGAACCGTGTCCGCATATGTGGCGATCGGGGAACGGAGATGTCCGGTCAAACAGATGACGTCCGCTCCATTCTGCTTCGCTTCCTTCACCGGATCCACCAGGTCACGCGTGCTGCCAGAAGTGGAAATGGCGAATACGAGATCGCCCTTCTTGACCAAGGAAGCGGACATGGCAATAATATGCGAATCCCGGTGCGCTTCCACATTAAGCCCCAGTCTCATCAGCTGATAATGCAAATCCAGTGCGGTTATGCCTGAAGAACCCACGCCATAGACATACACTTTGTTTGCGGCCAGCAGCTTATCCACCGCCATCTTTAGATTGTCGGCGTTCACCAGATCCAGCGTATTCTTAAGTAAAATTTCATGCTGCATCGTCAGCTTGCGGGCCACCGTCATCATGTCATCCTGTTCATCGATAGCGGTATCCATTACGGATGGAGGACGATCCACCAAATCTTGTGCAACGGACAGCTTGAATTCATGAAATCCCCGAAACCCCAGCTTGCGGCAGAATCGAATGACGGATGTCTCGCCGACCCCTGCCCTCTCAGACAAATCCGTTACGGTAGCGAGCACAGTTTCCTCAGGGTAGCTTTTCACGTAATCAGCCACTTTTTTCTCCGTCTTGGTCAGGGAGGAATAAATGCTTGATATCATCAACAACGTGTTAGAATGATTCAGTCTTGGGCCAACTCTTGCCATTCCACACCCCTCGTTTCTCTCTAACTGGCATGAAAAGAATTTTTTCTCCTTAATTATATATTAAAAAAGAGTTTTCTTTCAATCATAAAAAAGAAGCTGTCAGCATCCTTGAATCGGATCTGCAGCTTCAATCACTGTAGTTAAACCGTCATCCTGTTCCGTACCTCCGATCGAGCAGTCTTACATCATGCTTCCACTATCGTCCGTAGCTGAAGTCAGCCCCTCCAACGTGACGGCCCCATTCAGACTGTCGCCGGCCACCTGTCCCCGCTCCATCTGATAACCTGCGTCCAGCATCGAACCATCCAGCTGATGAAGCTGCTGGCTGACTTGGTCCATCTGTTGGAACAGCTGACGATGTTGATAAGCTTCGGCGTTCTCGCTCTGCTGTGCAGTCTCGTCCATTTGCTCGAATGTCGTTTTGTTCTCGCCCAGCACTTGGCGGTACTGCTCCGCCGTAGCGGTTCGGATATCCTGCACCGCATTCATCATCCCATGCAAAACCATCCGGCAATTCACCAGTTCCTGACGGACGGCAGCAGAAGTTTCAGGCGAAACCGCAGCCTGGGCGCTTTGAAGCTCGGCTTGGATCTGACTGAGCTGGCTTACGATCATTCCGACTTCGGTCATTCCCCCGTTTTGCGCTGCTGTAGTCAATTGGCCCGATAGCTGATTGAGTCTCATCGACATATTTTGAATATTGCTCATTGCAATCCCCCTTTTTTCGGATAGAGACCATTTTTATGAATAGGATGCGATAAACCATGGATTGCTATTCATGTCGATATCTGGTCAGGAGGTCCCTGTCTGTTGGAATACAGGGCGAGATGCCGATATAATAGAGTAAGCCAACATATGAAAGTAGGTAAATTAAAGAGTCCGCATGATCAAACGCAAAAAAACGACACTTTTCCTAATTGCTGCCTTATTACTCGCCATATTTTATATGCAGCTGCAAACCTCCATACCGGGATTCATCAACGATCTTGATTTTAATAGCAAAGAAACCCCTGAAGTCTCCCAGCTCCACCCGTATGTATTGCAGCAAAAGAACGAGCTTGTCCGTCTCACCAAGAAAAAAGGAATCACGATCATCATAACGGACGGTTACCGCAGCCATGAAGAGCAGACCCGCATCTACAATCAGGGCCGCAGCACCGAGGGCGACATCGTGACGAATGCCAAGGCAGGAGAATCCCTTCACAACTATGGGCTTGCGATTGATTTTGCGCTAAGACTAAAGGATGGCAGCATCATCTGGGATATGGAATATGACGGGAACGGAAACGGCAAAGCCGACTGGATGGAGGTTGTGGAAATTGCCAAAGATTTAGGCTTCCAGTGGGGCGGTGATTGGGCCAACTTCCCGGATTATCCACATTTACAGATCGATTTTGGACTGACGATCCGTGATTTGAAACGGGGAAAGCTCCCTCCCATGGACGCTTCCGAGACTTTGGAAGCAAAGTGAACGGCAATAGCAATTTGAAGAACTCGATAGGTATGGTATGTCCAGATAAGCGCAGCCGGATCCCATATATAGAATATTAACGGACCCCATCGACGTTATTTACGTTTTTATGCCGTATTCTCAGAATATAACGGACACCAAAGTCGCTATTCAACTAAAAATATAGTTTATCTCTGTTTTTAACTGTAAATAAGAGCTCCCCTGTCCGTTACGGTGAGAATAGAGTCTGTGGTCGACCAGATCCTTCTGGTCGGCCTTTTGACGTTGTTCTCTGGAAAAGCGTCTTGATGGATTTGTGATATCCAACCAAATGCTTGACATTCGATTCACCTTTTGGTTATATAGTCATATATATGAGTATATAACCCTAACAGGACATGAAGGTAAGGCGGTGATTCTTATTGAGCGGTACCGTGCATCCAGATAATAAGCCCCTGTTCATCCAGATCAAGGAGAAGATCGAGGACCAGATCGTGAATGATCTACTGCTTGAAGGTGAACAGGTTCCTTCCACGACGCAGCTCTCCCAATTTTACAAAATCAATCACATCACGGTGTTAAAGGGCATCAACCTGCTGGTTGATGCCGGACTCATCTATAAAAAGCGAGGTGTCGGCATGTTTGTTGCAGAAGGGGCCAAGGAAACGCTGCTCCAGACCCGAAAGAGTGCATTTGCGGAACATTATGTGGTGCCTATGGTACAGGAAGCAGACAAACTCGGTTTGTCCACGGATGAGCTTTTTCAAATCATAACCCAGTTAAAAGGAAGTGACCTCCATGAATCTTGATGTTCAGTTTGACCGCCTTTCGGTGGTATACGGTGACCTCGAAGCCGTCCGCAATGTTTCGCTTCATCTCCCGGCAGGCAAAATTTATGGTCTCCTGGGGCGGAACGGAGCAGGCAAAACCTCACTACTGTCTGTTCTTGCTTCATTTCGTGAACCCTCATCGGGGTCAGTTACGATTGGCGGCGAGCAGCCGTTCGAAAATGCCAAAATCATGAGGGAAGTCTCCTTCATCTACGATGTCGACTATAAAGACGAGACGGACAAGGTCAAGGTAGCGATTGATTCCATATCCAGACACCGGCCCCATTTCGATACTGGGTACGCCCTTGAGCTCGCACGCAAATTCAAGTTGCCCTTGGATAAGCAGCTGAAGCAGCTTTCCAAAGGGATGCAATCTGCTTTTAACGTATGTATCGGACTTGCCAGCCGCTCGCCGGTGACCATATTGGATGAAGTTTATCTCGGCATGGATGCACCGTCACGCGAAATTTTTTACCGGGAACTGCTGGAAGACCAGGAGCGCCATCCCCGTACATTCATTCTCTCCACCCACCTGGTTTCGGAGATGGATTATCTGTTTGAAGAAGTCATTATCATTCACAAAGGCCAGTTCGTGCTGCAAGACGATTATGAAAGCCTCACGTCCCGGGGCGTTTCCATTACGGGCCCAGCGGCAAAGGTAGATGAATTCATCCAGGGCATGAAGGTGCTCAACGTGCAGCAGCTCGGTTCTACCAAGGCCGTCATGGTCTATGGGGAATTAAACGAGGCATCCCAGCTAGCCGCACATCGGGCAGGACTTGAGATCGGGCCGATCTCGCTCCAGGACTTGTTTATCCATCTGACGGGGGAGGAATATTCCGCATGAAAAAAACGTCATCAGCCGTAACCAGAGTATCGACGGACATGTTTATTCAGCAAGGCAGCTGGGCCTTGGGATTTCTATTTATTGTGCTTCTGATCTATATTGGAGCCGGCGTCGGTAGCAGTATTGGAGTCAATGTTCGCGAAGGAATGACAGAGGAGGGCTTCTTCTCTCTCACTTACCGCTCAACCAAAGGATTTATGCTCGTCATCGGCATCATTTCGGCCTACGGCTTTCTAAGCTATTATGTAAGACATGGAGTAACCCGCAGGGATTTCTTCACTGGAGCCGCTGTGGCTGCCGTCTATCTGTCATTGGCCTTTCCAGTCGTGGTGGGTCTAGTCAATTGGATCATCGGGATGGTTACCTCCCATGATGCCGGCAGCACCTCGCTGCTGCCGGAGTTCGATAACAACTGGCTGCTGACACTTGTCTCCTATGGCGTCCAAATCTTTACCTATTATCTGATGGGGTGGATGATCGGATCCGGTTTTTACCGGTTTGGCTGGATTCGCGGCTTGGGATGGATCGCCGTAGCCCTAGTATTGATCGGCTTCATGGATGCATTGTGGCAATTTGAGCTGGCTTCCATATGGGAACTGTGGCTGCCTGTCACGACAGCCTTTTCCGTCACGCTGCCGGTTTCTCTTGCAGGCTCCGTGGCCGTCATCCTGATTACACTTATTCTGATTCGACTGATAACCCGAAGAGTTACGATCAAAATGTAATATATACGCAAAATAAATGGCTGATCCAAGGGGAGCAACAAATTTACCCCGGAGTCAGCCATTTATCATTTACATCGTTTTAAATTAAGCAGCACTGCTCTTCTTTTTATTGTAAATATCAAAGGCTACCGCTGCGAGAAGAACCAGACCTTTGATTCCTTGCTGCCAGTCGATGCCAAGACCTACAAGCGACATCCCGTTATTGAGCACACCCATGACGAGACCGCCGATGATGGCACCAAAGACCGTACCGATCCCGCCGGTAGCCGAAGCGCCACCGATGAAGCTCGCCGCGATGGCATCCAGCTCAAAGTTCGTGCCGGCTCTTGGCGTCGCCGCGTTCAAGCGGGCGGCAAAGATCAAGCCTGAGATGGCTGCCATCACGCCCATGTTGACGAATACCCAGAACGTGACCTTCTTGGTTTTCACGCCAGACAGCGCCGCCGCTTTCTCGTTGCCGCCAAGCGCATAAATATGACGGCCCATCACGGTTTTGTTCATCACGAAGGAATAGATGATGATCAACACCAATAGCAGAATCAGAATGTTCGGCAGGCCGGCATAACTGGCCAGCATGAACGTAAAGGCATTGATAACTGCCGCGATAAGGACCAGCTTCAGGAGAAACAAGCCGTTTGGCAGAACTTCGAAGTTGTATTTTTTATGCGATTTTCGCTCGCGAAGCTCATTGATCAGGAAAATAACCGTAAAGACGATCCCAGCCAGAATCGCGATCAGATTGGTGCCGGTGTTACCGAAATCCGGAATAAAGCCGGAGCTCAGTTTCTGGAAGCCTGAAGGAAAAGGCGCAATCGATTGACCTTCCAGCACAATCATGGTTAGACCACGGAACAGCAGCATTCCCGCAAGCGTTACAATAAAGGCCGGTATCCTTACATAAGCCACCCAGAACCCCTGCCAAGCACCGATCAGGCCTCCGACGATCAGGGATACGATCACCGCAATGACCGGATGCAGCTGCATATCCACCATCATAATCGCGGCCACCGCACCAACGAAAGCAGCTACCGAACCGACCGACAAATCAATATGGCCCGTAATAATGACAAGCACCATGCCGATGGCAAGTACGAGGATATAGCTGTTCTGGAGAATCAGGTTTGTGATGTTGATTGGCTCCAGCAGCAGCCCGCCCGTAATGATCTGGAAAAATATCATAATGACAACAAGGGCGATGATCATCCCGTATTGGCGGATGTTGTTTTTGAACATTTTTTTGAGTGTTTCCATGCTTAAGCCCCTCCGTTCTTGGTCATGTATCTCATCAGGGTTTCCTGCGAAGCCTGCTCTCTGCTAACCTCACCGGTTATCCGTCCCGCGCTCATGACATAAATCCGGTCGCAGATCCCTATAATCTCCGGCAGCTCCGAGGAAATGACAAGCACGCCCTTCCCCTCATCCGCCAGCTGGTTAATGATCGCGTATATCTCGTATTTGGCCCCAACGTCAATCCCCCGCGTCGGCTCATCCAGGATCAGAATGTCCGGCTCGGCATAAATCCATTTACTTAGGACGACCTTCTGCTGATTCCCCCCGCTGAGGTTTCCCGCCTTCTGGAGAATGTTCGGCGTTTTGATCTTGAGCTTCTTCCGCATGTCCTCCGCCACGAGTATTTCTTCCTTATCGTCAATGACCATATTCCTCGCAAGCTTGGACAGTCCGGTAAGCGAGATGTTGCGCTTGATATCGTCCATGAGGATCAACCCGTATTCCTTACGGTCCTCGGTCACGTAAGCTAAGCCGTTATCAATGGCTTCGGTAATGGATTGATTCCGGATTTCCTTTCCGTCTTTGCGCAGCGTTCCGGTAATATTCCGGCCGTACGCCTTACCGAAAATACTCATCGCAAGCTCGGTCCGACCGGAACCCATCAGCCCGGCAATGCCCACGACTTCCCCCCGGCATATATTCATGCTCACGTTGTCAATCACTTTGCGGCCTGCTTGCTGCTCGTGATATACCGTCCAATCCTTAATCTCCAGAATGACTTCCCCGATCTTCGGTGTCCGCTCCGGATAGCGGTTCGTCAAATCCCGGCCGACCATGCCGCGGATGATCCGGTCCTCGTTCACCTCGCCGCCTCTCATATCCAGCGTTTCGATGGTTTGACCGTCACGAAGAATCGTAATGGAATCCGATACCTTCGAGACCTCGTTCAATTTATGGGAGATTAGGATGCAGGAGATTCCCTGTTTCTTGAATTCCAGCATCAGCTCCAGCAAATTCTCGCTATCGTCCTCATTGAGCGCCGCCGTCGGTTCGTCCAAAATAAGCAGCTTCACCTTCTTGGATAAGGCCTTTGCAATTTCGACCAGTTGCTGCTTGCCGACGCCGATGCTGCCGACCTGTGTGTTCGGATTCTCGCTGAGTCCCACCTTATCCAGCAGCGCTTTGGCACCCATCATCGTCTCATTCCAGTTCATAATGCCCTTCTCAGCACGCTCGTTCCCCAAGTAAATGTTCTCGGCAATCGACAGATAAGGGATCAACGCAAGCTCCTGATGGATGATGACGATGCCCAGGTCTTCGCTTTGCTTGATATTTTTAAATTCGCAGACGCTGCCTTTGAACAAAATATCTCCCTCATAGGAGCCATGTGGATACACACCGCTCAGCACTTTCATCAACGTGGATTTGCCCGCTCCGTTCTCCCCGCACAGGGAATGGATTTCACCTTCGCGAACTTTCAAATTCACGTTATCCAGCGCCTTCACCCCGGGAAACGCTTTCGTAATATTCCGCATTTCAAGAATGTACTCTGACATCTGGCTTCACCTTCCTATCGTTTCGTGTTCGCTGCCTTAAGACTATTTCAATCCGATTTCTTCCTTGGAATAATAGCCAGTCTCCACAACCTCTTTCTCCACGTTGGAAGCATCTACGGATACAGGAGGGAGCAGATAGGCAGGCACGACCTTGATGCCGTTGTCGTACGATTCGGTATCGTTGACCTCGGCTTCTTCTCCCTTCAGCACGCTCTCCGCCATCTTGACTGCCTGTTCGGCGAGCTGGCGTGTATCCTTGAACACCGTCTGGGTTTGCTCACCGGCTACGATCGATTTAATGGAGGCAAGCTCAGCATCCTGACCAGTAATGATCGGCAGGGGCTTACCTGCCGTCCCATAGCCCACACCCTTGAGCGAGGAGATAATGCCGATACTGATCCCGTCGTAGGGAGACAGCACCGCATCCAGATTTTCGCTGGAATAGTTGGCGCTGATCAGGTTATCCATCCGCGACTGGGCCAAGGCCCCGTCCCAGCGCAGGGTCGCAATCTGGGCCATCGTGGTCTGCTTGCTCCGAACCACAAGCTTACCCGAATCCATGTAAGGCTTCAGAATGGACATCGCGCCATCATAGAAAAAGTAAGCATTGTTATCGTCCGGCGATCCACCGAACAGCTCGATATTGAACGGCCCCTTCCCTTCCTTCAAGCCGAGCTTCTCTTCAATATAAGAGGCTTGTTGAACGCCGACCTGAAAGTTGTCGAACGTAGCATAATAACTCAAATGCTCGGTATTGCGGATCAACCGATCGTAAGCAATAACCTTAATTCCCTGATCATGAGCCTTCTTGATCACGTCGGTCAGCGTATTTCCATCAATTGAAGCGATGACGATGACGTCGACCCCTTTCGTAATCATGTTCTCGATCTGCGAAATCTGGTTTTCAATCACGTCCTCAGCAAATTGAAGGTCGGTTTTATATCCTTTTTCCTGAAACAGCCGCTCCATGTTCTTCCCGTCAGCCACCCAGCGCTCGGATGATTTGGTTGGCATCGCAAGGCCGACGTACCCCTTATCAGCATCGCCGGTTTTGCTTTCGGCGAGGTTGCAAGCTGTCAGAGCCAGGAGCAGCACCGCGATCAGCAACCCTAGCAATCCTCTCTTCATCGGTAGTTCCCCTTTCCGAAAAATGGAATCGAGAGCGCTTACAACCGAAGGTTCGAAAAGCCTCTCTGTACTAAAAAGGATAAATCCCATCGGGTGTGGGGGTCTTTCCACGAAAACAACCTTTTTTATAATTTTCATACTTTTGTTGTTTGGGTTTTACACGAGTGTACATGGCTGCATAACTTTCCGGCTCCGTTCACACCATGCCCCCAAGCGTTGCCGGCATCCAAAAGGGGGTGTCCCAAAAGATCTTAGATCTTGCGGGAGGCCCCCTTCTTGCTGTTAGAAGACGCTCCATGTACGAATCGTTCCTCCCATCGCTGTCGCTTGTCCGGAATCGATTCGTCCTCTCCGCTACGCCGTGCAGATTTCTTACTTTTTTAGACGCAAAGAAACCGTTCTTTGGTAAGATGGAGGTGCTACCCAAACCATTTTCGAAAGGAACGGTTTCTTTTTGTACATTGAATATACCATGGGGCAACCCCGGCGGCGGTCGAGACAGCTACCATCCCAAGATGCTCACCAAAGTCATCGTCTACGCATACACACAATTGTTTTCGACCATCGCCGAGACCGAGAAACAGGAAGAGCATGAACAAGAGGACAAGACCTCGCCGAATTCGGCGGGTCGTCCGCGCTAACCAGTGAAAAATTGGAGGTCGCTGTACAGCAATTGGAGGTGAAACTGCAATCCCGGCCCAAGGACAACGGTTCGGGACGCCCATTTCAAGATCCTCGCTCAACCACCTACTCTTCCTGAACCGTCGCCCCTTTGCGGTATCGGTTCGGTGATACCCCCATTACCTTCTTAAAAGCCGTGCTGAAATAATGCTGGCTGTCATACCCCACCCGCTCCGCGATGTCCAGGATACTCAGATCGGTGGAATTAAGCAGCTGAATCGCCTTTTGAATCCGCGTCTGGGTCATAAGTGTAATAAAGGACGTGCCCAGTTCTTTCTTTAGCGTTCGGCTCAGATAGACTGGCGAAACCTGCAGCGCCTGGGCAAACGATTCCAGCGTCAGCTCCCGAACGGCATACTGCTCCTGGATGAGCTGCCGGGCCCGCCGTACTAACGGAGACAGCTGCGCATCCTTAAACACCCCATCCCGGCAGGCCTCATAGGCTGCAGCAACCGCCCCCGCTCCTTCCGATACAAACTCCATATGAACGTTGACAGTCAGCTTCAAGTACTTCTGAATGGATTGCTCGGCATCGGCTGCGATTTCCACATCCGTCTCACCCCATAAACAGATGCCAATCCATCCTGTATGATCACGGAACAAAACACAAGGAGCGGGATGGATCAGCTCGGAAATGATATTCTCCATCGCGAACAGATACAGCTGCCGGTCGCTTTCCTTCATCAAAGGCTGCGGAGCCGTCATCTCCGGCCATCTGGCGATGCCGACCTGAGTAGGATTACTACGAGGAAGCCCGAGAAACTCCAGCTGCTCCAGCGCCTCCTCCTCATCCAGCAGGCCATGCATCCATTCCAAGCAGAATCGTTCCCGCAGCAGCGGAATATTCTTCTCGATTTGCTCGGAGGCCTTCTTCAGATAACTCTCCTGGATTTGCCGGTCATTCAGTTCATCCCTTACGCTTCCAAGCACTCGAATCAGGTGATCCGCATTCACCGGCTTTAATATATAATCCTTAACCCCGAGCCGGATCGCTTCCTGCGCATACGCAAATTCGTCATGGCCAGTAATAATGACGAACCGGCATTCGGGACGTTCTTCCTTCATCCGCTTCATGAGCCCGATGCCATCCAGGAATGGCATATTCATATCGACCAGCATAATGTCGATCAGCCGGCTGAGCGCAAGCTCCAGCGCTTCCTCGCCATCCTCCGCTTCAGCAGCCACCTCCATGCCAAGAGCCTCCCAATCCACCGCATCCCGAATTCCTTCACGGATAATCGGCTCATCGTCAGCAATCAGGACTTGATACGCTTTGTTCATAGCCTGTCTCTCCCATCATGATTGGAGGACGAAGGGGCGGTATGCAGCAGCGGATGCGTAATCATTACCGTGGTTCCCTCGTTCTCTATACTGTCAATTGCGATTCCGTACTCATCGCCGAACGTTAGCTTGATGCGTGCCTGCACATTCAGCATGCCATAGCTGCGACTTTCGCCTACCCTTTCTCCCTGAGTCGTCTCCATGGCCGTTACCGGATCGTCAAGCTGATTGCGAAGCGTCTCCAGCTGCTCCTTGGACATACCTGCCCCGTCGTCTTGTACGGCAAGCACCAGCACATTCCCCTCGACATCAGCTTTGAGCCAGATTCGCCCCGGTCCTCTCCGGGCCTTAATGCCGTGGTATATCGCGTTTTCCACCACCGGCTGCAGAAGGAGCTTCAGCACGTATAATTTCTCAGCCTCAGGCGAAAGCTCCATCTCAACCTGCAGCCTGTCGCGGTAACGCGTCTTCTGTATCTGCAGGTAGCTGCTGATATGCATCCATTCGTCGGACATGGAGATGATATCATCCCCTTTGCTGAGTCCGATCCGAAACAGCCTCGACAAGGATTCCACCATATCCGATACATCGTCCGCCCCTTTCTTGCGGGCCATCCAATGGATCGTATCCAGTGTGTTGTACAGAAAATGCGGCTTAATGTGGGCCTGTAGGCTGCGCAGCTCCGCTTCGCGCTTCTGCTTCTCCCGGAGCTCGCTCAGCTTCATCAACTTGCGGATCTGCAGAAGCATGCGGTTAAAGCTGCGTCCAAGCATGCCCACCTCATCCTGACGGTTTCCCCAGTAACGGGTCGTCAAATCCCCGGATTCTGCTTTTTGCATGAAGGACATGAGTTGCCAGATCGGTCTGGATATCGACTGTGAAAGCGTGTAGGATGCAGCTATGCCAAACAAGCACACCACAAACAAGAAACAAATCATATAAAATCGAATCTCTCGGACCTCATACACCGATTCGCTGGTTGGAAATACGCCGATCGTCCGCCAGCCGGTAAAGGAGGACGTGCCGTATATCAATTGCAGCCGCTCTCCGTTCGACTCACGGATGAAAGCACCGCTGTCCTCTTCCGGAAACCACGAAGGCGGTATGGACGGAATGATGGAATCCTCCGGCTTATAGATGCTAGAGCCGCCAGGTTCGGCCACCATCAAATATCCGCTTTTTCCAAGCGTAACATCCCGGACCGCTCTCGCAACCGCCCGCAGCTTCAAATCGATCAATACCGCTCCGGTTACTTCCCTCGTATCCGGATTCACAAACGAGCGAACGACCGACACCAGCTCCTCGTTGCCATAATGAACATGGGTGGTGACGTTACGATCTGCCGGATGCCCGAGCACTGTAAAGATTCCTTCATTTGAAGCAGCCTCAAGGTACCAAGCTTCCTCCGTCAAGCTGGCGGGACCGCGCGCATACATTTCGTTACTGATGTATTCCCCGTCGCGATTGACCAGAAGAATGGAGGCGATTTCCGGGTACAGCGTCGTGAAGCCTTGAAGATACCGCTTAATCTCATAATTTTCCTCATTGTCCTGCTTCACCGAGAACGACTGCAGGCCGGAATTACCCGTATCTTCGGTTCCTGCGGCCGGCTTATCCCCTTGGATTTCCCCTTGCAGAAATCGCTCCGTGCGCGGGTCAAATCCGATCAAATACGTAATGTTCTGGAGATTCTCCATATCATTGTCCAAGGTCTGATTGACCTTTCCGATCAATTGAATGGTGTTCGAGGTTACCTGCTGATCCACAATGCGGTTAACCGTCCAATTGACGAGGACGCCCAGCGCGATTGAGGGCAGGATGCCAACCATAAGGAACAAGATGACCAGCTTGTATCTCAGCGGTAAATCCCCGAACCGCAGCCATCGCGAGATGCCTTCGCGCCAGGATTCCGCTCTGATTCTATTTTGCATAATAATCATTCACATTCTCTCGGGTCACAATCGAGATCCCGGTGTCCACCCTTGTCGGAAGTGGAGACACGTCATTGCCGAGCGTCGGGGCCGGTACGGTAAGACCATGATGCAGATGAAATAAATACTGCAGTGACCAATAGCCCATGTTCCACGTCCCCTGAGCGATCGTTGCCGCGATGGTTCCATCGGAAATCCGGTCCAGCGTCCCTTTATTTGTATCGAATCCGATGATGGTAATCCGGTTCGCTTTATTCGCGCCGATAACAGCATCCGCCACGCCCATTCCGCCACTGGCCTCCGTTACGAAGATCCCTTTGAGATCCGGGTGCTTGTCCAGCAGGTCTGCAGCAGCCTCTTTGGCAACGAGGGTATCCCCTTTACCTTCCCTGATCTCCACCGCGGACATGCCCGGATATCGATGTGCTAAAGTGTCCCTGAAGCCTTCGGAACGGTCATCATGATTCTGCTGCCCGGGCTGGGTAACAATCCCGATCTCCCCTTCCCGGCCGAGAAGCTGCGCCATTTTGTCCGCGGCTGCAACGCCAGCGTTGTAATTATTGGTCGCCAGGAAAGAATAGGCCTTACTGTCAGGTGCATCCGCATCGAACAGCACGACGGGTATTCCAGCTTCCACGGCTTTATTAATCGTCGACGTCAGCGCTTTGGAATCGATGGCCGACAAGGCGATACCGGCAGGTTTTTTGGCAATCACTTGTTCCAGAACGGTGATCTGTTCCTCCACGTCATATTGTGTAGATCCTCGGTAATCGACAGTTACGCCCAGAGCATCCCCTCCATCCTCGAAACCCTTTAATATATTTTTCCAATATTCCATGCCGGATTGAAAAGTCACCATGACATAATTCTCCCCAATGCTGCCGTGCAGGCCGCCTTCCTCCCAAGCAGAAGAACGCTTGTCCTCCAGTCTGTACATGAACACATAGGTAAGAAAAGCCAATAGAAGCGCACCGTACACCAGCATCATTTTCTTCATGATTAAATCCCCCGATCCTTGATCCTTCGTTCGCCATTTCCAGTTGCAATCGGTTACATAACGTATAATGAATATACTGCAATTCTTTGAAAAAGATCAAACCCTTGCTGAAATTCGGCTCCGAACAGCAGCAAAAAAACAGGCCGTCCACGGTTAACCCTAACCATATCACAGCCTGTTTCTGATATTTTAATTTTCTTATTTTTGTACATTAAATTTCACTGCCTTATGTAGCCCGCTTAGCCGGATAGATGCTAATACCATGCATAAATAAACTCACTACGTGACGCGCAAGATCCTCAGGAGTTCGCTTGTTTGTCAGAAGCTGCTGTGAGGTTAGTCTTTCAATGACGCCGACCAAGCACTCCGCAACGATGTGCATATCGGAATCTCCGTCAAAGTACCCGTCCCGCTGCTCAGCTTTCAGATTTTGCTCAATCATGGCTACCATTTCAGACTTTACGATGACAGCGTCATTCCCAATGAAAAAACCAATTTGTGTCAGGTCCGGATTTTTGCCAAGAAACGAGAACAAACCCGTCAGCACGCTCTGCAAACGACCGGTCACATGCTCCTCATCAATTCCGCTTTCCAATCTGCTTCCCTCGAGCAGGATTTTGAGCTCAGAGCGAAATTTCTCCACCAACTCCTTGAAAACGGCTTCTTTGCTCTCAAAATACAAATAGAATGACGGCTGCGTCAATCCAGCCCGGGAAACGATGGTGCTGATCTTGGTCTGATGGTATCCTGACTTTGCAAATTCATTGGCAGCGACAATCAGTAGTCTAGCCCGGCTTTCCTGTCCGTTCGCACCCTTCTTACGCAAAGCTATCCAACCTCCGAATCTAATCATGATGTATGTAAATTACCGTCCATTATACTCTATATCGGAAAGTTACTGCTACACATAAAGTCCAGCCTTACATGCACGACACTTTACATCGCATCAAGAACGTTATAACGTAAAAGGATAACGATGTTTATCGTTACAGCCAATAAGGAGATTAATAACATGCAGAAACATACCCAATCCAACTCGGTGGATATGACCGAGTCACATAACTTGCCAGACCCGTCTTCCAAGCGCGTGCTTATTGTTACGGCAGTCGATGCCGAAAAAGAAGCCGTGCAACGCGGGCTTAAGCGCGCACATGGATTTGATGTCATCGCGGGTGGAGTCGGTCCCGCGGCTACCGCTGCTGCGACTGCTCGCCAGCTGATTCAAGGCACCTATGATTTCGTTGTCAGTGCAGGTATCGCCGGAGGATTTGCCGGCCAGGCTGAGGTTAGCTCCATCGTCATTGCGGACACCATCATTGCCGCTGATCTCGGTTCTGAAACCGAGGACGGCTTCAGCAGCGTCCAGGAGCTTGGCTTCGGAATGGATCGGGTGCAGGCAGATCCAGCCTCTGCCCGCAAACTTGCGGAGGCCTTAAAGATTGCCGGCGCAGCCGTAACCCTCGGGCCTGTCCTGACGGTCTCCACCACGACGGGAACAGCAGCTACGGCCGCACGCCTCCTCCATCGGGTGCCAGACGCCGCAGCCGAGGCGATGGAGGGATTCGGCGTGGCAACCGCTGCCGCTGCAGCTGGTGTGCCCGTGCTCGAAATCCGTTCCATATCCAATCAGGTCGGCCCACGGGACCGCAGTGCATGGAAGATCAAGGAGGCGCTGCAGGCGCTTGAGACCGCAAGTTCATTACTACCGGAGGTGTTACGATGAAAATCGCTTTTTCCCCTTGCCCCAACGACACATTTGTATTTCATGCCTGGGTTCACGGACGGATTCCAGGCGCCCCCAAGCTTGATGTATCCTACGCGGATATCGATATCACCAATCATTGGGCGGCCGAAGATCAAGATCATGATATCTTAAAAATATCCTATGCCGCGCTGCCTTGGGTGCTGGATCAATATGCCCTCCTGCCCTGCGGGGGAGCACTTGGCCGCGGATGCGGACCGCTCGTTCTGACAGCGGACAAGCTCACGGACGGAAAAACACCAGCCAGCCCTGCGGATTTGTCTGGCCGGAGGGTAGCCGTTCCAAGCGAGCGCTCCACGGCTTATCTGTTGTTCCGTCTGTGGGCCGCACAGAATATACCTGGAGGGCTCGGCGAAATCGTGGTGATGCCGTTTGATCAGATTATGCCGGCTGTCCGGGATGGAGCGATCGATGCCGGGCTTGTCATTCACGAAGCACGATTTACGTATTCGTCCTATGGATTGAAGCTGATGACGGATCTGGGCAGCTGGTGGGAATCCGATACAAATCTGCCTATTCCTCTGGGAGCGATTGTTGCCCGCAGGTCACTGGATCTGGCAAGCATCTCGAACTGGATCCGCTCCTCTGTCGAATATGCCTGGGAACATCCCGAGGACTCTCGGGCCTATATCCTCCAGCACGCTCAGGAAATGGACCCGGATGTCGCCGATGCCCACATCGACCTGTACGTCAATCCATTTACCGCAGAGCTGGGCGAAGACGGCTATGCCGCGATTTCAGCCCTGCTGAACCGTGCAGCCGATGAAGGGCTTGTGCCGCGGATCGATCCCGCGCTGCTGAAGCGTCCATGATGTGGCAACCTAACCACTAAATATATTCTCTATGGATGTATTTTCAATAGAAGACAAACCACAGATAGAGTTTTCTTACGGTAATCGGAAGATTTAGCTTCCGCTGAAAGCTTATGTATACTATGTTCAAAGAGGAGCACCAGGAGTCCGACAAATCGGGTCTCCTGGACGCTCCTCTTTTTCATGATCCTCATGAATGGTTCTTGTCCAACTCCTCTGTTCAGAACTCATGCCTCGATATAAAATCATGCAATCGCCGATAAATTTCGATAATCTCATCCATGGGCATTCGTACCAGTCCACTGGAAGAAGGAGCAACAAACTCCTGAACGCCGTCCACGACGGAGTCCGGCTGAATTCCCCAATCCGCTTTTGCTTTACCGCTGAATTCGGTATACACGCCCTTGCCGACAAAACAGGCAACCTCCGGTCTGTACTCCGCCAGCTTCTCCCGCAGCGTCTCTCTTCCGAGTTTGTACTCTTCGCGGGTAATATCTTCGGCCCCCCGTGTGGGCCTTGCTACAATATTGGTAAATCCATATCCCAGTTTAAGCAATTCCCTATCGTCCGAGGCTTCATATAAGCGAGGGGTCAACCCGGATTTATGCAGAATCCTCCAAAAATTGTTGCGCGGGTTGGCATAATGATGTCCGACCTCCCCCGATCGCAAACTAGGATTAAATCCGATAAAAACAACAGTCAATCCATAATCGAGATGATCGCTGACTTCGTTCATTCTGACTCCTCCTATCATCGTCTTATTCTGGGTTAACCTACAACTTAATGAGAGCTCGATGCGGCAGCGCTGTTGTTGCGTTTGCGTATTTGGTGAATGCCCATCACCACGGTCACGAGCTCCCAGTCTCCAAGGACGTCGCTCTCATTCTCCAGCATATAGGCTCCGGCCTGAAGCCAGCCGCTAATACGGGAAAAATGGGCGATTCCCCTTCCGGCATCATCCATTATTTCATATTCATTGGAAAAAGCAGGCGAAGTGATCTCGTATACGCCCCGCGATCCCGCGTTGTATTCGAATTTTTTCGTAAAAAAGCTCATACGCATACGCAGCACGCCCAGCTCTTCCCCGCTGCCGCTCACGATATGCCACTTGTTGGAGAAGAAACGAAACGAGCCGCTGCATACCGGATCTCCCGAAGCGTTATACACGTCCAGCGAGGAGCCGAAAGCGCTCTTCAAATCCAGACTTCCTATTACACTGCCTTCCCTATCCATAATATCTGTTATACCCGAGCTAAAAAAGTTATCCTTAAAATACAAATGCACACGCCTTCTCCCCTTCCTCGATTCCCTGCATACCTGTTACTCATTACAACGATTTGCACGTTAAATTGTTTCAAATTTTTTGGGGGGAATCTGGGAACCAATCCTATGTTCAATTGTCTAATATTTGAGGTGATGTGATTGGAGTACCTGAAACAAATGGTGGCCGTAAATGAAGCAAGCACGGTGCTGAGCGATTTGATGGAGTCCTTCGGCCAGGACGTGTGGAACTATGCGTTCTTCCTAACAAAACGCAAAGATGCGGCTGATGATATCAGTCAGGACGTATTCTTGAGTGCATTTAAGCATTGGAATGAGTTTCAGGGCCGAAGCTCTGTCAAAACATGGCTGTTAACCATCACCCGTAACCTTTCCCTGAACTATCTCAAATCTTCCTTTATGACGAGGGTGTCTTTAACCGGCTGGGTAACCTCCATGCAGACTGAACCCTCCGCGGAAAAAGAGTTTATGGATGCTGCTGCCGTATTGCAGATTTGGAAATACGTGATGGAGCTGCCGCCCAAATACCGCG
Organism: Paenibacillus sp. ISL-20; assembly: GCF_018613005.1. Classification (NCBI taxonomy): domain Bacteria; kingdom Bacillati; phylum Bacillota; class Bacilli; order Caryophanales; family Paenibacillaceae; genus Paenibacillus; species Paenibacillus sp. ISL-20. Next base: position 122,636 of record NZ_JAGGRD010000026.1, read on the forward strand.
AGGTGCTCATCCTTGAATCCCATTACCAGCTGCCGCGAAAAGAAATGGCGGAGCTGCTTGGCATATCCGAAGGAACGATCAAATCCAGACTGCACCGAGCTCGTGCTCGAATGGAGAAGATGTTGAAAGGAGAGGATGTCCAGTGAAGACCGAACAAGAGCTGCCGCCCGATTGGATACAGGAACTCGCTTCTTCTCCATTCAACGAGCCGATGTTCACCGAGAAGATGAAATCCAGTGTAATGAACAGCGCTGCTAACGGCTCTGTAAAGAATCGAAAAAAACGGCGGTCTCCAACACGTCTGCGTGTTATAACCGCAAGTGCATTCATGATTCTTCTAATAGCGACGGTATGGGGATGGCGCGAGTCCCCTGCGCTTCAACGGATGATCCCGATCAAGGGCTTGGGGTATGCTGCCAAGTGGACTCCCCGCAACGTATACACGGAGAATGGAGTAGATAAACTTCAGGCGGTCCAGGGTGGTGATTTTACCGCCGGCTCTCCGGCCGGTGCCTGGTGGAATCTGTTAACCCCAATTCAAGCGCTTGAAGGGAAAACGATCCGCATAACCGCCGTACACCGGGATACGGGAACTACCCTTGAAGAGCTTGTCGAGACGAAGATTACCTCCGATATGGCATACGATAACTTCACCCGGGTCTCTTCCCGCTTCGCCCTACCGCTCTCGGGGTTATGGCGTTTCGACGTGATGGTGAATCAAGAGAAATACGGCGATATCGTGGTCGATGTGCCGGACAGCAGCTGGGAGCCGAGTCCGAGTTTCTTATTGGCTGCTTCTAAAGACTCCGAAAAGGCAGGCAGCACGTCCTCACAGTTTCCTCCTACAGCCATAACTGGCATGGAAGGTCGTCTCGGCTTTATTGATCCGGGATTTATCGCTAATCAACCAAATAAATACATGTGGCATTTCTGGGGGCGTGCCGAGGAATTGAAGGGGGATCTGCTGATCACCGCCGTGAAAAAAGGTACGACCGAGATCGTTGATGTATTTAAAACTCGTATCAGTCCTTATCCTCATAACGGTGCTGATGCAGCGATACCAACCTCCATGTCGCTGCCTTCGCCAGGACTATGGCGTATTATGGTCTCCATTAACGGTCAGCTGTTTGGCAGCGTCATTGTGGAAGTCGATAAACATCAGGACTAAGCTTTCACTACCCTAACCTATCAGAACTTCTATCCGAGTCTGAAGTTCATCAAATAAGGCTGCCCCGGTCGTAGGCATCTACAGAACCGGGGCAGCCTGTTCATTGTGGAATATCATAAATTTCATATTCCGCTTATTTCATCAGTCAAATAGCATTATTCCGCGTTCAATGCTTCCTTCGGCACTTCGATCTTGCTGATTTCGTTATGCTTGGAGTAAGTACTCTTCATTTTCATATCCAAGGATACTTTCTGACCTTCGGCTTCCATTGCCATCACCATGTCCAAATCGGTTGTTACAGGCAGGTAAGATTCCTTCTGTACGCCATAAACAATATGGATGCTCTTGATATCCATTTGATCCATCATGGCTTCCATCTGCGGATCGTTGCCCGCTTGGCTCATCATGGACTTGGCAAGCTCCTTCAGATTGTCGCCGGAGACATCCGCCGTCAGAACGTATGAGTCTCCGTCCTCCGTTACTTTGAAGTCCTTAGCGAGAGTCTTGAACTGCTCTACCTGCTGCTCCGGACTTGCACTGCTCGGATCCAGGCTGTCGCGAATCTCCTGCTCCGATTCCTTCGGAACCTGCATCCATTGACCATCCATAAGCATGTAGATACCGTCTTCCGTTATATACTGCTTCATCTCGATCTTGCCTTCCGGAGAATCCATCACGATGTTCTGCATCATCTCCACCGGCTCGAGCGTAAGTTCCGAATCAAGCGCCATATTAACATCTTGCTCCTGCTTCTCTTCGCCTTCAACTACGATATGCTGTTTAACATCGGCTTTCATCGCAAAACTCTTCAAATTCTTAGAAGCTTCAGCCGACTTCTGAAGAAGCTCGTCAGCAGTTGGAAGAGCATCCTTCTTCGGTTCTTCTTTAGCAGGCGGCGTCTCGCTCGTCCCTTGTTCCGCTGCTGGCGGTGTTGCGGCGTCGTCTGCTGCTTTGTTGTCCTTTCCGCATGCTGTCATGCTCATTACCAAAATTGCCCCTAGTAATACTGCTGTCCACTTCTTCAATCGAATTTCCTCCTAAAATATGTATTCCAAGATTACTCATCCCATTCTATACGATTTGCGACAAATATTGATCAATTTTTCAGAAAACGGTACACTAGACCTATTCTTTGTCAGGGAGTGTGCACAATTGGAAAACATTCTTGTTACCGGATATCGAGCTCATGAACTCGGTATTTACAACAACAAACACCAAGGCATTCCTTATATACGTCAAGCGATTGCCAACCGCTTGATTCCGCTGCTCGAGGAAGGTCTTCAGTGGGTTATCACGCCCGGTCAGTATGGCGTGGACTTGTGGGCCGTTGAAGCAGCTATAGAACTAAAGTCCCGATACCCTCACCTGAGATGCTCTATTCTGACCGCCTATCAGAATCCCGAGGCGCAATGGAACGACGATAAAAAAGCTTATTTTCAGGAATTGATGAAGGGGGTAGACTTCTATGCGCCTGTCAGCAAGAGCCCCTATCAGGGGCCGTGGCAATTTACGGCCAGAGACGATCTGTTACTCCGCAAGACCGATGGCATTCTGCTCGTGTATGACGAAGATGGCGGCGAAGCCAGCCCCAAGTTCATCAAAGAACGTGCGCTGAAGAAGCAGGCAGCGGACGGTTACCGCTTCATCAGCATCGGTTCGGAGGAGATACAGGCTGTTGCAGACGAAGAGAACATGTCGGAGGATTTTTACTAGGCTTGCTGCTCCCCGGTTACCACTTCGATCCGCTGCCTCTCTGATGGATTATCGAAATTAATCATTTTATGCAACATTCCACAAAAATCAAGGAAAAGAGAATATCAACTAACAAATGAACCTGTGGCAATATTACACATGAGAAGCGGTGGAGCATGCGAATTAACAAATATATAAGCGAAACGGGAGTTTTCTCGCGCAGAGAAACCAACCGATTGATTGCAGCCGGACGCATCACGATCAATGGCAAGGTATGTGAAAAAGGGGCGGACGTTGAACTGCACGATATTGTGTTAATAGATGGGAAGGAAATTCCTCATCAGGATAGGGAAGCGGTTTACCTGGCTCTCAATAAACCTATCGGTATTGTCTGTACGGCAGCAGAACATGTCGCGGGAAACATTATTCAGTTTGTTAACTATCCATCGCGCATTTTTGCCATTGGAAGGCTGGATAAAGCCTCTGAAGGTTTGATTTTACTTACGAACGACGGAGATATTGTGAACAAAATGATGCGTTCAGAACATCATCATGAGAAAGAATATGTGGTGACTGTGGACAAACCCGTTACGGACGAATTTATGCAAGCGATGTCTCAAGGTGTTGAAATCCTGGACGTCATAACCAAACCATGCAAGGTCTATAGGCAAAGCGAAGATGTATTTCGTATTATTTTGACACAGGGTCTTAATCTGCAAATCCGCAGAATGTGTAAAGCCTTGGGGTACAGAGTGCTGAAGCTGGAGCGTATTCGGATTATGAATATTACACTGGATCAACTGGAACGGGGGGAGTGGAGGCATTTGCAGGAAGCCGAACTACATAAACTCCTGTTCATGTTGAACTAGGCGAAGGTGAACTCGTGGTAGGAACAACAAGCCAACATACAAAAGCCATTTTTCAACTTTGTCCACGCCGGCCAACGAAAGCCATTCCTAAGGTTTACTTCATAAACCCCGGTATCGTGTCAAATTTGAAAAATGGCTCTACATGCTTAAAACATATTATTTCTATGCCAGCAAATAATCGTTAATGCTGGTATACGCATACCCATGAGCCGCCGCAACCGCTTCATAGGTTACCTTGCCGTCGATGACATTAATGCCCTTGGCAAGCGCTTTATCATGACGTGCGGCAGACCGGAGTCCTTTACTTGCTATTCTCAGCCCATAGGGTGCCGTTACATTGGTCAGTGCCATGGTGGAGGTTCTGGCTACGGCGCCCGGCATGTTGGCTACAGCATAATGAATAACACCATGCTTTTCGTAGGTCGGGTTGTCATGCGTGGTGATCCGGTCAATCGTCTCGATGGAGCCCCCTTGATCAATCGCCACATCCACGATGACGGATCCCGGACTCATCTCTTTTACCATCTTTTCCGTTACGAGGCGCGGGGCCCGTGCACCGGGGATCAATACTGCGCCCACGACAAGGTCGGCGACCTTTACCGTTTCTGCAATGTGATACGGATCGGACATAATCGTTTTAACCCGCCCTTGGAACAGATCATCCAGTTGACGAAGTCGGCCGGGATTAATATCGAGGATGCTGACGTCCGCACCGAGACCCAGCGCAATTCTTGCCGCGTTGGTGCCTACGATGCCGCCTCCGATAACAGCAACCTTGCCTGGGGCAACTCCAGGTACACCGCTTAGAAGGACACCCTTGCCACCATGCGCTTTTTCCAGGAAATGCGCCCCGATTTGAATGGACATTCTTCCTGCCACTTCACTCATCGGTGTCAGCAGCGGCAGGCTGCCATCCGTCAATTGAATCGTTTCATAAGCAACGGCACTCACCTTACGGTCAACCAGCGCCTTGGTCAGTTCCGGCTCGGGGGCTAGGTGCAGATAAGTGTATAGGATCATATCCTCTTGAAAGTATTCATATTCCTCCTGCAGGGGTTCCTTCACCTTCACAACCATCTCGGCTTTCCACGCTTCTGCAGCCGATGCAACCACCTTGGCTCCAGCCGCTCTGTAAGCTTCATCCGTAAAACCGATCCCAAGACCAGCCCCGGATTGTACAAGCACTTCGTGCCCGGCATTTCTAAAACTGACGATTGTACCCGGCGTCATGCCTACACGACTTTCGTTATTTTTGATCTCTTTGGGAACCCCAATTATCATCCCCATGCCTCCTTAATGGTGAACTTTGCCTATCTAATTGAATTGTAACCATTTTTACCCAAACTGTGTACCTGTCTAAGGTCAGGGATTGTCCATCCGAATTTATCTCTATGTATCCGTAGTATATGCAGATAAAAGATGAACTGCATACAGAAAAAAACACTTCTGACAGAGGGATTATAACGGATTTTTGTCCGTTATACCATCCTCACCAAAGTGTTTGTATCATGCGCATTCATGAAAACTCTAAGTACTTCTGTTGTTTGATCCCTTCGTTAATGTGAAACCAGCTTAACCTTTTTCGCGATCCTTCCCTTTGTCGGATTCACCTGCGTTTTTGTTCGCCTTCTCCCGATCGAGCTGCATCTCCTCCACCGTCTTCACCTTGAGTCTGGCTGCTCCTTCATACGGACGGGTGGGGATCAGATTGCCGGATATTAGACGCGCCTTCGCTTCAGTGATCGAAACCGCGTACTGAGGAAGCCATGCTTCACCGGCTACCAGCATTTCATCGACCAGCTGCCAGATTTCCTTCGGATTACATACCGCTCCAACCAGCGGATCCATCATAAATGCCTGACGAAGCAGCTTGTCATCTCCATGAACCGCCGCTTCGACTGCCAGCCGTTGAACGGATATGCTTACGCCACACACCGCAGCCGGCCCTAACGGCAAATTCCCTACATGCGGCATGGAAATACCGTTGCGGTCTACGTAACCCGGCGTCTCAATGATTGCATCATTCGGCAGATTAGCGATAATGCCCTCATTCACCACATTAAAATGTCCCCGGTATACCCGGCCGGTTTCCAAGCCTTCAATAATGTAGGAGCCATGCTCCTCTCCCCGGTGCTCCGGCGTGTACTCCATAGCCGGATCTTGCATCCAGTTCGGGAAATCAGTCTCGAACCAGTTGCGTCCCTCGGTACAGACTCGCAAATATCCGCCTGTCTCTCCGTTTATCCAACTGCTGAGGTCAATCCACTCCGTAATTTCCTCCGCCCGTTTACGGTACCAAGGAACATATTCGCTTAGATGGCCGTTGGATTCGGTGCTGTAATATCCGAAACGTCGCAGCATATCGATGCGAACCTTCTCTGTCCTGCTGTACTCTGGATGTCGTTCAAACGCTTCCAGCAGTCTAGCAGTCAAGTCCTTGCCTTGATGCGAGGCTTGAATATACCAGGTCTGATGATTAATGCCGGCACAGACAATATCGACTTCCTGTTTCTTTAAGCCATAAACCTCGGCGATTTGGTGGTGCCCATGCTGTACGCCATGGCATAATCCAATCGTCCGCACGCCGCCATACTGATTGCATGCCCATGTCAGCATAGCCATGGGATTCGAGTAGTTCAGCAACAGTACATCTGGTGCGCACACCTCGCGAATATCCTGGCAAATGTTCAGCATCTCAGGGATTCCCCGCTGGCCATACATAATGCCGCCTGCACAGAGCGTGTCGCCCACGCACTGATCGATGCCGTATTTCAGCGGAATGTCCACATCCGTACGGAATGCCTCCAGTCCGCCCACGCGAATGGTGCAGATGACATATTTGGCATCCTGCAGGGCTTGTCTTCGATCCGTGGTGGACTGGATCACAATTGATAGCCCGTTCTCGGTAATATCCCGCTGACACAATTCCGTGACCATATCCAGATTATGCTGGCTGATGTCGGTGAAAGCGACCTCGATATCCCTAAATTCCGGTACAGTCAACAAGTCACGCAGAATTCCCCGGGTAAAGCCGATGCTGCCCGCGCCAATAAAAGCAACCTTGAACGACATTCTATCCACTCCCTAGCTGCAAATTAGATTGTAGTTATTGTAGCAATCGAGTGGTAGAAAGCGTTATCAAAATCATGACCTCTTGGACTCTTCTGAGTCAAAAATCCTCACTTCTTATCTGATCTGGCATCCTGATCACCGTATTTCCAGTAATTCCGATCCTTCCGCAGCCGATATTCCACCGGCGTGGTTCCCGTATTCTTCTTGAACAACATATGAAAATATTGCCTGCTGCCAACACCCACATAGTCCGATATTTCATCTATGGGGATATCCGTCTGCTCCAGCAGCATTTTGGCCTTTTCCATTCGAATCATGGTCAGATACTCCGTTATTGTCCTGCCCGTCCCTCTGCGGAATACCCGATGCAAGTAGCCGGGATGCAGATTCACCTCGGCGGCAACGTCCTTTACCTGAATATGGCGATCATAGTTCTGATGCAAGAAATTGACGCTTCTTTTAATATAGAACTCGCTCTGCTGCATTTCACTGCGTTCCCTTTCTTCATACAGACGGGCGATACAGACAAGCAGCTGAATAAACAGCATATGCGTCATCATTCTACCCTCCGTCCCTCTCTGATCGAGTTCAAGCACGAGGCTCCTCAGCACCGGATACACCTCCCCCTGATCCGCTAGCACCAAGTAGGGAAACGGCCGATTCAGGAGAAAAGACACCTCTTGCTCCTCACCTGCAATCTGCCTGAGAGAAAGCGTCCTCCCTTCACTTTCCGTAAACCCGAATTCCACATTCAGCATTCGGCAGGAGACCACCTGCTCAACGATTAACCGATGCGGGACATCGGCATCCAGTACCATAAACTCCCCTTTTTTCAGCGTGACGCTCTTTTCCGTATCGCCTACCTTCACGTCAATCCGGCACACCCCTTGGATCATATACATAATCTCGGTTGAATCATGCTGATGGTATGGCATTTCATAATCCATCCACTGCTTATAGTAATAGGCGTAAAAGCGCGGGACATAATCCCCCTCTTCTAACATCTGCTGAAACAAGCTGCCATTCACAACACATGTTCCTCCCTTCGTCCGAGCCGTGCAGCATTCCAATTTAAAGCAAAAACATCTATCGCCGTACTTTCTCAGAGGCGAATGTAATCACACCGAATCATAGAAACCGCCAATGCCATGCATGAAAAAAAGCCTGGCCCTTAGGCCAAGCTTATCATCAATATGCCAGTGGTGCTACGAGATTTTGAAGGCCGATACGGTATGGTTTAACTCTTCGGCAAGCTCGGCAAGCGATTGTGCTGTTGCAGCCGATTCTTCGCTTGTAGCCGCCGTTTCTTCCGTCGACGAAGATATGGTTTCAATTGCGGTCGCCACCTCGGCAGCCTGGGCTGCCTGCTCCTCGCTGGCAGCTGCAATATCCATTACTTTACCGGCAGACTCATTCACCATGCTTGTAATGTAGGCAAAGGCTTCACCGGCTTTTTCCGTGTGGATGACGCCTAGATTCACCGCCTCTACGCTATTGGCCGTATTCTTCTGCATGCCCTTGATGATATCGGCGATCTGCTTCGTGGCTCCTCCGCTACGTTCGGCTAGCTTACGCACTTCATCCGCCACCACAGCGAAGCCTCTTCCTTGATCGCCGGCACGGGCAGCCTCGATCGTGGCATTAAGGGCAAGCAGATTGGTCTGCTTGGCGATATCGTCGATCACCTCAATGATCTCGCCAATTCGCTGGGAATCAGCTTCGAGCTTGGCAACCTGCTCCCGTACCCGATTCATGCCTTCTACCGACTGCTGAACGATTCCACTTCCTTCTGAAGCAATGCCAGAGGTCTGGTTTACAAGCTCGGATGCTGCTGATGCATCGCTCGCAACGGAATTAATAGCGTTGGACCATTCATGAAACAATTCACTGACCGTTTGCACGGATTCAGCCTGACTGCTGCTTCCAACTGCCAGTTCCTCGGCACCAGCCGACAGCTGCTGTGAAGCGGCTGCTACCGATGAAGCGTTCAGGTTCACTCTGCCGATCATCTCTCGCATGCTCTCCAGCAGCTGCGCGAATACTCTGGATAACGTGCCGATCTCGTCCGCTCTGCGAAGATAAGCTGCAGGCACCTCCTGCGTGAAGTCTCCCTTCGACATGAACTCTCCGATGGAAACGGAAATGCCCAATGGTTTCACGATGGATCTCGTTAACAGGACCACGACAGCCGCCATGGCCGCCAGCGTGATCAGTCCGGCAACGATAATAGAGATAATCAACGCATCCGAATTTGCCGTAATCTCATCCATCGGGATAATGATAGCAGCAGACCATGGCGTTTCGGTCAATCCGGTCTTAATCGGGGTATACAGCTTGTACAGCTCGGAATCTTCCTCAGTATAGACATCCCCTTCCCGAATCGCATCCAGGATAAGGGGAACCGTCTTGCCAGGATAGGTCTCCTCCAACGTCTGCCCCATTAACCCGTCCTCCGGCGACGTTACGATCACACCGGTATTCGAAAAAATATGCGCATACCCCGTGTCGAACAATCGGAATTGCTCCATTACGCTTTGCAAATGTGCCAGGGATATATCAACGCCAACCACGCCGACAGTTTTTCCGTTATCGATAATCGGAACAACGAGCGATGTCATCATGACATCTTCATTGCCTACTTTGAAGACGTACGGATCCATAATGATTTCTTTCCCGCTGTTCTTCGCCAGGAGATAGAAGTCACCTTCCCCTTCGTGCTCGTAATCCTCGATTACGGAGCGTTCCAGGCCGGATTCCGTTCTTGCCCAGTAGGACATCAATCGCCCCGTTTGGTCACTGCCCTGTTTGTTTCTGTATTCGTTGTCCCGGCCATCAAAGGCATCCGGCTCCCATAAGGTCCAGATCCCTTTCCAGGACGGATTGTCTTCCAGATTTCTTTTAAGTATTTCATTAACGGCTGCGCGATTTGTGGTATCGGTCCCTTTCATTCCAACAAAGCTTACAGCTAATGTTCGTGCGGAGCTCATGACATCGTCGAGCTCTGCTTGTACCAGCGTGCCAATCTTCTCACTCGTTGTCACCGCAAGCGTCTTGGCCGAATCCAGAGCTTCCTCCGTTGTAGTCATACTGATATACGTCATCATGCCAGCTAGAAAAATCGTAATCGACCCCAAAATAATAAATAGCATACGACTCTGGAGTTTCATTGCAAACAGAGATTTCAAAGACTTCAATCGTTTCATTATAAGTCACCCTCGCTTCTTCCGGCTGTTAAATTCATTCCACTCTTCTTCAAGCTGCGCCAAAACTTCCTCAATCTCTTCCGGTGACAAGAGGTCATCGACACCATATTCAAATAGGTCCTTTGTCATGCCGCAGGTTACCACCCTTCCTACTTACAGACTACATCCATCCTGTAACATAAGCATATACACTTACTTACCGTTCGTAACCGAAATTCTCTTGCGTGCTCACGCAAAAATTTTGCGGATTACCTTTCGGATATTGTCGAATAATAGCGAATCTATCTCGTGTCATGTCGAGGTAAACATACTTTATGATGTGAAACGTTAAAGAGAGCTAGCCGGTCAGCCCAGCTGGACAAAATCCGAATCCGAGAGGATTCCCATCTGCTTTGCCTTCAGTGCAGCTTCTATGCGTGACTTCACATTCAACTTTTGAAACAGATTGGTTAAGCAGTACTCCAGTGAACGCTGGCTCATGATCACCATCCCCGCAATCTCTTTGTTACTCTTTCCACGAGCGATTTCCTTAAGAATACTATATTCTTTATCAGTTATAGACTGGGCTCCCGGCGCCCCTGCTGTCCGTTCCAGACCATTTGCGGTAACACGGCGGAGCTGCTTCACAAGTGTCAGCGGCAGAACAACTTCCCCTCGCAGTGCACACCGAACAGCCGTTACCAACTGCTCTTTGCCCGACGTTTTCGAGACAAAACCAGCCAGTCCGGCCTCCATAATCAAATTAAAATGATTGCTGACTTCAAAACCCGTATAAACCAGCATCACCGCATTCGGAACGATTTGGAGGATCTGCTTGGCCAAATCAATTCCGTTCATGCCCGGCATGTGCATATCAATCAGCATTACGTCAAAATGCAACGTTCTCACCAGCTCCAGCGCCTGCTCCGGCGTATTCGCAAGCTTCACGAACATATCCTTTTCCTGCTCAAGCAGCACCTTGGTTCCCTCCATCACCGAGGGATGGTCATCCACTAATAAAATTTCGATCATTGTCACTCATGGCTCCTTCAATCTGGTATCTTGACTGCTTCACTGCCGGTGGAATGCTTACTTTGCTGTTATGGATATATAGACAGCCGCCCCCCCGCTCTCCGATGAGTCGAACTGGATTTTACCGTTCATGCTTCTCACCCTTTCCTTCATGCCGCCGATCCCCATATGGTTGAATTGATCCGGTTTCTGGTTCAAATCGATCCCAATCCCGTTATCTTCATAGCTAAGATTGACCTCATCACACTGAGTGGACAAACGGAGTCTTACCTCGGTCGCGTTGGAATGCTTCGTGGCATTGGCCAGCAGCTCCTGGACAATTCTGTACAATCCAATCAAGTGATCGTCACTGATATCATCATCGAAGTTCGAGCAGTCGAACTGTATGGAATAATTGGTGCGGAGCTGGGTAAATTCAAACAATGCCTCCAGCGAACGTTCCAAACCCTCCTCCTTGAGCAACGGGGGGCGAAGCTCGTTGCACGTAATTCGAATCTGATAAATCACATCCAGAAGCCCCTGTTCGATTTCCTCCAGCTGTGGGCGCAGTTGCTCCGGCAGCTCATGATCCGATGTAATCTGATTTAATTTCCTGTACCATATAATTTGTTCCTGGAGCGCAGCATCGTGAAGATCTTGGGACAATCGCTTCCGCTCATTTTCAGATAAATGCAGCATCAGTCGCAGCAGCCACAGCGGCATGATCTGCTGGGATGAATCCAGCTTCTCCAGCTCCCTCGTCAAATCCTCAATGACGCGGAAGTTATCGTACAGGACACTTGCATAGCGCGTAATGGTCTCCAGCCATATTTTTTTGGCCTGAATCTTGAGCAAGGGAACCTCACCGCCAATGCAGACAATGCTGCTATCCCCGTTCATTTCTCCAATCTTGACAAAATATCCGTCAGACATCTCAAACAGTTTACAGAACGGAATATGCTCGGGCCCGCACGTATGGATCGCATGAAGCACACCTTGCGGCAGATCTTTATGGCCCCCTTGGATTTTGATATGCAGGCTGTGGTGGTTGATCTGGATGAGGCTCACCCGATCCGTCACCAGCACCTTCTTGATTTCCCGCACGATACGGGCGTTCAATTCACTGATCTTCACCATCCCAAAAAGGTCGGAAGAGAATTGATCCAGGCTCATTTGCAGCCTAAAATAACAGTCCTCACTCTCCCGAACTAACCTTTCTGCCGCAATCCGCTCCCGCTCAGCCTGCTTCTGCCGCGTAACATCGCGAATAATGGTAAGCGCCGTGTTATGACCTATATAATGAATAGGTGTCGTAATTGCCTCTATATCGATGATCGTTCCATCCAGCCGGACCAGTTTGTTCCCGGTGAGCTCCGAGGTATTCCCGCTTTCGTACACATGCTCAACCTCCGAAATCACGAACTCGACCTGATCCGAGGGAATTATGTCCTGGAGCGAAGTTCCCGCTAATTGTGCGATATCCGTTATTCCCAATAAGGAAAAGCCCGCGGGGTTCGCATAAATATAAGAAAAATCGGAGTGCAGGAGCATCGCAACAGGAGCGATATCCAGAATATGACGGTTGATTCGGTCGCTTTCCATAAGGGCCCGTTCCGCTGATTTGCGGGCGGTAATATTCTCGAAAAAAATCTCAATCGCGTCCGATTCCGCATCATACAGGGCCGTTGCCACGACATCGACTCGCTCTCCGTCAACTCGTTTTATGGATAATTCCTCGGGAACGACCTCCCCTGTTCGAATAAGCTGCGCGAGCCGTTTGCGTGCCCACTCCTCATAGGGATCCAGCACCCAATCCCAAGGATTGGTGCCCAGGATATTCTCGGGCCCAGCCGCCCCAAGGATCCGAAGTCCGGCGGGATTCACGTACATCAGCTTGCGATCCTTGCAGACTGCAATGGCAATAGGAGATAATTCTACCAGCCTGCGATACCGGTTCATGCTTTCCTTGAGCGCTTGCTCCATCTTCTTGCATTCCGTAATATCATACAGCGCCTCCTCCATGCGGAAACGTGTGCTAATATCAACGGCAATACCATCTGTACGGATCATTTGCCCGGATTCATTCATCATCGGAATCATCTTCACTTGGACCCAGCGAACATCGCCCTCCGCATGAATAATGCGGTATTCGGTATGAACGGTTTCGCCTTGTCGAAGTTTGTCGACCAATGATCGAAACAACGTCATATCCTCTGGATGGATCAGCTCTTCCCAGGAAAGACCGTCCGCGAAATCACGATGTGAATAACCTGTAATTTTATGAAAAGCCAAAGAGGTATTTTGGATACTCCTTGTGCCGAAATCGTATGACCAAATGCCAACATCAAGCGTAAGCAGCATATCATCAAGCAGTCGGAATCTGCCTTCGGCCATGTCCAAGGCCTGATGGCTTAACTTCCGCTGATATGCACTTTTGAACAAAAAAATCCAGAATGTGATGGTGAGGGCGACTAATACCAAGATGGTTGCCCCCAAGAAGTAAATACACATGATGTTTGATGATCTCCTTATGAAGCATACACGCAGTCACGTCAGATGCTATGCGGTATACCGAATGCGAGCTGCGGGATGAAGCAAATGGCAGCCATATCATTTATCGGCAGATCCTTCACAAATGCGAAGATCAAGAACAGAGAAATTTTGCGTAACGATTCGGAGTGTCATATCCACGAAAATAAACGAAGCAAAAGGGGTTCTAAAGAAAGTAAAGCCCGAAGCGGCATTTCGCTTCGGGCATTTCCATCATGAGATTTCCATTGTACACGTCGCTCATGCCAAATCCCACTCGGAATGGATCTTGGGCACATCTGAAATTAACTGCTGGGTATAAGGATGCTGCGGATTCAAGATCACCTCTTCCGCCGGTCCCCGCTCCACGACTTTCCCCTGTTCCATAATATACAGCGTATCGCTTACATAATAAGCAAGCCCTACGTCATGGGTAATGAAAATAATTGTCATGTTGTTCTCATCCCGCAGCTTCAAGAGCATATCCAGTATCGTGGATCGTGAGCATGCGTCAACCATAGAGGTCGGTTCATCCGCAATCAGCAGCTTCGGATGAAGCATGAAGATCCGGGCAATCATCAGGCGCTGCATTTGCCCGCCGGACAGTTCGAACGGGTATTTATTGTGCAGCTCTTCAAATTTCAGGTTGACGAAGGAGCACGCTTCCTTCATTTTGCGGAACTGCTCCTCCTTCGTCAGTTTATCACCCTGCAGCTTGATGCAATCGAGCAGCAGCTTCTCGACTTTGTAGAACAGATTGAACGAAGAGAACGGGTCCTGGAAGATCGCCTGAATGTTTTTCCAATAACGCTTGCGGTCTCTGTGCCGCTTCAGTTGCCTTGGCTTGCCCATATACTCAATCGTACCGCTGCTCTCCTTCAGCAGGCCCATGATCATTTTGGCCAGTGTCGTTTTGCCGCTTCCGCTCTCGCCGACAATCGATATGATTTCGCCTTCATGGAAGGTAAAGCTGACATCCTCCACGGCAGTTGTCTTCTGCTTCCCGTAACCGAATACCTTCGTGAGATGCTCTCCCCGAATCAGGACATCATTCTTCTTCATTCGCATACCACTCCTTAAGCACACCCGGTTCTACGATGCAGCGATACATTCGATCCTCCACGGTCTGGCTCGCAATCTTTCCCTTCCGGCAGGCGTCTTGCACATAGGAACAGCGATCCGCGAACCGGCAGCCCTCCGGCACGTTCTTCAAATTAGGCGGGGTCCCCGGGATGGCGGCCAGCTTATGGCCTTTCATGCCTTCCTCCGGCACAATGATGGAACCCATCAGCTTTTTTGTATACGGGTGTATCGGGTCAAAAATCATTTGCTCTGCGGTCCCGCGTTCCACGATCTCCCCTGCATACATGACGATGATGTCATCCGTTACGTGATAAAGCAGCGGCAGCTCGTGCGTGATGAATACCAGAGACTGAATATAGCCCCGATCCAGCAGACTCTTCAGCAGTTTGATCACCGCTTTCTGCGAGGTTACGTCCAGCGCCGAGGTCGGTTCGTCCGCAATCAGCACTTTGGGATTCAGAATGGTGGAGATCGCGATAACCGTCCGCTGCTTCATGCCGCCTGACAGCTCGTTTGGATAAGAGTTCAGCACCTTGGTTGACAAATTCAAGGTTTCGAACCGTTCCGCCGCCATCTCCCACACCTGCTTCTTGTTCAGCTCAGGGCGATGCTCCTTCATAATATCCTCGACGAAATGAATGATTTTGAGCGTAGGATTCAGGGCATTCATAGCAGCTTGCGGGATATATGATATCTCTCTTCCGGACACCTGGGAACGGAGCTGTTCCTTGCCAAGCTTCATGATGTCCGTACCGCTTACGACAATCGAGCCGCTGCCAAAATGCAGCGGTGGAAAATAGAATCCCATCAAACTGAGCGCAAGAGTCGATTTGCCGCAGCCGGATTCACCGGCAATGCCAAGCGTCTTCCCCTTCTCGAGTGAGAAGCTCACACCGTCCACGGCATACACATGCTCCTTCAACCGGGTACGGTAATAGGTTTTCAATTCGTTAACTTCCAGTATATTTGTGCTCACAACACCCATCAGCTCCTAATCTTCGGATTGAATATTTCATCCATGCCGGTGTTCATCATGTACAAGGAGAAGGTGATGATGGCGATGGAGACCGCCGCCGGGATGAAGGCCCACCAAGCGCCGGCAACCGGTGCTTCAAATACGAGCGCCCAGTTCATGATGATGCCAAGGGAGATCGTGTTATACGGTCCTAGCCCCAGCATCGAGATGGAAGCCTCGGACAGAATGCCCGATGCCGTCTGCAGCACGAAGGCCATGACAACATAGGAAGCGATGTATGGCAAAATCTCCGAGATGATAATGCGCGGCGTGCTGTACCCGGATATTTTCGCGATATTCACGTGATCCCGGTTGCGGAGCGAGGATGTCTGCGCACGCACAGCCCTGGCCGTCCAGGGCCAGCTGGTAATGCCGATGATGACAGCCGTGACAAATGAGCTGCGCGAATCGATGCTCACCGAGATCAGAATGAGGATGACAAAGGAAGGAATCACGATGAAGATATTGGTGATCGCGGTCAGCAGATTATCGATCATGCCTCCGATGTAGCCAGAGGCTAAACCGATCACAAGACCGATCACGGTAGCAAAGACTCCGGCAATGAGGCCCACCTGCAAAGAGGTCCGAATGCCGTAGATCAGTTCAAGAAATAAATCCCTGCCGAAGTTATCCGACCCCAGCAGCAGCTTCGAATCCGGCGGCTGGTACGCCAGGGCGATCATCTCCAGCGGGTCATTGCGGTTAAAGAGCGGGTAGATCAGCACCATGCCGATCATAGCTAGCAGCATGCAGGCTCCGAACATAAACTTTGGCGATTTGATCAATATGCGGAAGGAACTATTCATATTATTGCTCCTCCATCTGAGCGGCCTTGATTCTTGGATCAATCCAGCCGTAGATTAGGTCAATCGTAAAGTTGGCCAGCAGCACAGCCAGGGCGATCAAGAGGGTACAGCCCGAAATTAACGGATAATCCAGCTGACGAATCGCCGTGAACATCCAGGTTCCGATTCCCGGATAACTGAATACGATCTCACAAATCAGCGAACCGCCCACCATCGTACCGATGGATAACGCCAATCCCGTGATCTGGGGCAGCATCGCATTCCGGAATACATACCTCGCGATTTTGGAATCCCGAATCCCGAGAAGCTTGCTGTACAGCACATAATCCGAATTCAGCTCATAGATGGACATCTCCCGCATGCCAATGGCTTGGCCGCCAATCGTAACCAGCACGATCGATAGAAACGGAAGCGTGTGATGCCGAAGTACGGAAGCGAAGAATTCAAAGCTGAGTGACGGCACCATCTGATAATCGTAGCCCCCATGCAGCGGAAACCAGTTCAGCGACAGGGCGAACACATACAGCATGATAATGGCTAGGGTAAAGAACGGAATGGAATTCACGAACAAGGCCACCGGGAATATCACTTTATCGAACACGCCTTTGCGGTAGGCCGCCACGGCTCCCAGCACGTTGCCGATGATCCAACCAACCAGGATGGCCGGAAGCTGGAGCCCGATCGTCCAGGGAACTGCTGAGGCCAGAATCTCCGTTACCGGTTTCGGATAGAGCCCGAATGAAGTGCCCAGGTTACCGGTCGCCAAATTCTTCAGATAGATGATGAACTGTTCCCATAAAGGCTTGTCGATTCCGAACTCAACAAGAAACGTCTCATAGACCCGTTTGATCGTATCGCTGTCGGTCATCCCCTGCGTCATCTCGGACACAATCATGCTCACCGGATTTCCCTCAATCATCCTGGGCAACAGGAAATTCAACGTGACCGCAATCACCAGCGTCAGAAAGTACCAGAAGAACTTCTTGACGATATATTTTCCGTAAACGCTCAAGCAGCTCACCCCCATGGATCACACCCTGAATTTGGTGGAAAAGAGACCTATATCAGGGGTGTAAATCCGCCAATATAGGTCTTGGTTCATTGAGTTATATCCATCAGTTATGAATCTGATACAGCGACTTGATGCCAGCTCCATCCATCGAAATTTGAGGCGGGATGTTGCTGCCGTCCCCCTCGGTCGGGAACCCCTTCCATACGGATTCATTGACGGTGTCGAATACCCATGGACGATACATAAGCGGAATCGACGGGATCTCCTTCAACCAGATTTGGGTCAATTCGGTGTAGAGTGCTTTCAATTCAGCCTCGTCTGTGATGGTTGGAATCTTCTCGATGATGGCATCTGCTTGATCGTTCTTATACCGGCCCCAATTGTAGAATGCCATTTCGCCCATTGGCGCAACGCCCTTGGAGTACATGATAGTCATGGCGCGGTTCCACGGCTGGCTTGGGCTGACCCCACCGGCAGGCGTGTTCATGATGATATCGAACTTGCCGGTCTGGAGATCATTGGTCCATACCGGCGCTTCCGGAAATTTGGTTCGAATCTCGATACCGATTGCCTTCGCGTTCTGGGCAACAATCTCAAGCGCTGCATTCCAATCTGACCAGCCGTATGGACATTGGATTTCAAACGGGCCGAGGCGGGTTCCGTTCAAGACGCGGATGCCGTCTTTCCCCTTTGCAGCGCCGATGGAATCGAGTAGCGCATTGGCCGCATCCACATCCGTTGTCCACTGGAGCGGTTTGATAGCCGCCTGGTCTACATATTTCGCTTCGGCCTCCGTATTAAGCGTCAGCGACGGCTCCATTGGAGCCGAGTAGCCGCTGATGGCCAGCTCCGAAATTTTGCCGTAATCAATCGCCATGGCGATTGCTCTTCGGACATCCGCATTATTGAGTCCTTCCTTCGACAAATTGAAGAAGATCGATGGCATGGAGCCTGGCACATAATACGGAGCGTCTTTGATGTAGGTTTTAACCGGAGCCCCGCCCTCCCACATTTTCCATACCTGCGGAATAAACTGCTGCGATACGTCTACCTGACCGCTCTTAAATGCCAGATCACCCGCTGCATTGTCTTTATAAATAACATGGGTGATATATTTGGGAGCCGGCAGCTTGCCAAAGAGCGCTTGACCCCAGTAGTTATCGTCCCGTACAATTGTGATCTTCTGATCATTGTAAAAATACATTTTGTAAGGCCCTGTTCCGATCGGGTCCTCATTGACTTCTTTACGAATCGTGGCAAGGTCGTTATTGGCTTTCTTCTCGACCTCTTCCCATACATGTTTTGGCAGCATCGGCATAACCTCGATGCTGTCGAGCACCGTCAATTTGTTCGGATTGTCTTTATTCAGCTTGATGTTCACCGTTTGTGGGCCGTCTGCCGTTACGTCCTCGATGTACGTCCAGAAGCTGCTCCAGTTGATGTCGTATTTTTTGCCGAGCTGGTAGGTATAGACAACATCATCGGAAGTAAACGGCTTGCCGTCGCTCCATTTGGCATCCTTGTTCAATTCGATCTTCAAAGTCAGATCGTCGGTCCACTCATACTTGGTACCCAGGAGCGGCTCTAACTCGCCTGTCAGCTGATTGACCATAAACAAGGTTTCATAGACGAGTTCCCTGGAGTTTCCGTAGTTAATCGGAAATGCCGGGTTTCCGCTAAGCAGATTGAAATTCGTAGGTGCCCCCCATTGCAAGCCGTTCACGTAAAGCGTTTCATTTCTCGGCGTCGCTTTCGCATCGCCCTGCGGTGCTGGCTCATCACTGCCTCCGGGTGTCTTTACATCTTCTTTAGGCGGCGGGTCTGATGCTGTCGGCGGCGGCGTTACGCTTTGGCATCCGGCGACAAAAAAAGACGCGGCCAACAATAGAATGAACATGGGTCTCAAAACTGTTTTCAGCTTCACTTGTGAACCCTCCATTCATGGAAATGTGTTCGTTTCTTAAATGCTGAGTGTCTGGGTCATGTGTGCTTCGATTTCCTGCAAGCGCTTTCCTGATGGATTTATATGTTTCTCGTTTCAATCTGAGTACGAATAATTTTTGTTATTTTTATTCAACGTTCAAGGATTTTTCCAAATGGACGTCGAACTTGAATGGACATGGTTAATCTAGCGGACGATTCGATATCCTTCAAAGGGGTGGGCCTACTGCCTGTGATTAAAGATGTTTTGCTGCAGCTATTGTTTGCGTTGATGCCTTTTGTCGCATACAACATCTATTACAGAAAACTGACAGTCAACTATTCCCGTAATTTCATCATTGTCATTTGTTCGTTGTGCATGCTGCTGTCCATGACCTTTGCTTCGTCCGTTCAAAGCGGGCTGATCTTTGACGTGCGGTATGTCATTATGTTCTTCGGCATGCTGTTCGGAGGGTTCACGACAGGGGTAATCCTGCTTGTGGAATTTCTAATTTATCGGCTGTACATTGGCGGAGCCGGCATGATCGACGCTATCATTATTTTGATCTTCACGTACCCGTTGTCCGCTTTGCTGTCATTTCTGTACCATCGGAGCAAACACAAGTTTTGGATCATTTTCGTAGCCGGCATCAGCTTCTCGTTCATCCCGCTCACGGTGCTCTATATAACAAAACCAGACTACATCATGAATTACTTTCTTTTTAATATATTAGCTATTCCTGTTACTAACTCGCTTGGCATATGGCTGCTTGTTACCCTGTTTAACAAATCCGTATCCGACAAGGAGCTTTACCTGCGATATATCCAAAATGAGAAAGCCGAAGCCGTGAATCATGTCGCTGCCTCTCTAGCCCATGAGGTCCGCAATCCGCTGACCACCGTACTTGGATTCCTGCAATTGATTAAGAGTGGGACGTTTCCTCAGGAAAAAACTGAACGTTTTCTGGAAATCAGCATGGAGGAAATTCGCCGAACCGAGCAAATCTTGTCCGAATACCTCTCTATTAGCAAGCCTTACTTGCCGTTTCAGCAAAGAATCGAGCTCTCCGCCCAGATCAAGTCTGTCGTCGAGCTCATGACTTCATATGCCAATATGAGCAACGTGACCCTCAGCGCTGACTATCCTTCGCTCCCCATCTACATTTTAGGCAGTCCGGCGGAGCTCAAGCAGTTGTTGGTCAACTTTATTAAAAATGCGTTTGAGGCCAGTAAAGACGTCGATAGGGGCACGGTCCACATCACCATCTATGAAGAAGCTGAGCAGGTGTCCATCGAAATCAAGGATAACGGGGTCGGCATGACCCCTGAGCAATTGAGCCGTCTCGGGTCGATCTACTATTCCACCAAAATGAGTGGCACCGGACTTGGGCTCACCTTCTCCTATCAAGCCATCCGCGCCATGAATGGAAGTGTCTCGGTACGGAGCTCGCCACGATCAGGGACGGTGTTTCTCATTACGCTCCCGCATGCCAATATAAATCCATAGGTGATTTGTGCACGCAATCCATTAACGAAAAAGAGAGACGCTTCTGTAGTTACCAGAGCGTCTCTCTTTTATTGATGCAGTAATACAATTTCTTTTGCTGCAAAACTTCTGTTATTTTTGCTTAAGGTGTATAAGCCTTATTGGTATTTAGGGAGCCAGTCACCATGTGCTTCGATCAGATCGTCGCACAGGCTCTTAATGTCATCAATGGACAACTCGGCAGCCGTATGCGGGTCGAGCATCGCTGCATGATAGATATGCTCCTTCTTACCGGTTGCCGCCGCTTCCAGCGTCAGCAGCTGGGTATTAATATTGGTGCGGTTCAGCGCGGCACATTGCGGAGGCAGATCGCCGACATAGGTCGGGGTTACGCCGCTGGCATCGACCAGACACGGAACCTCAACGCAGGCTTCCTTCGGAAGGTTCGTGATCAGTCCCGTATTCATCACGTTACCGCCGATTTTGAACGGAACATTGGTCTCGATCGCTTCCAAAATGTAGGAGGCGTATTCATGCGAGCGGTTGTGCTTCAGATCCTGGTTGTTTACGAGGTCCTCACGCATCGCCTTCCATCCCTCGATTTGGTTCACGCAGCGACGCGGGTATTCATCCAGCGGGATGTTAAAGCGCTCGATCAGCTCCGGATAGTTGCGCTTGATGAAATATGGATGGTATTCGGCGTTATGCTCGGATGACTCCGTGATGTAGTAACCGAAGTTCAGCATCATCTCAAGACGGACCATGTCATGATGCTTCTCCTTCTGCTTCTCGGCCGCGCGCTTCTTAATTTCCGGATACAGGTCCACTCCATCCTTCGTTACCTCAAGCAGCCATGCCATATGGTTGATGCCGGCGATTTTGGCCTGCACGCCTTCCTTTTCCATTCCCAAATTATCGAACAGATGCGGAATGCATGCCTGGACGCTGTGGCACAAACCTACGGTTTGCACGCCGCCCAGCGTGTTCATGGCATTGGTCAGCACGGCCATTGGATTCGTATAGTTCAGGAACAATGCGTTCGGACAAACTTCCCGCATATCAGCTGCGAAATCCAGCATGACCGGGATGGTACGGAGGTTGCGGAATATCCCGCCGATTCCCACGGTGTCGGCAATCGTCTGTCTGAGTCCATACTTCTTCGGAATCTCGAAGTCCGTGATCGTACACGGATCGTAGCCCCCAACCTGAATCGCGTTAATGACATATTGTGCTCCGCGAAGAGCCTCCTTGCGGTCACTGTATGATTTGACGACACAGGTGCTGCCGCTGGTTTTCTTTATATTATTCAGCATGTTCTCCGAGTCTTTCAAACGGATCGGGTCAATATCATACAAAGCAAGTTCAAACCCCTGCAAAGCCGGTGTCTGCATGCAATCCCCCAGAACGTTCTTGGCAAACACGGTACTTCCTGCTCCGATAAATGTAATCTTAGACATCAATAAATCCCCTCCCTAAACTTCATGAATTAATACGCTTTCACAAGACTAACTATATGATAATCGGTCTTTTTTGAATATGGAGCAAAACAAGTGTGATATGGACATTTGTTGTTTCATTAGGTAAGCTAACCCTAACACAGCATCCACTTCATCGATTGATATCGCACTCGTTTAAGGGGGGTTAAACCATGTCCATTTTGCCGGACCATACACTCTACACGATTGGTATGAATCCTTCGCCGGGCGGTCACGACCTGAACATCCTGTTCAGCGGGGAGGGAACTCCCGTACCGCGCCACAAAATCGGGCCCATCATCCATGATTACTGCCTCATTCACACCGTCTTGACAGGTCAAGGCATATTTGAGTGTGCCGGCATCGTACATCATTGCCAGGCAGGCGATACCTTCGTGATCCTTCCCGGCGTTCTTTTCAGCTATGAAGCGGACGACCGGAATCCCTGGCATTACAACTGGGTAGCTCTACAGGAGAAGGGGACCAACTTGCTGCTTGCTGATATGGGCGTCACACCCGCTAGACCGATTATCCGCTGCACGGATGAAGCCGAGCTACGTTCCCTGGCCGAGATGTATCGTCATCTGCGCATCGGCTTTAACCAATCGGATCACCCCTGGCTTGAGGATCTTCAGGCATCCGGGTGGCTCCGATTGCTGCTCCATAAGCTGGCGATGTTAAACCGCGACCATCTTCCGTCGAACTCCAATGACGTGCCTGATATCGAGCGGGGCGTAAGGCAGACCGAGAGATGGATCTCGACCCAGTATCACCAACAGCTCTCCATCGATCAGATGGCGAAGGCGCTTGGCTATCACCGGGCGCACTTATCCAAAATGTTCAAGCTGCATACTGGCCTGTCCCCCATGCAATATCTCATGAAGGTACGTATCGAAAAAGCCAAATCGCTCATGAAATCGTCCTTCTCCATTCATGAAATAGCCTCCTCTGTCGGTTTCAATGATGCACTCTATTTCTCCAAGCAGTTCCGCAAATGGACATGCATGACCCCAAGCGAATATAAATACAGCCTGGAGAAAAGCTCTAATAAAGCATGATCTATATACGGACAAGGTACGTAATGCGGGTCGAACAAGAGCAGACGAAAAAGCCGCCGGCACTCCTGCCGGCAGCTCTTATTGAAACGATTTAACTTATGCCTGCGCCTCATACAGCTGCACGATCTCAACAATCGTTTGAACGGCCAAAACCATATTGTCGGCCGATACATACTCATACCGCCCGTGGTAGTTCTCCCCGCCCGTGAAAATATTGGGTGTCGGCAGGCCCATGTACGACAGTTGAGAGCCGTCGGTGCCACCGCGGATCGGTTCGATAATCGGGTTGATTCCCAGCTTCTCCATGGCTGTCTGGGCGATATCGACCACTTCTTTGACTGGCTCGATTTTTTCGCGCATATTATAATATTGATCTTTCATCTGAAGCATGATCCGCTCGGCTCCATACTTGTTTTGAAGCTCTTCTACGATGGAGGCCAGCTTGGCCTTTCTTCCTTCGAACAGCTCCGGGTCATGATCGCGGATAATATAACGGAGCTCGGTCAGCTCCACATCGCCCTCGATGGAAGTAAGATGATAGAAGCCTTCATACCCTTCCGTATGTTCAGGCGCTTCTTCCGCAGGGAGCATGCCGTTCAGCTCCATGGCGATTTTCGCCGCGTTGACCATTTTACCTTTGGCCGTTCCGGGATGGACATTCTTGCCTTTGCAAGTTACAAGCGCCGCTGCCGCATTAAAGCTTTCGTATTGAAGCTCCCCCAGCGGTCCGCCATCCATCGTATACGCGTATTTAGCCCCAAAGGCCTCCACATCGAACTTGTGAGGTCCTCTCCCGATCTCCTCGTCCGGCGTAAAAGCAACCCGGATTTTACCATGCTTCAGCTCCGGGTGTTGAATCAAATACGCCATCGCCGTCATAATCTCAGCAATTCCAGCTTTATCGTCAGCTCCAAGCAAGGTGGTGCCATCCGTTGTTACGAGTGTATGTCCCTTGTAGCCGTCCAGCTCCGGAAAATCCCGCGGAGAGAGCACCACATTCTGCGCCCTGTTCAGAATGATGTCTTGTCCATCATATTGTTCGACAATCTGCGGTTTGACACCGGCACCCGTAAAATCGGTAGCCGTATCGATATGTGCCAAAAAGCCGATGGTCGGGATTGGTTTATCCGAGTTTGCCGGAAGTGTAGCCATCACATAACCATTCTCATCCATCGTTACGTCCTGCATACCGATTTCCTTCAGCTCGTCCACCAGCAGCTGACCCAGCGTCAGCTGTCCCGGTGTAGAAGGGCAGGTATTACTGTTCTCGTCTGACTGCGTATCCACTTGTGCATAGGTAATGAGTCTGTCGATTACTTCTTTTTTCATAAATTCTCAACTCCAATACGTATGGGTATGTAAGATGTACCTCTCAAATTCATCAAGAGTATACCATATTTGGCCGCGCTCAAAAAAATAACCGTTCCCCAAAACCTCGGAGAACGGTTGATGCGAACCATAAAATTAGCCCTTTATTCAAAAGCCGGCAGTGCAATCTCGGAATAGTTATCCTCGAAGAACTTCTTCACTTCCGGGCTGGTCATTGCCTTAGCAAGCTTCTGGATCGGCTCGGAATCCACATTATCTTTACGGGCCACCAGGGTAATGGTGAATTCGGAGTCGTTGCCTTCGGTTACGAGAGCATCTTTCTTAGGGGTAAGCCCCAGCGGTTTCGCATACGCCGGTGTCATGGCAACCATATCAACGTCGTCGAGCGTACGGGCGAGCATCAACAGATCCACCTCGGTGAATTTGTATTGGTGCGGATTCTCCACGATATCCGCCTGCGTCGCTTTAATGCCAACGCCTTCCTTCAGCTTAAGCAGGCCGTTCTTCTCGAACATCACCAGAGATCGGCCGATGTTGGAAGGGTCGTTAGGAATCGCGATCGTCGCACCGTCCGGAAGCTCTTCAATGGTCTTATATTTTTTGGAGTAAGCCCCAAAAACGGCATTATAGATCGGCGTGACCGGAACCAGTTCCGAGCCGTTGTTCGCATTGTACTCTTCCATATACGGCACATGCTGGAAGAAATTTGCATCTACCTCTTTATGGGCCAGCGCATTGTTTGGCTGCACGTTATCGGACAGGATCCGGATATCCAGATTGATGCCTTCTTCTTTCAGCATCGGCTTCACCAGGTCAAGCACCTCGGTCATTGGCGGAATGAGCGTTGCGACTTTTAGCGTCACTTCTTCTTTCGCTTTGGGCGCCGTGTTCTCCGGGGTTTCGTCCTTGGCAGCCTGCTGTCCGCAGCCTGCCAGCACCAGCAAGAGGGTCAGCATCAGCAGCATTAATTTCTTATTCATCGTAGGTTACCTCCAGGTAAAATATAATCTGTGTACATGCGTTAAAAAACATAATTAAACTTTTCTCTTATCCAGCAGTCTGGATGCCAGGTTCCCGCCGAACTGGATCGACTGTACCAGAATGATCATAATGATGATCGTAAATGACATAAGCTCTCCCTCAAATCGCTGGTACCCGTAGCGGATCGCGAAATCCCCGACGCCGCCCCCGCCCACGATTCCCATAACCGTGGAGTACGAGATAAAGCTGATCGTGGATGTTGTCAGCCCGAGCACAAGGCCCGAGCGGGCCTCCACATACAGGAATTTGTATATCATCTGAAGTGTGGATGCCCCCATGGAAGCGGCAGCCTCCATTACTTCCTTCGGCACCTCCAGCAAGGATTGCTCTACCAGTCTTGAATAATAAGCCACCGCAACGACGGATAAAGGCACCGCAGCGGCGAGCGTCCCGAGGGATGTGCCGACAATCCACCTCGTGACCGGAATCATAATGACAACCAGAAGCAGGAACGGGAATGACCGTATGACATTAACCAAGGCATTCAGAATGGAGAATAACAGGCGATTCTCATAGTGCTGGCCTTTTCGGCACAGAAATAGCAGTGTTCCGACCGGAAGACCCAGTATTATAGCGGCAGCAATCGATATGCCCACCATGATGAACGTCTCGCCAATCGCCCGCCATATTTCATTTTGATACTGCAGGACATAGGCTAAATAATCACCCAAATATAAAATGATGTCATTCATGGAACCAAAAATCCCCCCACTTCCCCTGCACTGTCAGTTGAAGATCCAGAATCCCGAGAAACCTCTCCATCACTTCGCTGATTACGGTACGTTCTGCTCAGACGTCCGTTCTCCATCACGGACACCTGGTCGCAAATGCCGTTCACCACGTCCATCTCGTGGGAAACGATCACGATGGTTACCCCCAGCGTCCGGTTGATATGCCGGAGCACCTCCAGAATGTCCGCAGTTGTCTGCGGATCCAAGGAAGAGGTCGGCTCATCGCACAACAAGACGGTCGGCGAATTGGCTAACGCTCTGGCAATCGCTACCCGCTGCTTCTGCCCGCCGCTTAGCTGAGCTGGATACGACTTCGCTTTATCCTCAAGCCCGACAAAACGCAGGACCTCCTGGACACGATTTACCCGCTGGGCCTTCGGTACCTTCGCCAGCTCAAGCGGCATGGATACATTGCCCCATACCGTCCGGTTGCTGACCAGCTGGAATAGCTGGAATATCATGCCAATCGATCTTCTTGCCTCCCGAAGCTCCCTGCCGCCAAGGGAAGTCAGCTCCTGACCATTCACCATAACTCGGCCAGAATCCGGTCGCTCCAGTACATTCATGATGCGCAGCAGCGTCGATTTCCCGGCTCCGCTCGTGCCGATGATTCCGTGTATACTTCCCTCCTCAATATGGAGAGAGACAGCGTCTATCGCCTGATAACGGTCACTGCCGCTGCCAAAGCTTTTACTGACCTCTTGCAGTGAGATCATCATAATCCCCTCCTTGCACATGAAGAAAGCCCGCTTGGCTATACCGCCTGCGAGCATGTTATGCTGCAACAACTATTGAATCATACCACAATTTTGGACAAAATGTGACACCCCTTATTCGCTGCCAGAAAGTGCAAGTTCTCAGGACAAATAAAGCTGATGCCCATACATGCCCGTTAACCGTTCTACCGCCTTATTCAGCAAACTCTCCTCAAATCCCTCCAAGCCTTCGATGGCTTGGATTTTATCTGCTGGCGACATCTCCTTCTGAAGATGCAAGCTCCAGTTCACGATGGCCTGTACGGCATCCTCATGCTCGAACTGGCCGTAATAGATATGTGCTTTGTACAGATAACTGTCGGCATGCTCGGGAACCAGCTTCAATACCTCGTCAAAAGCAGCCAATGCCGCATCCTCGTCCTGATCCTTGTAATAGATCTGTCCCAGTCTGAAATAAGCGCCCGGATGACCCGGTGAAAGCTCCAGCACTTGCAGCGTGTCTTCCTTCGCACGTGCGTAATCCGCCATCGTATAATAGATTCCACTTCGCAGGCTGTACAGGCTGCCTTGTCCCGGGTTCAAGCTGAGCCCTTGGGCGCAGTCAGCTAATCCGCGTTCCAACTGTCCAGTCTCCACAAAGCAAACGGCACGAAACTCGTAAAATCTCGGATTCGACGGATGCGCCTGAATTGCCTGGGAATAAGCGTCGATGGCGAGGTCCCACATGCCCATCTCCTTATATATATGACCACTGGCCGCCAGATACGTCGGATGCTCGGAGAAGGACTCCTCCTGCTTAACCGCTTCCTGCAGCTCAAGCAGCGCTTCCTCGTTGCGTCCTTGAAGATAGAGCACATAACTCAGCTTGTTGCGGATTTCAGTCCCATCCTGAAGCGCGGCTGCTTCCTTCAAAGCCTGCTCCGCGGATGGCAGATCATTTATCTCCATATAAATATCGGCGCGCTGCACATAGTTGGGGGCATCATCATTCTCAAGCTTAAGCAGCTTGTCATTGATCGCGAGCGCCTCCTCCTGACGACCCAGCCGGTAGTAACAATCGGCCATCCAATAGCAGGCCAGCGGGGAGTCCGGCTGTCTTGCATACAGTTTCGAAATCAGCTCGTAGGCTTGTTCTTCCAGACCATCCTCGCGATAGATCCGGGCCAAATCGAAATACGCCCTGTAATCGTCCGGCTCTGCTTCAATGGCCCACTCCAAATCCGCTTTGGCTGCATTTTTATTATCGGACCGGTTGAAGACCTCCGCTCTCTTTAAGTAAAGCTCGTATGAATCCGGATACCGCTCAATGGCCTCCGACAGATAGTGCTCGGCCTGTCCCATGTCCCCAAGCTGCACGTACAGTTCCGCCATGGGTTTCCGAAAGGAATACGCCTCCCGCACTTGCCGCTGAAACGTCTGAAATGCGCCATAGCTGTAATTGGTGCTGTCTGCGAACAGCGCATATCCGCCATCCGCTTCTGCCTCATACCGATCAGCCAGCTGAATCCCCTCCTGCAGCACACCTACGGCTTCCTGCACATGATCTATCAGATCCAGGGATACGGACAGCATGTAATAATACATCGGGATGGCGCGTTCCGGCTGCTGGATACTTAGGCGAAAATATTGCGCCGCCTCCGACGGGTTACCGCTCTCATAAAAGGTCATGCCCAGCTCATAGTAAGTCGAAATAACCGTGCTGTCGTCCTCTCTCTTGATGCTTTCCTTCAGATCCCGGATCGCCTCGTCATACTGGTTCAAATCCTTGTGGGCAATCCCCCGGGTATACCAATTCATATAATTGTCGGCATTCAATCGAATCGCTTCATTTAGATCCTCAATGGCCTCGCGCTCCCGGTTCAGCTCACGCAAAATATGAGCGCGCCGCTCATAAGCACGATGGCTTCCGCTCGTATCGATCACGCGCCCCAAATAAGCTACGGCCTCTTCCGAATCGCCGCTGTTGTGCAGCAGTTCCGCATAGTGCAGCTTATCATTGAAACTGGTAATGGCACTTTCGCCTTTTCGCATATATTTAAGGGCTTGTTCAAAATCCCGCTTCTTCCTGTAATGGTTACCGATACGGAACCAAATCCGCTTCATCAACTTCATGGTGGCTCATCCTTTATATGTAGATGTTATTCTTGGGCTCGTATAATTAGAGCAGAGGATTCCTTCCTCTCATCTCTATATTATACTTCCTCTATGTCCATTTGCACCCAAATTAAAGAGGAACCCTGCAGGCTCCTCTTTAGGTGTGTATCCTATTATATTGTACGAGGTTACCAAAAATGTCCAATCAAAAGGAATACAAACGTTATTTAGTGAAATGATTTGCTTTATTCTGCTAACGGACTTTTCCAGCATAGTATGCTGCTGTACTCAGTGAAATTCCCCAGATCAGAAAGAGTGCGTACCAGAAGTATCCCCACAGCGCCATGGGGCTTGCATCTTGAGCTGCATACATTGGGGCAGACTGAACGCGGCCAACCGCTAACAAATACTGCATGACGAAGTAAGTAAATCCCCATAATGACAACAAAACAGAACCGATGGCAGCAGGTATAATTAGCAACCATTTCGGTAAGCGTAACCCCCACGGTCTGGCAAAAGCAAGCGCGAATATGGCTGCCAATAAGGCCAGGGTACCCATTCCCCAGTAACCGATCACATGCGTCCAAAATTCATCAGGCGCTTCCTGGAAATCCCCCGGGAATGCAAACCCGATACCAAGTCCCCACCAATAATGGGGGAAGCCATACATAACAGCGGCAATGCAAGCCGTATACCCGGCTTTTTTCATTCTTGAATTATTCATATCAATCACCTCAAGCTCATCATACTTAACGAAAAGAGCATTTAGATGACTTGAAGTTTAAGTTTCGTTTAAATATGCGGTGGAGCCTGCGCGACTTGGTTCAGTACACCTTATGAATCACATCTTCGAAATCGGGATCTTCCATATCGATATCATCCAGCTCGCCCCAGCGGCCCAGCTCTTTAAAAATATCAAGCGTGTTCATCTCGCGGCGGTTCACCTCAATGGTGACAGTATTGTCCAGCGTGCTTGTCACCCGGATCGGGACGGTTCGACCGTCTTCACGTAAAGATTGATCGGGAATGACAAAAGGACCGCGGAAAGTAACGGTGATCACGGTAGGCAGCCCGATGGTGTCGCGTAAAGACTTTACCGTTCCATCATAAGACAGTTCGCCGTTGTTAATGACCATGACGCGATTACAGAGCTGTTCGATATCATCCATATCATGCGTCGTGAGCAGTATGGTTTTGCCGAATTGTTGGTTAATCAGCTTGAGAAAATGGCGGATATTCCGCTTGGCGTTCACGTCCAGCCCGATCGTCGGCTCATCCAGGAACAGCACGTCCGGATCATGCAGCATCGCGGCGGCGAGGTCGGCGCGCATGCGCTGCCCGAGCGACAGCTTGCGCACAGGCGTTTCCCAGAACGCCTGTAAATCCAGCAGTTCAGCAAACTGACCGAGCCTGCGCTCCTTGTCCGTCTGATCCACGCTGTACATTTTAGCCAAAATATCGTAGGAATCCTTCACCGGCAAATCCCACCACAGC
Organism: Paenibacillus sp. ISL-20; assembly: GCF_018613005.1. NCBI lineage: Bacteria > Bacillati > Bacillota > Bacilli > Caryophanales > Paenibacillaceae > Paenibacillus > Paenibacillus sp. ISL-20. The sequence continues at coordinate 153,419 of NZ_JAGGRD010000026.1, forward strand.
TGGCTCCGTTGACCGAATACGACGCCCAGGTTATTTACGACACTGCGCCGTTCCTTGTGCGGATTCATGCCTCCGATCGATACGTGACCCGAGGTCGGGTGGAGAATGCCGGTCAGCATTTTGATGGTGGTGGATTTCCCGGCCCCGTTCGGTCCGATGTAACCGACAAATTCCCCCTGCGCCACTTGAAAGCTGATTCCCTTCACGGCTTCCTTCGTCCGGTATTCTCTCGTAAACAGGGTTCGCAGCCCGGAGAAGCGCCCCTCCTTCACAACCGGCGTTTTGAACTCCTTGCGTATGTTGTGGACTTCAATCATTGACGCGTTCCTCCTTTTAGCTCCCTGTACTTTGATATTTGGTCAAACCAAACTGCCAGAATTTCAGACTTAAGTAGAGGCATATCAGAGCCGCTCCAGCCAACGCAGGCAGCACCCAGGCTCCGAGCTCGCCCCGCAGTATGTATAATGACGGGATGTAATTGACTAAACCGACCGGGACCACGATCAGCAGGAGCGATGACATCCATTTGGGATACAGCGTGAGCGGATACTGAGCTGCTGTCCGGGCCGCGTCCTCCGTAATATTTTGAAGCTCGGTGATCCGGGTCGTCCAAAAACCGAACGTTGCGGTTGCGAGGCCGATCGAGAACAGAATGACCGCTCCCGTGACGATAATATAAAGCGATTGCGGCAACGCGCTCCATCCGACCTGACCTGCTGCCATCATGCCATGCAGCGACCACCAGAGCAGAAAACCGCCCTGCAGCACTTCGCCCAGCATAATCCGGAACTTCTGCGGCATGAGCGCCAGCAGCACCGGCATGGGACGGGTCAGCAGCTGGTCAAGCTCTCCGTTAACCAGGTAGTGTTCAAGATGATGCACTTCATCCGCAAACGTCCGGTAGAGCGTCTTCGATAAGGTCATCACGGCAAACAAATACCCGATTTCATGCATGGACCATCCCTGGATGGCCCCAAACTTGTAGAGCACGATAGCGACCATAAGGAATTCGGAAATTTGAATCAAGGCGGCGAGAAACGAAGCCAGAATAAAATTAAATTTGTACTGCATACGGCTTTTGATGCTGGTACGGATCAGAAGCGCGTATAGAGATAGCCAGGATCTTGTGGTCATCCTCCTTGCACCTCCACTTTCCGTCTTAGGAAACCTGTTGCCAGCAGGCTGGCCAGTGTGAGCAGCACGCACCATAGGAGCGTCCCCCATAGATAGGAAACATCCTCAAAACCCAGATAAATTCGGGTCGGCACATAGAGCAGATAAGGATACGGCGACCACCAGGCCAACGTCTGAAGCCAGCCCGGCAGCCATTCAATCGGAATGAAGAAGCCTGCAAGAAGATTGATCATCGCATGGTTGCCCCAATACAACCAAGACGATTCCGTTGTCCATAATGCGGATGCGCCGATGAGATAGTTGATGCAGATCGATAAGTAGGCGGCACCTGCAAGCGCAATGGCAACATAGAGGAAGGTTGAAGCTTTTCCGGGTAAATGGAGCGAGAAGGCAAAGTAATACACCAGGTAGATCGGGATCGATTTGTAAACGAATTGGTAGGCGATTTGCCCCCATTCCTTGGCCATCAAATGACTGAACAAATGAACGGGGCGCATCAAATCCAGAGAGATATGGCCGGTTCGCACGGCTTGGGGAATGCCGAGGCCATTCGTGACGAAACTGGAAACCCAGAGCGCAGCTTGCGTAAAGGCGATATAACCGACCATTCCCTGCGTTCCGTAATCTCCGAGCGCGTAGTCTGCACCGAGACCGATCCAGATACAGGCATACATGAAGCCGAACATCGCGCTGGCGATATTGTGCACCATGTGTGCGCCGCGATACTGCAAATTGCGGGCATAGGCTTTGGAAGCCAATGTGAAATAAAGCATGAAGCACCTCCGATAAGCATTTTAGATGGCGGACCCATCCACTTCAGACAAGGCGAAAATGAGAGAAGGACAATAGCATACCAGAACGTTCCATTTCAGGCAAGGCTTTTTTCGGAGGTAAATTGTGAAGGGATTCGGCATACAAAAAGGCCAACCAGAAGATTCTGGCTAACCTGATAATACAAAAGAAGCCTTCTCCTCCCGGGCCAGTTTCGAAAAAAACCACCAAGGGAGTTTGAAGACTTCGTTGTTGGAATATGCAATTGCTTCGGCGTCATCATCATATACGCTGGTACACGTTGTCAGATCACGTCCCTATGCTTCATCGGCTCTTGAAACTCGCCGAAATACTCTATCAGGAAGGACTGGAACTCCCTGGCGGCCTTGGACAGATATCGCCGCTCCAGCCAAGCTACGGTGAAGGTGCGGTAGCAGGAAGGCTTCTCGATGCGCACCATCGCGAAGGACGGCTGTTCATCCCCTTTGCAACCGGGTACAAATGCCGCTCCAAGTCCGGCGGATACGAGGCTGGCCAAAGCTGCAGGTTCATCCACTTCACAGACGACATTCCGGCTAATCCCGGCCAAACGGCAGAACTCCTCGTTCATTTTTCGAAACGGGTGGCCTGCTTTGTATTCGATGAACGCTTCCCCCGCTACCTCCTGAAGGGTTATGCTGGTCCGTCCCGCCAATCGATGACCGTGAGGCACCGCCAAGAACACCTCGGCATGGAGGACCGGGATCTCCCGAATGTTGTCTTCATCCAATGCTGCTGCGGTAAAGCATAGATCGACCTCTCCGTTCTCCAACATCTGAACCATCTCCATCATCGAGTCGGGCGCAATTTGGACAATGCGGAAATTCACTTCAGGATACCGTGTGCGGAAAGCGCCCAGTGCTCTGGACAGCCGGCTTAGCGGCAGCGTAAGCTGCAGGTTCAAACCACAGTTTCTAAGTAAGGAGAGCACAACAGATACGATTAGTGTAAAAGTTATGTTTGCCTGCACATTGTTTAAACGACACGACATGAGGCCCGGCTAAAGGTTATACAGCATCTAAATTCAACCAGGTCAATAGAAAAACCACCGGAGTAACAATAGGCTTCTTCAAGCCTCTCCGGTGGTTTTGATTCTATTTTAATGCGTAGTCACTGGTGCAATATTACATAGCTGCTCGTTTCAGCTGGCCGTAATACAGGTCGCTATAGAATCCTCCCTGCTTCAGCAGTTCATCATGAGAGCCTTGCTCCAGCAGGCGCCCATCCTTCAGCACCAGGATGCGGTCCGCCGAGCGGATCGTATTTAGACGATGGGCAATCACGAAGCTCGTCCTTCCCTTCATTAACAGCTGCAATCCTTCCTGGATCTTGATCTCCGTTACGGTATCGATGCTGCTTGTCGCTTCATCCAGCACCAGCATGGAAGGGTTGGCCAGAATCGCCCTCGCGATCGCAAGCAGCTGCCTCTGGCCTTGGCTGATGCCGCTGCCGTCAGGCTTGAGTTTCTTGTCATAACCATCCTTCATCCGCACGATAAACGAGTGGGCATTGGCCAGCTTCGCGGCTTCTTCCACTTCCTCATCGGTGGCATCCAGCCATCCGAAGCGGATATTCTCACGGATCGTGCCCTGGAAGAGGAAGGAATCCTGCAGCACAAAAGCCATCTGCGAGCGCAGGCTCTCCCTGCGAATCGAGGAAATATCCCGCCCGTCGAGGGTAATGCTTCCACTGTCCGGATCGTAGAACCGGGATAGAAGCTGAATTAAGGTGGTTTTCCCTGCACCGGTCGGACCGACCAGCGCAATCATCTCGCCGGGTTTCGCTTCAAAGCTGATTCCTTCCAGAGTGTCCCCGTCTTTCTCATAAGAAAACGATACGTTGTCGAACTTCACCGCACCCTCCACGCTTTTCAGCGTGACAGCAGCCCCTTCATCCTTCGCTTCAACCTCTTCATCCAGCACTTCGAATACGCGTTCCGCACCCGCGATGGCTGATAGCAGCGTATTCCATTGGTTCGCCAGATCGTTCAGCGGTCTCGTAAACTGTCGCGCGTAACTCTCAAATATAATGATGACGCCGATCGTAATATGTCCCTGAATCGCCATGATGCCGCCAATTCCTGCTACGATCGCAAAGCTCAAGTTGTTGAGCCCGTTCATCAGTTTCGGAATAAAGCCTGAGATGCTCTGCGCCCAGAAGCCCGAAAGGCGAATCCGTTGATTGCGCTCATCGAATTCGCGTACAACCCGTTCTTCCTGGGAAAAAGCCTTAATGATCCGCTGTCCTGACAGCGTTTCTTCAATATACCCGTTCAGATCCCCCAGGTTGCGTTGACGCTCTTTGAACAAGGGACCGGTCCGTCGGGTGATCCAGCGCATCCCCATCATCATCAGCGGCACAACCAGGAAGGTCAGCAGCGTAAGGAGCGGGCTAAGCCATAACATGACGGATAAAGTACCGATTAAGGTCAACACGCTCGAGAAGATTTGAATGGCCGAGCTGTTCAGCGTTGAGCTCACGTTCTCGATATCGTTCGTCAGACGGCTCATGATCTCACCCTGTTGGCGCTTGCCATAGAACGGAATCGGGAGCCGGTGCAGATGCGTGAACAGATCCATCCGCATCCGGTACACCGTTTCTTGGGCGATGCCGATCATCCAGACGTTGTGCAGCCAGGTGGTTAAAGCCTGAAGGACATAGACGGCGGCTAGGCCAACGAGAAAATACAACCAGGCCGAGTCGGTGGAGCTGTCCGGATTACGTACATCATCCAGAAATTTGTCCACCCCGATGCCGAGCAGATAGGGACCGAGCAGCGCCAAGCCCGAGCTGATCATCACCATCAGCAGCACAAGTGCGAGCTTCCCTTTGCGGCGGACGAGATAAGCCCATATTCTGGAAAGTGTGCCCGACCAGTTTTTGGCCTTGGCTTTTGGCTTACCGCCCTGGCCGCCATCCTTATTGTTGCCAAGATCGAACTTCGGTCTTGGATGACGAAACGGTTCAGTGAATGCCTTAAGCATGCTGCTGCGCCTCCTCTCCGTATTGGGATTCATAGATGCGTCGATACAGAGCGGAACTTTCCATCAAAGCGTCGTGGTTCCCTTTTTCAATCAAACGACCATCGTCCAGCAGCAGGATCAAATCGGCCGAAGTGGTGGAGCTGATCTTCTGCGTGATCAAAAACGTCGTGCAGGACAAATCCTTCAGGGCATCCAGCAGAGCGCCTTCCGTTCGGACATCAAGGGCGCTGGTGCTGTCGTCCAGAATAAGGATGGCAGGCTTTCGCACGAGCGCCCGTGCAATGGACAAGCGCTGCTTCTGTCCGCCGGACAAGTTGACTCCCCGCTGGCCCAGCATCGTATCATAGCCCTTAGGCAAATGCTCGATGGTATCATGGATTTGGGCTCTGCGCGCCGCTTCTTTAATTTCCTCCATGGAAGCATCCTCGCGTCCCCAAGCAATGTTATCCCGGACCGTACCGGAGAAGAGCAGCACTTCCTGCGGCACATAACCGATGCTGCTGCGCAGATTCACCTCATCGATCGATCCGGCATCCATTCCGTCTACGAGCACGGTCCCCTTCTCTTCCTCGTAAAGCCGTGGAATTAGCTGTACTAACGAAGATTTGCCGGAACCTGTTGCTCCCATAATCGCGATCCGCTCTCCGGGCCTCGCTTCAAAGGAAATATCCGTCAGCACGTCGATGTCGCTGCCCGGGTAGCTGAAGCTCACTTGCTCGAACTTCACGCCCCCTTGAATTTCAACCTTTTTATTTTTATCCTTACCCGCGCTTGCTGCATCCTCTTCGGTCTTTAACACTTCCTGTGTCCGCTGGGCGGAAGCGCGCCCCCGGGAGAAGGCAACGACAACCCAGGACAGGGCGGACATGGCACCAATACAACGTAGAGAATAATTGACGACGGCAACCACTTCGCCGACGCTGGCACTGCCTGACGCGATGTCTTTGCGGCCAAACCACAGGACCGCCATAATCCCGGCATTCATAATGAGAAGAATAAACGGCATCGTTGTCTCCGTTAACCGCAAGGTCGAGACGGTGGTGCTCATCAGCTTGCCCGAGGTACGGCCAAAGCGTTCAATCTCGTGACCCATGCGCACAAATACGCGAATCAACCGGATCCCGGTCAAATTCTCCTGAATAACACCGTTCACCGCATCCAGTCGCTGCTGCACATTGCGGAACGCATCCGCTGCCCGCTTCATAATCCAAGCGATAAAAATAAACAGCAATGGCACGGTAAGGACAAGCAGCAAGCCCAGCTTCACATTTACTACCAATGCCATGATAATGCTTCCTAACACAACTAGCGGAACACGCGTCATAAACCGTAAGCCCATGAACACCGTATCCTGAACCTGGGTGACGTCACCCGTAAGTCTAGTAATCAATGATGAGGTAGCAAACCGGTTAAATATCGAATAGGAGAAGGACTGCACTTTTTCATACAGCTGATCACGCAGATCATAGCCGAGTCCCTGACTCGTATGCGCCGCAAAAAAAGAGCTGGATATCCCGGCTATAAAGGCAATAATAGCGCTTCCAGTTAAAACGACTCCCCACATCCATACGACGGACAAATCCTGTTTCTGAATACCGTCGTCAATGATTTTAGAGATGAGCAGCGGCTGAATCAGCTCAACGGTGAGCTCAATCAGCATCATGACCAGTGCCGCAATCGCTGCTACGCGGTACTTTTTCAAGATAGAGAAGACCATTCCCATATGCATTCCTCCGAGGCTGAAGACCTTTATCATGTTCTATCATCAATTACCCACTGGTCTTCATGTAGTAGCAATATTAGTTCGTACAAGAGCTGGATATGTCTATTATAATATATTTTCTCCTATAACTTACCGGCTGATTAAAAATATCACGGGAATTCACATTCCAAAACGCAATGGTTGACATGTGTAGGGAGCTGTACACCGGAGATGAAAAAGAGAGCCTATTCTTCAGGATTGTCTCCTCTCGAATAGGGCTCTCTTGTTGAAACATATATCTATTCCACTGATTTCAGCGCTTCAATCATATCAATCCGCTTCAGTTTGTAATGCATGGAGGCCATGACAATGGCCGAGAACAACAGTGTCAGCAGTGCCGCATAGCCGTAACTGATTCCATGGATGACGGGACTGAACATCATCGCGTCCACTTCCGCGGTCAGGAGCACGAACCGGTGCAGGAACACGCCTCCCAGACTGCCCGCTATGATCCCCAGCACGGTCAGAATCATATTTTCGCGATAAATGTACATGGTTACTTCCTTATCATAGAAGCCAAGCACCTTGATCGTTGACAGCTCCCGTATCCGCTCAGATACGTTAATATTCGTCAGATTGTACAGCACGACAAACGCGAGCGCCGCTGCAGATACAATCAGGACAACCACCACAACGTTCATGCTGTCCATCGTATCACTAAAGGCATTGCTTACTCCACTCGTGAAGCTGACCATCGCCACCCGCTGGCTTGCGGTTAACGTTTCTCCAAGCTGGTCCTCCCACTCCGGATCGTGATTGTTGTTGTCATACGTCAGCAATTGACTGTTCACTTCCGGCGTCCCATCAAAAATCTCTTCGTAATACAGCGGCGTCATATAGACGTAGTGCATCGCATAGTTCTCCGTTATCCCGGCTACACGTATCTCATAAGGATCGTTGTCGCTGTTCTGGACGGTGAAAGTACTGCCGATCTTGAGATCAAACAGCTTGGCAAGCTTCTCGGTAATGATTGCACCGTCATCCGTCAGTGACAGTGTCTGCTCCTGCCCACGGGATTTTAGGACGATAAACGAATCGATCTCCTCCGGCGATTGCGGCACGAACAAACTCACATCCTGGGCGTTCACCCCGGGGGCGGTCGCAGTCATCGCCTCTTGGGTCACATTTAAAATCCCCGTAATCTCCGGCGTATCCGCAATGCGCTTGTTATAATCCTCCAGCATGCTGCTATCGCCGTTATCGTCTTGAAATACAACGGTCGCTTGATGCTGCATGATCTTTCCGTATTGCAGCGGCGCGATATCCCCGATGGAATCCTTGAGACCGAAACCGGTCAGAATCAGAGCCGTGCAACCGGCAACGCCGCAGACGGTCATAAACATCCGCTGCTTGTAGCGAAACAGATTACGGGCGGTTACTTTTCCAATAAATCCGAGTCGGTTCCACACCCAAGGTACTCGCTCCAGCCATATGCGGGATCCGTTCTTAGGCGCTCTGGGACGCATCAGGACCGAAGCGTTGCTTCGAAGTTCCACTCGCGTTGCCACATAAGCTGTCATGGTCGTACAGAGCACAGCCACGATGATCGAGATGATGCTGTAGCTGAGATAAAATCGCGTTCTCACATCCGGCAGATTGTATAAAGCGCCGTAAGCATCATAGATAATGGCTGGAAACAAGGTGAAGCCGATAGCCAGTCCGGCTGCTGAGGCCGCAACACTGGCCAGCGTCGAATAGACCAGGAATTTTTTCATCACATCCCGGTTGCTGTATCCGAGTGCTTTCAAGGTTCCGATCTGCAGCCGCTGCTCCTCAACCATCCGGGTCATCGTTGTCAGGCTGACGAGGGCGGCGATCAGGAAAAAGAACACCGGGAATGCCGTTGCAATAGAAGATAAGCGGTCCGCATTATCACTGTACTCGGTATACCCCGGATTGACGCCGCGGTCCATGACGTAGACTTTGGGCAGCTCGAGCTGATCCAGCTCCTTCTGTCCCTCCGCCACTTCCTTCTCGCCATCGGTGATTTCCCGCTCAGCCTTTACTTTTTCTTCATTAAATTTCTTTAGACCTTCCTGGTACTCCGCCTGCCCTTCGCTAAGCTCCGCTTTCGCATCCGCGAGCTTGGCTTCCCCTGCCTGTTTAGCAGCAGCAAGCTCCTCCGTTCCTTGCTTCAACGAAGCTTCACCCTGCACGAGCTGACGCTCGGCTTCCCGAAGCTTGGCTTGTCCTTCTTTCAGCTCTGCTCGGCTTGCATGCAGCTTCTGCTGAGCGTTATCCAGCTGCAGGGAAGCTTCGTTTAAACCGCTCTGGAACGCAGAGGCAGCCTTTTGCAAAGCAGCGCCATCCAATGTGCCTCCCATGAAACCCGCAGTAGCTGCTCCTAGTTTCGGATCGGCCGCCTGAGCCGCCGAGAGCAGTTCCTTCCTCTGCTCTTCCGGTATGCCCTCCGGATCTAAACCGGAGATTTGCTGCAGCGCCTTCGCTACTTGCTGCCCTTGTGCCAGCTTTGGTGCCAGCTCCGACTTCTGTTGATCCAGTTGACTTTGACCCATCTTAAGCTGGGATTGTCCTTGCTCCAACTGCTGCCGATTCCGCTTCAGCTCCGCTCTGCCTTGGGCAAGTTTTTTGGCCGCGGAATCCAGCTTGGCCTGCCCCTGGTCCAGCTCGGTTTGAAGCTTGTTGACGCCATCGCGGTAGGATTGCTCGCCTTCATTCAGCTTGACCTTCGCATCATTTAACTTCTGCTCCGCATCGGCCAGCTGTTTCTTGGCATCCTCGATTTTGTCCATGGCCTCATCCAGCTTCTTCTGACCGTTGACGCGAACCTCTGTCAGCCGCTCCTGCGGCATGGTCTCCAGTGCCAGTTCTACCGCTTCTTTGTGCCGTTTGATCTTCTCGTCATACTCAGGCGTATAGGGAGCTGATTCAGCGGTGTCTTGAAAGGTCAGGTAGGCTTCCGTATATACAGATAGTTTAAAGTCCTTCTCCGGTATAACGGCGAACACATCCGCTGTCCCCTTTCCGATGCCGCTCGTTCCCCGGCTCATGCTGCTGATGAACAGCGGACTCTTCGCCCTTCCCACGACCGTGTAAGTTAGGTGGTCAAACTTTTTCTTGAGGTTGACTTCTTGATTCGGATTGGCAAAGGTAATCTGATCCCCCAGTTTAAATTCATTTCCGCGGTCTCCTGCGTCGATGACGATTTCCCCTGTGGCCTCCGGCATTCGGCCTTCTGTAAGCACATATTGATTCAGATTATTTCCTGGGTCATAGGAGAGCACCTTCGCGATCCGCCCGCTGTCACCGAGGAATACGTCTGCGCTATAGCCCTGTTGAACCTCGTCCACTCCGGCAACCAACTTCAGCTTCTCGATATCGCTTTGTTCGAGACCCAAGGTGGACTGAACCTTAAGATCCATCAGCTTTAAATCACTATAGTAGTGATCCGCTGTATCCAGCATGTCAGGACCCGTGGCTTTGATCCCCGCAAAAAAACCGACGCCGAGCATAATAATGGCAAAAATGGACAGAAACCGAGCTTTTGTCCGCGATATTTCCCGGAAAATATCAGTCCACAGCGCTCTTTTCTTCATGATATGTATCTCCCTACCACTCGATGTTGTCTACAGAAACGGGGGCCGGATTCAAAACCATGTTCCGAACCTTGGCATTGTTGATCTCGATGACCCGATCCGCCATCGGCGTCAGGGCAGAATTATGCGTAATGACGATAACCGTCGTTCCGGTATGGCGGCAGGTGTCTTGGAGCAGCTTCAGCACCTGCTTTCCCGTATGGTAATCAAGCGCACCCGTGGGTTCATCGCAGAGAAGCAGCTTCGGCTGCTTGGCGAGTGCTCTGGCAATCGCTACCCGCTGCTGTTCCCCGCCGGACAGCTGTGCCGGAAAATTGTTCAGACGATTACCCAGGCCTACATCCCGCAGTACTTGCTCCGCGTCCAAAGCCCGGGGAGAAATTTGGGAAGCGAGTTCCACATTTTCTTTTGTCGTCAGGTTGGGAACCAGGTTATAAAATTGAAACACAAATCCGACGTCATTGCGCCGATAGCCGGTCAACTCCTTGCTGTTAAACTTGGCAATATCCGTTCCATCCACCAGTACTTGTCCCTCATCCGCGGTATCCATGCCACCCAATATATTCAGCACCGTGGATTTGCCTGCGCCGCTGGGACCGACTATAATCGCAAACTCGCCTTTTTCGATCTCCAGGTTGATTCCATCATTGGCTACAATGGTGGTCTCTCCCATCCGGTAGCGCTTATATTCATCCTTTATGCTCACAAAAGCCATGTTACTCCACTCCCAACTCATGGTTGCAATATCGGCTTGCCGTTATATAAAGTTATGTAATCCAAGGCGGCTTGTCCGATGCTCTAGCTGTAGGGCTGCTCACCTGTTGTACGAGTATGTCCTTCAGCATCGTACGGATATGTCCTGCGGCATGTGTCGCGGCCATTGTGCTATGTCTCGTATTTGTGCATTCTCTGTAGTTAGACTCCTTGTTTACTTGCGTTCATTCAATGATATCGTCCTTTAAACCAGTGTAGCATAAACAAATCGGCCAAAGAAAACGCAGCATCCCCCGCGAAGGCAATGTCACAGAATGTTCCAAATTGGAAAAAGCCCGAGCAGCACAAAAAAAGCACCTCCTCACCTAGGAGGAAGCGCTTCTCTGCAGGATTTATTGTCAATTGATATGCCCGGTCAACGTCGCTTCATGGAGATCCTTGCCTTGGGCCCACTCCCTGTACGAAAAATCAAGCACGCCGCCCTGAGCAAGCGAAGTCATGACCCTCCCTTCTTCGAAGGAGTACGAAAAAGTATGCAACGTTCCAAACAAATCGTCGTAATCCGTAAAAAACAACGGGGACTCTCGCTCCTTAAATAAACCGAATGCTTCGGTTTGGGTCAACTGTGTGGCATCCAGGCCATCGATGTAACGTTTACGCCCAAGGGAATGCTCGATGGAAGGCCTGTTCTTATCCGTCAACGCTTCGTAATGGTTAACGCAGGCGATTGCAGCCTCCCCGCCCGCACGGGTAATGACTTGATCCGGACTTGCTTCCACAACGGCCATGTTCCCTCGTGCATCTCCTATTGAAAAGTTATAGCAAGCCGCATGGGGAATATGGCGCAGCATATAAGACGCTTCTCCTACGGTAGCGCATGATTCCAATATCATTCGAACGCCGACCCATGGCGACAGGCCCGTCCGGTATCCGTCAAAGCTCACAAAGTGCAGCCCGGCGGCAAGCCCCTTTTCATTAACCCCGTCATGCCGGCCCAGCGCCTGCAAATTATAACCTGCGGTCGCCAAACCTTGGTCGGCTTGGGCAGCGGTAAAATAACCATCGTAAAACGCAGGCGTAAAATCGTAATTTCTTACGTAATACGAAGGGGTAATCATCGCCGAACAGCCCATGGCCGCGATCTCTGGAACATCGTATCCCCCTAGGAGAGCGGCGGCTTTGGGAAACGGCATTTCCAATCCTTCCGCCAGTCCTTCAAGCTCCGATAGCAGCTGCGGGGCAAACTCGTTATAGATGCTCTTCAACTGTTCCGTATCGATCTCCGGTTTGGTGGCCGCTTCAAAAGCTTTTAATATCGGTTGATTTCGCAGGCTGCGACCCAGCTTCAGCCCATTGTGATAGTTATCTTCTCTAAGCTGCAAGATGTTTACCATGTAATTCGGCATTTTAACCCCTCCACCCAGGCGGTATTCCATATGGGAATATATCCCTTATCCGATTATAGATGCATTTCATCCATCTTCCAATAAAAAAGCTCCGTCCCGGCATGTTTACATGCTTGGACGGAGCAGATTTTTAGGCACGGGGCAATGTTTCAAACATTCGAACGTATTGCTCATATTTTTCAGACCAGGCATCTTTGCGCGATTCCAGCGTCCTGTCCTCCAGCAATGCTTCAATGACGTCCAGGCATACGTCCCAACCGGCAATATCCTTCGGTGTATGATCCGTAATTTTCGTTATCGTCTCAATAAGCACCAGACGACAGCCTGCCGCCTCGGGATGCAGCTCAAAACGCACTCGGTCCTCTCCCCACGTATACTCCAATACCGATAACTCCCGATAGTCCGTAATTTCAAATTCTTCGAACGTTCCGTCCTGCATATCAAATGTAATTTTGCCGCCTTGGCGCAAATCTTCCACTTTAAGCTCCGAGAACCATTGAGTCAGCTTGTCATTATCCGTCAGATAAGACCACACCTTCTCCACTGAATGCTTCAGGCGGCGTTCAAATCGCACGCTCGTTCCGAACTCGTCTTGCTGTACAACAGCCAGCATGTTTCACCCTCCTCAGGAATGTTTTATTCAAAATGGTTATTTAAATCAAACTACATTCCGATGTTTAAGGAGATTCATCCCCATCCAGCAGCCTCTCCAAATCATCCAGCTTGTTTGTCCAGAAGTGTCGGTAAGGCTCCAGCCAGTCGTGGATTTCCTCCAGAGGTTTGGCATTCAAGCTGTACACATGCCTTTGAGCCTCTTTCCGCAGAGAGACAAGACCAGCCTCCCTCAAGATGCGCAAATGCTTTGATACGCCTGGTTGACTGAGCTGAATGAGATCTACCATCTCGCCCACCGTGTACTCTTTCACACGCAAATAGTCCAGTATGGTCCTGCGGTTCGGTTCTGCCAATACTTCAAAAAGGTTATCGTTCAACATGTTTACTATATTACTATTCAGTTATATTTCTGTAAAGCTATACACAAAAGCGGACGCGAGCTTTGAACAAACATCGCATCGCCGAGTACCCGCCGAATATATATGATGCGGTTACCCGATCGATCCTAGGCTGGACTGACACAGTTAAACAATATTAATCAATATCAGTAAGGGAGGAAACAGCAGACGTCTGCTGTCTCTTCCCTTATTTATGATCAGTACTAAAAAATATTTTTGCATTGCCGATGTTATAGTTGAAACTTTATTCTAAGCCAATGCGTCATATTGTAGAGGAAAATAATAACAAAGCTAAATTTCAGGAGGTTGAGTGTGTGAAAAGAATATGGACTGCCTTGCTAGCAGCTATACTGTTAATCCCCATGACATTCCAATCGCAGGCACAGGCGGCAGTGAACATCAGCGTCTTGATTGACGGTGTCAAGCTGTATACGCCTCAAGCACCTATCATGATCCAAGGACGCGTCATGCTTCCGATGAGATCCATCTTCGAAGCCTTGGATGCCTCGGTCAAGTGGAATCAAAAAACGAAAACCGTCACAGCGACCAAGAATGGCACAACCGTCATTCTAAAAATTAACTCCAAGACGGCCACCATCAATAACAAGACGGTAGCGCTGGATGTTCCGGCGAAAAACTTAAAAGGAAATACCATGGTTCCAGTGCGCTTCGTAAGTGAAGCCCTCGGCCAAAAAATCGGCTGGAATTCCAAAACGAAAACGGTCACCGTCAAAACAACGAACAATTCAGGCGGCGGCGGAAATAATACCGGTATCGTACCGGTGAATTATGTGACCCTTCGGGACATCGGCAACGCCGGCGACGGCCGCGATCTGCAGGTCAGCTTCTCCAAATCGTCGACCGAATCATTAATTTCGCATTACCGCGTGATGATTGTGAAGCAGTCCAAGACGTTAAACCAATCAGAGGCACAGCGCGTGTCCTCCGCAGCTTACACAACGGTGTACCCGTCCGGCTCGGATCAGACTCTGACCCTCACGTCGAGTTCAAGGGATGTGGATAATGATCTTATCCGCGATAACCAGTCTTATAAAGCTTACGTATTGGCAGTTAGCAGCACAGGCGGCACATATGCCCTTTCCTCGGCTTCGCCGTCGTTGACGCTGACCAACACCAATTCGGTGAACGGAGCAACCAACGTGAAGGCAAGCGATGTGAGCGACTACGGCGATGGCCGTGATCTGCAGGTCAGCTTCACGCGTGCCCAGAACGAGAGCAATGTAACTAACTATCGCGTATTTGCGGTAAAAACGAAGGATGTTGCCAACTTTAATCTGGCGGCAGCTAAATCCGTCCCAAGTCAGAATTATACGACGGTGAGCAAAACCAGTACGACGAATACAACGCTGTCCACGACGCTGAGTTCCTCTGCTCGCGATACTTCAGGCGAGCTCATCCGCAGCGGTGTCGCTTACACTGTGTTTGTCCTATCTGTCAGCAGCAACGAGAGTGTGCTTGCAAGCAACCTGTCTTCAGGTTCATCTTCCATCACGCTCAACACGGGAACCGCAACGGTTCCATCCATTACGCAGGTGACGGATATCAGCGATCATGGTGATGGCCGCGATCTTCGCGTAAGCTTTAACAAGGTATCCAACGAATCCAACATTCACTCTTATCGCGTGTTTGTCGTAAAGGACAGCAATTACAGCAGCTTCAACTTGAGCAAAGCCAATGCTGTGTCCAGCTACAACTACACCCAAGTCAACAAAACCGGGAATAACATCAACAACTTAACGCTGGCGTCGAGTGCTAAAGATGTAGATGGAGCAACGATTCGTAACGGCGTGCACTATCGCGTATTCGTCATGGCCGTGGACTACAGTAACTCCAATAATAACGTGCTGTCTGCTCCATCGAACTCCATCATCTTGAGTTCCAGCACCAATCTGGGCGCAGTCACCAATCTGTCCGTCACTGACGTGAACAACTACAATGACGGACGCGATCTGCAGGTGTCATTCACCCAGCCGTCTGATCGTTCTAACATCAGCTATTACCAGGTATTCGTTGTAAAATCATCTGATAGTTATTTTGATCTGAATAGAGCCAATAACTTAAACAACAGCTATTATTACACTCAAATCAATAAGAATAACAGCAGCAACTACATTACTCAAACCCTGAATTCCAACAGTCGTGATATCGATGGAGAGCTGATTCGCAATGGTATCAGCTATCGCGTATACGTCCTGTCCGTAGGATATTCGGGCAATAACAATGCATTATCCAATTACTCATCGATTACGCTTGGAAACAACAATCAGGGCAATGTAAACCCTGTTTCCACGCCAACCTTGTCCATTATCGGCAATAATGGTAACGGAAGCGACCTTCGAGTCGCCTTCAATCCTGCTAATGGTGAAAACTTCATCGAACATTACCGGATTCTCGTTGTGAAGTCTTCCAAGAGCCTGACTGTGTCCCAAGCTTATGATAACGGGAATTATACCACGGTTAACAAAACCGGCAGAACTATCTCTCGGGATTTAGCAAACACGACCCGGGATAGCGACGGGGAACTCATTCAAAGAGGTTCAAGCTACCGAGTGTATATCTTGTCGGTAGGTTACTCGAATTACGGCAGAGCACTTTCATCGGTTTCTAATGCCGTTACGATTCAAGGCGTGACGGAAGTTGGGAAAGCTACGAACGTTACGGCAGCTGATGTGAGCGATAATAATAACGCAAGCGACTTGAAAGTATCGTTTACCAAGGCTGCAAATGAAACCAACATTAAGGAATACCGGATCATGGTCGTGAAGCAAGCTAACGCTGGTAACTTTAATGTAGCTCAAGCTAACAATGTATCTTACTTCGACAGAGTACCGATCGGCTCCAATTTTGAGGATGTTCTGAGACCTGGAACAAGAGATGTTAACAATGAGACAATTCGCAATATGGTGGATTATCAAGTATTCGTATTGTCCGTAAGCAACAATGGAAGCAACAACGCCCTGTCGGCACCATCTGCGCCAATCAAGCTTACGGGTACCGCCGTCACGGTTCCTTCGGACGTGTATGCCGGGATTGAAAGCACCAACGGCAATAGCAGCGACATTGTTGTCAAATTTAATCCTTCCTCAGGAAGTGTTAAAGAATATCGAATCATGGTCGTACCGAGCAACCAAAGTTTCGGACTGGACGACGCCAACAAAGTCACCAAGGAACAATTGTATACGAAGGTATCGCCATCTCCTAACAGAATCGAGCACAAATTGTCCGCAGGTTTAGCGGACGTCAACGGTGCAGCTATCGTAACTGGTACTAAATATAGGGTTTACATCCTTGCTGTTGCTGATGGAACCATTTCTACCAACAACAGCATCTCCAATTCTTCTGCGGAGTTTGAAATTCTGAACCGTATCCAAACAACGGGCGTTGCAGCCAAGCTGGATGCAAGCGGGAAGCTTCAAGTCGATTTCAAGAAGGCGATCGATGAGCGCAACATTACGGCATACCGCCTGTTGTTTGTAGAGAAAGACAACATCAAGAACTTCGATCTTAAAGCTGCAACAGCAGCCGCTGCCAAAGAAGATAAGAACGCAACAATAAATCCCGATGGCAAAGATATCTCGACTCTGATTGATATCCCTGCCAAAGATGCCTACGGAAAAGACATTAAAGACAATACGGAATACGCCGTTTATGTCCTGTCCGTACTGGGGAAAGATAAGAAAATCGCTTCGAGTGCTCAATCCGTAGCACCTTTATCCGAAGCATCCAAAACGCTTGTTTTAATTAAAAAACCTTAGTCAAAGGTAGAATTTCAACATTCTCTAACGTAAAGAGCTGTCCCTCGGTCAATTTGACCATGAGGGACAGCTCTTTTTATCCCCTCCCACCCATCAACCCCCTTTCTGTAACCACCTGCATCTCATAACTAATTTCCACATGATTTTATGACGAATTATCCGGGTACTTCCAAATGGGAAAATATGATAATTTGTAAATTAGAAAGCGCCTTCAATAAACTTTGGAGGTGAATGTCTACCTTTAAAATTCTCATGACAGCTGGAACCTCGTCATCCGACAGATACCTCACACTTAGTCACTCTAGTTAAACACCGATTTACAACTTCATGACAAAGGAGATGCTAATGATAATCCTGAATAAGAAATCCATCTGTTCCTTGGCCCTCATCGTTTCTTTGGTCATCTCCATGTTCCCTTATTATGCATCCGCAACAAAAAACGAACATCCAAGATCTCCAAAGAAAAATCCCCAAGCCTACGTCAATGATATGCAGCCCGGCTGGAACCTTGGCAATTCGCTGGATGCCGTGACCGAACTATATCATTGACGCCGCTTACATGGACCGGGTACAAGAGGTTGTTGATTGGGCGCTTGAAGCTGATCTGTACGTAATGATCAACCTCCATCACGATTCTTGGCTATGGACTAGCCATATGGAGCACAATCGCAACGAGGTGGTTGCCAAGTACAACGCCGTGTGGACTCAAGTGGCCTATCGCTTCCGGAAGCATTCCAACAAACTGATGTTTGAGAGCGTCAATGAACCCCGCTTCTAGGATGGCGGGACCACTGACGAGACGAAAGCATTTCAGATGTTGGATGAACTTCATATGTCATTCCATCAGATCGTCCGCGGCTCTGGAGCACGCAATGCAACCCGGCCACTTGTGCTATCTACCCTGGGGGCGTCTCCAACTCAGGAGAGAATGAACGAGCTGTACAACACCATGACCAAGCTGAATGATGCCAATCTCATCGCCAGAGGGATTCCCGTCATCCTGGGTGAATACGGACTGCTGGCTTCGATCAGAGCACGGGAGTCATTGAGCAGGGGGAGAAACTGAAGTTCTTTGAATATCTAACCTATTATCTCAAACAGAAGAACATTACCCATATGTTGTGGGACAACGGCCAGCACTTTAAGCGAACCGCCTTTACCTGGTCCGATCCGGAGCTGTACAACATCATGAAGGCGGGTTGGAGCGGGCGCTCATCGACCGCTGACACCGACCTGATCTTCTTAAAAAAGGGAGCTGCTGCCCAGGATAAAAGCATACCTTTGAACTTAAACGACAACACGTTAACCGAAGTCAGCACAAACGGACAACTGCTCGTCGCCGGGCAGGATTATATGCTTAACGGAAATACGATCATGTTTACATCCAGCCTGCTGTCCAGACTGACTTCATCCGGCCAATTCGGCGTGAATGCTGTATTGGCGGCCAAATTCAACCGCGGTGCGGACTGGAATTTCAGGGTCATCTTCCATGATAAGCCTGTGCTGCTCAACACGCAGGGAACTACTGATTCGTTCAGCATTCCAACGACATTCAACGGAGATCAGCTAGCCACGATGGAGGCGGTATATGAAACGGGAGGAAATGCAAGACCACAGGACTGGACCTCCTTTAAAGAGTTTGAGTATACGTTCTCCCCTTCCTACTCGACCGGTGAAATCAAGCTCAAGCCTACCTTTTTTAATAGGTCAGAGACGGAGAAGTGATTCTCAAGTTCCATTTTTGGAGCGGTGAGGTCATCACCTACAATCTTGCAAAAAGCGGAAGCAGCGTAACCGGTAACGCCTCTTAGGACACATATATCATTAACGGCCTGCTGGGAACCTTTCCCACAGGCCGTTTTGCACTCACCACCCCTTTGACCTACGACCGCAGATGAACAGCTGCATAATACTATTTGGTTCCTAATTATTCAACAGTGGAATGAACAAAAGCTCAAGTGAGATCACTTGAGCTTTCATCTGTTTAGGCTTGAGACATATCTCGTTCAGCCAGAAACTTATCAATAATGGCCGAAATAACTTTCATGCTGACAGGCTTGCTTACATACTCGTCCATGCCCATCCCTAAATATTTCTCGCGATCGCCTTTGATCGCATGGGCCGTGACGGCCACGATATAAGGCTCTTTTTCGGATGGTGCCGATTCTTTTATGACGCGGACCGCTTCCGTTCCATCCATGAAGGGCATCTGAATGTCCATGAACACGATGTCATACGAGTAACGCCCGAAGGCTTCAACCGCCTCGAGTCCATTCTGGACGGTGGTCGAATTGTATCCCAACTTCTCAATCATTTTCTTGAGTACTAACTGATTCACCTCATTATCCTCGGCAATCAAAATTTTCAGATCGTTTCCTAAGGAGTGATTCTCGTGAACGGCCTCATTCTCCTGTTTATTGCCAGCATTCGACTCAAACGAAAAATCAACCGTAAACGTAAAGACAGACCCCGGCTGGTTCTGATTCTTCTCATACCAGATATCTCCGCCCATCAACTGAACGAGTTTTTTACAGATCGCCAGCCCCAGTCCCGTCCCTTCCACCTGGCGGGTCATATAATGGTCCACTTGATAAAAGGGTTCAAATAGCTGCGCAACCTTCTCACTCGTCACACCGATGCCCGTATCCATAACGGAGAATTGGATAAGGGCCGAGTTCCCCTGGTTCTCGACACACTGCACAGAGATGGAGACGGCGCCATTAGGCGTAAATTTAATGGCATTACTAAGCAGGTTCATTAAGACCTGCCTCAGCTTCGTCACATCCCCATACACTTGATTCGGCACGTCAGAAGCTACAGAAGTGGTCACCTCAATATTTTTCTCCAGCGCCTTCGGAAGAATCAGGTTCAATGTCTCGGACAAAGCCGTTCTTAGGTTAAATGTTTCCTCCACCAGCTCTGTTCTGCCCGATTCGATTTTTGAAAAGTCTAAAATATCATTGATGATGTTCAGAAGGGTTGTCCCGCTTTTCTTAATGATCTGTACATAGTCCCGCTGCTCCTCATCAAGCTCCGTCTCAAGGATCAGGTCCGTCATCCCGATAACACCATTCATCGGCGTACGGATCTCATGGCTCATCATCGCCAGAAACTCGCTCTTGGCTTTATTTGTCTTCTCGGCTGCTTCCTTCTCGATGATGAGCCTCTTCTGCTCCGTCATGTCCTTGGCAATGATGTAAAAACCCACATTCTTGTTATGAATGACAATGGGTGCCAGTGTAGCGATCACTTCAACCGTATGTCCGTCTTTGTGATGGATGACGTTAATGCCCTTCTCGACAGCAACATAATCAGCTGAAGCAGAAAGTACGCGGGTAAGATTACGTTCACCGATCAAATTCGAGATCTTGGTTCCAATTAATTCCGGAATCTTATAACCAGTCAGCTGCTCTGCCATCTGGTTCCCGTTAATGATCCTCCCCTCCAGATTGAAGGAGATGATCGCATCATGGTTATACTTCTTCAGCGAAGTGTAGCGTTCAATACTCTCTTGGAGCTTTCGCTCGGCTATCTTGCTCTGGGTAATATCAACAATTTGCGAAATGAAAAATAAAGGGGTTTGATCCTTTTCGTCACGAACCAGAGAAACATGCATCGATGCCCAGATACCATGGCCGTCTCTATGTACGAATTGTTTTTCCACCGCAATAGTTGAGGACGACTCGTCCAAAGACTGAAACAATTTATCTTTATTGTTAATGCAATCAGAATAAATATAATCGGTTGCCGGCTGTGACATCAATTCTTCTTCCGTGAAGCCAAACATTTTGCAAGCCGCAGGATTTACGCTGATCCAATTTCCTTCTATCGTAACCAGGCCAATGCCAATGGGAGCACTTTTGTAGACATGTTCAAACAAAGCCTGATGACCAAAAATGTTGATATCACTCATCCTCTGCACCTCCTGATACCGATTATTATACATCAGCATCTTCGAAATGGGGCTTTTTCAGAGTATTTTTATACTGCTAATCATTAGCAGCGTCATCATCGGTAAACCAAAGAGTAGACGTCATCCCCTGATAGCGAAATTTTCACCACATTACCAAGCAATCTTTTGCCGCTCACGGAAGTACTCCCCGCTCGGTCCATCATCCTCCAACGTCGCCAGCCATACAGCTGTATCAGCCCCTTCGGCAACGGTTAACGGAGCATCTGCACCACCCATATCGGTCTGAACCCGGCCGGGGCAAACCGCGTTTACCTTTATGCCGGTATCGGCTACTTCCTGCGAAACGAGGCAGGTTAATGCATTCAGCATCGTTTTGTAGATGCGGTAAGCAGAGGATGACCCTTTTAAACCGTATCCTCCCTGCATCACTTCGAAGGCTCCAAGACCGGAAGAGATGTTTACGATACGCCCGTAATCCACTATCTCAAGTAGTCCATGGCATAAACATAATCTTTTGCCCATTCGGAAAAGGTTAGCTGCGGATCCCAAGTGACTGCACCAATCGTTTTGGCACATCCCCAATCCAATATACGCTGATGGAGCATATGCACCCTAAATCGATCAACAAAACCTTCCTTATTTGCAGAGCCCTGTAAGTACATCTGTATAAAATGCCGCGCTATCTCCTGTTCCTCGAAATCCCAATACATTATCACCATCTTAGGCAAATCCGCTGTTCCATCCCCAAAATATCCGGTTGTAAAATCAAAAATGCCGCTAATTCGCCACTCCTGACAAGCCGTATCATACGCTACCAGCATATTCTCTGCCTTGAAATCCCCCATAACAAAAGTGGGTGAGCCATGCTTATCGAACTCATCCGCCGAGTCACGCAGCACCTCTTCCACCCATTCCGTATCGGTTAGAGTGATCTGGGAATACTGTTTGGCATCCTGCAACCAAAACCGAATTCGATGGTAGAGCCACTCTTTATAAGATCTCTCAAACGGGCGAATTCTTCGCGTTTTCGGATCGAGCTCGCCATACTGATCCACTTTCCAGCCGTGCATTTCATTTAAAATGTTAGCTGCTGAAGAGGCAATATCTATTCGATCCGCTGCACCAAGCCTTGCTCTAAATTGTGGATCATTCATATGTACGCCATGAAGACGAGGCATGATCGCGTAGCACCAGCCGAAAATATCGCCGGATTCATCCAACAGATATGGGGCCGATAAAGGCAGTGATGTATACTCTTGCAAATAGTCCGTATAAAATTTCTCTTCAACCAACTGCCCTGCATAAAGAGGATTTCCCTTCAATACATAGCTTCCTTGGCTCGAGTTAATGAACAACGTCTGATTTCCTACTCCCTCAGAAGTTTTCTCAGCTGAAATGAGGTTCCCTAGATGGTGTCTGTTCAGCATAGCTTGAAGCTGCTCATCCTTTACATGACCGATGGAGTTGGTTGAGAAAAAGATCTCTGTTGTCAATTAAAGCACCTCCTTAAAAATTTACGCTTCTGCGCCTTGCCAGGCATATATTTATCCACAAAAAAATCCTAATAATCAGATAATCCCAAACCGCTTCAGCAGCTTATTACAGTTGCTATATAAGAATTCGATACACGGCGAATAATGCCCTCTACATCAATAGAAAACGCCTCTGTGTCATCAAACATCAGAGGCGTTTTCGCTTATTCATCGATTATTCAATTCTATGATACATAACGGCCTAGCGCCGCTTGATACACACTCTTAGGCCGAAGTCCAACAAGTTTGTCTGCCGGTTCTCCGTTATGAAACACAATCACCGTCGGCATGGACATAATGCCGAATTGAGCGGCAAGCTCCGGGGATTCGTCACAATCCACCTGATAGACATCCAGGCGACCCGCCTCTTCCTGACTCAGCTCATCCAGGATGGGAAGCAGCACTTTGCACGGCGGGCACCATTTGGCTCCAAATTCAACAAGAGTGACTCCATTCTGTTTAATCGCGCCTTGAAAGCTGGCTGCATCTATTCGTGGTAAACTCATTTCCATTCCTCCGCTTCTTCCGATTCTCGTTCATCCAGAATCGATTGCATGCGTTCCTCCAGATTCATCTTGATATGGTTCAGCTGGTGGATTTGCGCCTCGATCTCGGCAATTTTTTGACGGAAAATCGGGAACACCTCCGCGCAAAACGCCTCTTTATTTTTCAAGACGCAGTGCAGGAAACCGGCGATCTGCTCGGTGGTCAATCCAAGATTCAGATATAACTGGATGGTACGCACCTGTTCTTCTGCGAAAATCGAATACTCCCGGTATCCGTTCTCGTTGCGAACCGGCATAAGCAATCCTTGCTGTTCGTAGTATCGAAGCGAACGGATGCTGACGCCGGTACGGGCTGCAAGTTCTCCGATTTTCATGCTTCTACGCCTCCTGAATGAACGATTCGATTTCATTGTAAACCCTGACACTAGTGTCAGGGTCAAGCGAATTCTGTGAATATTTTAAAAGCAACGTATTAGAAACGACGGAGATCTCCATCGAATGTTATTTTCTTTTCTTGGATTTGCCTTTGGAGCTTGTAGAAAGTTTGGGCCAACGACTTGGCAGCACATGCTGGAGCATCGTATGGAATACAGTTCCCCACTGCTCTTCGTTCAGCCTACTGATGGGGAGCTCTCGATTCACCCCCAGCAATCGGACCAGCTTCGTAATCTGGGGAGGTGTGAATACGCCCGCCAGGGCCACGAATAACGGCAGCCGCGAGTCCCGCAATCCGTATGCTGCCAGCGCTGTAAACCTCGGCTGATGCTGCGTGGCAATGAGCGGCTTCTTCCTCCGGTTGATAGTTAGAATAGCGGAATCCACCTTGGGAGGCGGCGCAAAGTGTTGAGGCGATACGGTTCCCACGAGCCGAATGTCGTAATGCATCCTCCAGCTTAAGATACGCGGATCTTGAACAGGAACTGCCGTAAAACGTTGGGCTGCACCCTTTTCCACAAGCAGCACGGCTCGCTGCAGCGGCACGCCAGGATGATCCAACAGCCTCGCCAAGATCGGCGTGGTGATCGAATACGGAATATTCGCCACGACGGCAAACGGACTTTTCGGAAGAGGAACCTCCAGGAAATCAGACTGCTTGACGCGAATGTTGCTTCCATCTTTTATCTTGCTGAACAGTTTATCCACAAACGCCGGATCTGTCTCGATCGCGAGCACATGTGCCGCCTTCTTTGCCAGCGGAAAGGTTAATGTCCCTGTCCCTGCTCCGATATCGAGAACGGTATCGGTGGATCGGATCTGGGCCAAATTGATCATATCATGAATCAGCCGTTTGCTGATTAATAAATGTTGAGCGGAAAAGTTAGACGGTTTCTTCAGCTTTTCCCGATGATTTTTATTATATTTGGACACAAAAAAGCACCTCATTCATTCGTATAGTAATGAAAAAGGCACAGCACAAATAATCCTTCGCATTTTTACATGAAAATGGATGGATTTAGATGTTCTGTACCTTCATTAACGAATACGTATGAATACGATGCAACACATGTTAGGACAATCCTCCCTTAGATGAAACGGATAAAATAACAACCACAGTATAGCATAGGCATTCCCCTGCCTCACGGGTACATTCTTTTAAAAAGATTTTTTACCGTCGGTCCATGGGCTGGGTATGGTATGCTGAGGAAGATAGGGTTCAATGGTTCCGAATTCTAATGAATATCAGTCAACTGGCATACTAGAAGGAGCAAACCGATATGGAAATCTATTTCACGAATGAAGTCATAGCGTCAAAGAGCGAGGATAAAAATTATGTGAGAAATCAATTGATTGCGTATAATCTCAAGTACTTCCCAGACGACTTAAAAGGCCGGTATCAGGAAATCAATTTATTGTTGAGGAATGCGGACGGTCAGATTTTGGGTGGGATTGTGGGGGAAATATGCTGGAACTGGCTGGAGATCCACTACTTATTCGTGGAAGAACCATACCGTAAATCGGGGTACGGAGCCAAGCTGTTGAACGAGGCGGAAAAAATAGCAATAGAGAAGCAATGCGAGTTCGCAAAGTTGGATACACTTAGCTTTCAAGCCTTGGATTTTTACATCAAGCAGGGTTATGAGGTATATGGCAAGATCGAGAATGCCGGACGGCATACGCATTACTATTTGAAAAAGGAACTTTAAAAGAAGGCAGTAAAACCGCCTTCTCTGGTCTTCCATCTCAGCTCTCCACCGACTTCTTCCCTTTTGATTTGCTGTTTGCCTTTTGCAGGTTTTGCTCGACCCGATATTGAACGACTCGGCGTATCAGGTCATAGGGCAAAGGCTTATCGATGGGAAATTGCAAGGTACCTTTGGACTTATGATATTCCTTTAACTCATCTTGGAACGCCTCAATGCCGCTAGGGGCCGGGTAAAAACCGATATGCTTCTTAAATGCCGCAAAATGCACCAAATTTCCGTGATAGTCGAAGGTCGGCATCTGGTAGCTGATTTTGTCCTCTTTCATGGAATAACGTCCCTTTCACAGGTTAATAGGTTTCATAAACGAGATCAGCATTCATTTCCAGCCGTTTATCGCCTGTATCGCACACCAATCAAAACGTTACGTCATAATCCGGCTTGCCTTGCGATTAAACCAAACGAAATGGTTTAACATCTCACATACTTGCGTTTAAAACCAAGCTTCCCTCTCTCAACTTCTTTTCTAATATTTTCGGAAGCGTTCAGGAACTTGCTCTTATCGCCCCGCCTCATCTCTACCGGTCCTACGGCCTTTGCGGTCTCAACCGCCTTATCATGGAGCGGCAAATAAGATACGGCTACAGTGTACATGAAATTATTCATCGCGGATTTCGTTCGGACCGGAGACTCGTGGATGGTCTTTTCCACCAGTTCGAGCATGGCCGAGATTTTACTTTCCGTGAACTCACGATCCGGTCTGCTTCCGAGCAGCCAGCAGTAACAGCTCCATCCCGCCGACATTCTAAGCTCTTCGCCGCTTGCGATCCATTGATCGGCAACGTCTTGCGCGATATCCGCCTCTGCCAACGTTACGGCAACCACATAATCGGACAGCATATAAAAATAGGCCGCATCCATCCAGCGATCATAATCCGCTGCCGTCATCGCTTTAGGGTCTGCAATGATGCCGGCAAAGTACATGGCGTCATAGTTTCCGGTGGCGTAAAGCTGCTCAGCCAAAGGCTGATTGATTTTGATTTTCTTGGCAATCGGCTTCATGGCGCCTGTCGCTACGCCAAAGAGCGGTTCACGCGCTCCATTGGACAGGTACATTTTCTTGAGCCGTTCCTTGCCGAGTGCTCAAGCTCCAACATAACGGATTCTGCATTCATGGTTCGACACTTCCTTCATTGGCTTAGTATGCAGCTGCCGGGTAAGCGGCAGGCCGCACTCCACATGACTTGAGTGTACAATAATAATGACGGCCAAGCCTAGTCCTCCCCGATGGAAAATCTTGTATTACGCTCAAGGTTTTCAGCAAAAAAAACGGCGATTGCTTCCCGATGGAATATCGGGAAGCAATCGCCGGCAGCAGAAGTTACATAGCCTCCGGTTCTTCCGACTGGACTTTCGGTGTCACCACTGACACGAGCAGTTCGTTTGCCGAAGAGATCAGCACGACGCCGTCAGGCAGTTTAAGGTCCCCGACATGTAAAGAATGCCCAATCTCCAGTTCGCTGATTTCAACAGGAATGGTGGGAGGAATACGGTCCGGGAAGGACTCAATCTCGATGAACGTGCTTTGTATTTGGACGACACCTCCAAGTTTGGCTCCCTTGGCGGTGCCGATGTAATCGAGATTCACTCTCGTGCGCACAACTTCATTTATATTAATACGTAAAAAGTCGACATGGATGTATTCACGAGTGATTGGATCACGCTGAACCGACTCCAGCAAAACCGGAAGCGGCTCCCGATCGTCAAAACGAAGCTCAAGGATTCCTCCTTTGCCGTTCCTTGCCCATTTGCCGAATTCTTTGGCGGACAGTTGAATCATCATATTGTCTTCCCCTGTGCCAAATACAATTGCCGGAATTCGCCCCGAAAGACGAAGCTGCTTAAGCCCGGTTTTGTTCATCGCGGCGCGCGTTTCTGCTCGTAAATTTACTCTCATCTCAACAACACTCCTCAGATTATCGTTATTTTGGGTGTACTCACCATCAATCATCCATAATGAACTACGGATTTCTCCCCCCGTAGCGGGGAAAGTAGGAGCACCATTGCATCACCTCCAGATAGACATTTAATGTAAAACGCTTTTATATATGCGAGAAGGCACCTCGCCCCAAGGGAACGAAATGCCTAATTACTTGCTACCATATCATAGAAAAGGGGGGTTGTCGACCGCGGTGGTATGGGGGGGCCATTACAGGAAGGAATTCCGAGTGGTTATGATTATACGAAAAAGAGGAGCTTTCCGCCCCTCTGTGTAGTTCCATCAAAACATCTCATCTATTTGCCCTACCGTACATTTATCGAAAACCCCTTCAAAATTCAGACCCTTAGCGAGCCACGGAATCCCCTGGCAGCATAGTATGATTCCGCTCCATTGTGGTACACGAAGACAGTGTCGTAGCGGCGATCACAAAAAATGGCTCCGCCGAGTTTTCTAATACTGGCAGGTGTTACCACCCAGCTCGATGTTTTCAAATCGAAATTTCCAAGTTTTTGCAATTCCCGGTATTGTTCTTCCGATAGCAACTCTATGCCCATGGCGGTTGCCATTTCAACAGCACTATTCTTCGGTTTGTGTTCTTTTCTTGATTCCAGCGCTTCACGGTCGTAACAAATACTTCGGCGGCCTTTTGGACTCTCAGCTGAACAATCATAAAAAATGTATTCACCCGTCTTGTTGTCATGACCTACAACATCCGGCTCTCCGCCGGTTATTTCCATCTCATGGAGCGACCATAGCTTTTCAGGATTTGCTACGAGCTTTGCTTGTACGTCAGCCCATTCCAGGCCTATATGGCGGTACATGTTTTTCTCATAACGGGCTTTCAATGTATGGAGTAGCCCTTCACGTTGCTCTGTTGACAATTCCTTTGCCAAGTTAGATTCCCCCCTCATACAATTATGTGCGATACCCACCACACCGTATAACTTTGAGCAACACTATCACATCTCATCTCATTTATTCTTTCCTCACCAACAACGTTACCGCTTCCACATGGCTTGTCTGCGGGAACATGTCGACCGGCTGCACCCATTCGATTTCATAGCCGCCCTCCAGCAGAACCTTGCAATCTTTCGCCAGGGTTGAAGGATTGCAAGAAACGTACACAAACCGCTTCGGCTTGGTGCGGAGCACTGTCTCCAAGAAGCGCGGGTCCATGCCGGTGCGCGGTGGGTCGGCAATGATGACGTCCGGCTTCATGCCCTCCTTGACCCAGCGCGGCAGCAGTTCCTCTGCCTGGCCGACGTGAAAGCTCGCGTTAGCACGTCCATTTCGCTGCGCATTGGCCTTGGCATCCTCGACGGCTTCAGGGATCGCCTCGATCCCGCGCACCTCCTGGGCATAAGGCGCAAGCCACAGCCCGATCGTGCCGGTTCCGCAGTAGGCATCGATGACGGTTTCCTTCCCCGTCAATCCGGCTGCCCCCCGGACCGACTCATACAGCTTGACCGTCTGCTGCGGATTCAGCTGGAAGAACGCTCTGGGCGACAGCGAGAATTGCAGGTCGCTCAGCGATTCCTGCATGCTCTCGGCCCCCCACAGCGAGATCGTCCGGTCTCCGAAAATGAGCGAGGTTTTCTTCGGATTGATATTGAGTGAAATCCCGCTCACCTCCGGAATGGTAAGGCGCAGCAGACGAACGAGATCGTCCTGCCTTGGCAGCTTGCTTCCGGCCGTGACCAGTGTCACCTGAATCTCCCCGGATTGGAAGCCGTGGCGAACCACAATCGTCCGTACGCCGTCCTTGTTTCCATTCTCTTTGTGCAGCGGAATCCGCAATTCTTCTAGGACGGATTTGACCTTCTCCACCGCTTCATTCACCTTCGGGTGCTGAATCGGGCAGCCGCTAATGTCCACAATCGTATGGCTGTCCGCTTCATAGAGCCCTGCGATCACTTCATGGCCCTTCCGTTTCAACTGCAGCTGTGCTTTATTCCGGTAATCCCATGGGTGCTCCATGCCGAGAATCGGCTTAAACTTCACGTCGTCACGTCCTGCGTATCGGCTGAATGCTTCACGCACGATATCCGTCTTGGCCTGCAACTGTCCCTCATAAGAGATATGCTGAATTTGGCATCCGCCGCAAATACCAAACACCGGGCAAGGAGGCTCAATACGGTGAGGCGAACGCTTCTCCACTTCTACAAGCTGTGCCTTAATAAACTTAGGCTGGACCTCTTTTACCTCGGCTTTGACGACTTCGTTCGTGATCGCTCCGTCAATAAACACTGCCTTGCGGCGGTAATAGCCGACTCCTTCGCCGTTGATCCCAAGCCGTTTGATCGTAACGATTATAATGTCACCGGCTTGCAGATCATCTGCGTGCTCACGTCCGGATGAAGGCCTTGGCCCGCGTACTTCTTGCTTATATTTATCGGATGGTTTCGCCTTCGAATATGATGAAGACGATAACGAATCCTTGTTCTTCCTATGTTCACGCTTAAAAGCCGGCTTCGCCCCAGCTTGGTTCGCTGCTGTCCGCTCACCCGGCTTCTTCCCGTATGCCGTTGATTTGTTGTTTTTGGTTCCTTGTCCAGAACGTCGTTGTTCACTCATGCCTTGATTTCTCCATCCTTAATGGTATCGTGTCCAATATACCATGCCGAACCTGTGAATGCTAACGGGCCGTGTTCTTTTTCCCGATTTCATCGGTGTTCTTCTGCTTCCTTGGCGTCAACATCTTCACTGCGTAAAACCGCAAAAAAATATTTTTACAATTCGGAAACCAGAGATGATCCCCCGGCGTATAATTCCATTATCATACATTCTCATATGGAGGTATCTTTTATGTCGTTTTTCAACAAAATGCTAGCCAGTGTAGGAATTGGAGCAGCCCAGATCGATACGCATCTCGAGAAATCCTCCTATTATCCGGGTGAAGAGGTACGCGGCATTATTCACATTAAGGGAGGGAACGTAGAGCAGACGGTCGACCGCATTTACTTGAAAGTGATGACGGAATATACCAAGGAAAGCGACGACAAGAAATACATAGAATCCTATACCCTTGCCAAAATCAATGTCTCCAGCCGCCTCACGTTGAAGCCTGGCGATCAACAGGAAATACCATTCTCTTTTCCCCTGCCGTTAGAAACACCGCTCACCATTTCACGGCAGCCGGTATGGATCCATACCGGACTCGATATCGATAATGCCATCGATCCGAAGGATCGTGATTTCATCGACGTTGAACCGAACGCGGACGCATCCGTTGTGTTTGACGCCGTGGAAGCCCTTGGCTTCAGTTTCAAAATAGCAACATGCGAATATCATCCGAGATTAGGCCGGGGTGTTCCATTTGTGCAAGAAATTGAATTTTATCCTGGCTCCTCCTATGCCGGCCATATCACAGAGCTTGAATTGATCCTCTATCCGGAGCAGGACGGGATTTCCGTTCTGGTCGAAGTCGACCGCAGAGGCAGAGGCGTTTCAGGCTGGCTCCAGCGATCACTTGATATGGATGAACAGCATTCCTGGGTAACCCTGGATCAACAGGATCTGGATCAAGGTCCATCCCACGTGGCCCAAATGCTTGACCGTGTCATCCGCAGATCGATCTAATGAAAAATGGCCCGCAAGGCAGCTCACTTGCTCCCAAGTGATATTCCTGCGGGTCATTGTTTTTTAATGAATGATATCGCTTGTTAAATAAAATAATGCGGATACTTCTCGCGTAAAATATCCTGCTCCACAACGACAAGGCGCAGATGACGCTCCATCACGTTCATGGCCTGCTCCGCTTGTTTATGGACGATCAGCTGATATATTTCTTTATGCTGCGAGATGATATGCTCCCAGTTGGAGTCCTTGGACAGGCGAAGCTGCCGCAGACGGTTGAAATGAATATTCAATTGCTGCAGCATCTTCCAGGTCCGTTCTTTGCCCGTACCCTCAAACAGAATTTGATGGAACTCCTCGTCCAGCTCAAACAGCTTATAGAAATTATGGTTGCCCGCGCATACGTCCTGAAGCGCAATATTGGTTTCCAGACGGAAACGGAACTCTTCGGGGAAAAACTCACAGGCGAGCGCCACGATTTCCTTCTCGATCTTCTCCCGGATAAACCGGCCTTCCTCAACATGCCTGAGATTAATACGGGATACGATTGTCCCGCTTTGCGGAATGATGTCGAGCAGTTCCTCCTCGGCAAGTTTCATGAACGCTTCCCGGACCGGCGTTCGGCTGACGTTCAATTCATCCGCAATTTCTTTTTCCGAGATTTTCGTACCCGGCTCCAGCTCCAGATGGAAAATCCGGTCCTTCAGTAGCTGATATGAATATTCCCTGGTAGAGCCTTTAATCTTTTGCTCTGTTGACATATATACGTTACCTCTTTCTCCTATGCTCTATGTTCTCTTTGCTTACGTTATCCTCCCTCTATATTACCTGAATCAAGGGCACGGACGGTATATCATGTACGGGAATCTTCGGAAAAAACTCTCGCAGCCGCTCCGCCACGCAGACCATACCGGGCTCCTCGCTGGCGGCATGGCCAAGCAGGAGCATGGACGGGTTCCGGCCTTGGGCCGCTGCATCGCCGATGTATTCGGGCGTCTCCCATTCCGGGCCTTCGCCGGCGATAAGAAGATCCAGCCGCTCATTCACACAAAGGGGAATGGCGTGCGTTCCGCCGCCCCGGTAGCCAACGGTTATGCCGATTCTGGAGCATGTTCCTCTTTGGTTCCCGATATAACGAAGATACGGAAGATTCAGCTTTCTTTTTATATCTTCCACAACATCCTGAACTGTCATTTCTCCGGGCAGTGTGACTACGGCCGCTGTCGGAAGGTACTTATCGATATATGGTTCCCAGTCCAGCGCCTGAACCAATCCCTGCGTAATCATGTCGGGAACGTACCTGTGAGGCGCATCATGAAACCGGTAAATCGTTAGATTGCCGGATTGGATCAGATCTATTTTATCCTGGTGGACAGCACTTGCCTGCATCCCTTCCACTCCATCCTCATGGTGGCTGTAAAAGACCCCCTCATGGGTAATCACAAGGTTTGCTCCCGCTTGTATGGCTCTCTGTAAAACCGAATGCGAGGCGGCGAACGTGACGGCAATGCCATGAACGATGGCATCCGCGCTTCCAGCTACAACTACAACCATGTCCACCGTGGATTCAAAGTGTCCCTGTCCCGCCGGTTCTGTTAACCGGTCGATTACGTCTTGAACGGTCACACTCAAATTAGAACAACCTCCTTGTCGTCAACATTGCAGGAGCATCGTAACCGTCCGAAGTTGAAAACAGGCTGCCTTTCCAAAAAGAAACGACAGCCTGTTGATCCGTTAGTTATTGTTGCTCTTTATAATTTTTATAAGTCTTATTCGCAATCTCCAGGTATTGTCCCACGCCCTGGCTATCCAGCTCCTTCACGAACTTGTCGTACTCGGCGAGATCGCGGTCCCCCAGAATGAACTTCAGTGTGTTCTGATCCGTGTAGTCCTTCAGCGGCGTGCTCAAAAGCGTCACTCGCTCGCGTTCTTCGACCGAGTACGGAATCGGCGGCTCCGGCTTCACGACGGTTTTCGTTTCGCTCATGCTCTTCTGGAACTGCTGCTCTTCCTCGCTGAACATGGATTGAAGCAGCTCGGTTGTACCGCCGTATGCAAACACCCCGCCCGAGAAGCCATGCTCGATCCGCAGATCCTTCGTTCCCTTCGGATTCAGTCCGTTGTAGTTAATGTCGTCCATCAGCTTGCGTACGCCGCCTTCCTTGGTATACGTCACGCCTTCTACGCCCCACTTCGTAAATTCCTGTCCCTCATCGCTGTAATAGAGCCAGTCGATAAACTGCAGGATGGCTTTAAAGTGCTCACTCTCTTTCACCTTGGAAGAGATCATCACTCCGTTCTCGAGTCGGCTGCCGGACATCAGCTGGCCTGCCGGGCCGCCGGGAACCGTGATTTTGCTGATTGCATACTTGCCTTCGCCCAGCGTTTTGTCCATATCATTACGGTGCTGGACCACGGTCTGGGAGTTGCCGTTAATGATGAAGGATTTGCCGGTCACGAACTTTTGCACAGCCTGATCGTCATCCTGGGTAAAGCTCTCTTTGTCCAGTAATCCTTCATTCACCAGCTTGTGGAAGTAGGCCAGCATATCCTTATATTCATCCGTTACTGCCGTGTACACAAATTCATCCGTGTCTTCCTCATACGTAAGTCCGCTGCCGTAACCCCATCCGCCTTTGGTGCCAAAGCCCGTAGCCGCGATGTTCAGCGTACTGTTGAATTTGAAGCGGTCGGAGAACGGCGTAACGTCCGGGTAATCCTGCTTCAGCTGCTTCATGGCCGTATACAGCTCATCCCAGGTGGTCGGAATCGCGATGTTATGCTTTTCGAAAATATCCGTACGCACGATCAGCGTATAGTCCGGCCACACCGCCTCATGCAAGCCCGGAAGCACATAATATTTCTTGTCCTCTTGGCGAAGTCCCTCCAGTTCGCTCTCCATATCCCATTTCTCGATCTTGTCCTTGAAATTCGGCATCAGATCAATGTAATCGCTAATCGGCAGAATTGCACCGGAAGCCACAAACGCGGATTCCTCCCCGGGGTAAGTCTTCGGAATGACCAACGGAGCGTCACCGGAGCTGATCAGCAGACTGCGCTTTTGACTGTAATCACTCATCGGCACGATCGTCGGCTTCAAGGTCACGTTTGTCATTTCTTTTAGTTTAGCAAAAAGCATCCAGTCCTGCTTGTAAGGATAAGCTGGCTGGTCGCTGTAAAGGATGGACAAATCGAAGGGCTCCGTCGCCTTGAACGTATCGCCTACCGCGTAAGTTTCCATGGCGCCCTTATCTTGATTCTCGGCCTCTTTACCGCCTGTTTTATCGGTACACGCCGCCAATACCGCAACAATCAACGATATTAATAAAGCTTTGCCAGCAAACGAACGAGGACTTTTTTTCATTTTCCTATTCCCCCCAAAATATCAATAATGGCCAATCGGATGGATAATCCTATTGCTTTACGGACCCAAGCATGATGCCGGTTACGAAATATCGCTGCACGAACGGGTAAATCGTCAATATCGGCAAAATGGTCAGCACCATGGTCACCGATTTGATATTGGCAGATATCTGCGTCAAGTTATCGGCAGAAGTGGCGCCTGCGGAAGTCACGCCTGTCGCGCCCGCTATCATGTTCCGCAAATAAATCGTGACCGGGAAGAGTTCCTTCTGATCCAGGTACAGAAAGGCCGGAAACCAGGAGTTCCAGTGCCCGACTGCATAGAAGAGGACCATGGTCGCGATCACCGCTTTGCTTAAGGGCAGCACGATCCGAAGCAGCATGCCATAGGTGTTCAGGCCGTCAATGGCCGCGGCTTCCTCCAGCTCTTCCGGCATATTTTCAAAAAAGGATTTCATGATGAGCATGTTGTAGATGCTGATGGCTCCCGGGATTACAATGGCCCAGATCGAGTTGCTGAAGCCGAGGCTGTTAATGAGCACATAGTTCGGGATCAGCCCTCCGTTGAAGAACATCGTGAACACGGCAAACATTGTCAGAAACTTGCGGCCTACTAACCTTTTCTTGGATAAGGCGTAAGCAAAGATCGTTGTTAAGAACATGGATATCGCAGTGCCAACCACGCTGTAAACGACAGTGTTTTTGTAATTCGTCCAGAACATGGCGTCTTTGGTCACGGTTTTGTAGGTATCGATATTGAAGCCTCTGGGAATTAAGTTCACCTTCCCTGAGTTGATGTACGACTCGCTGCTGAAGGATTGAGCAACCACATTCAGGAAGGGGTACAGCGTGATGAAGACAACGAACAGCAGAATAATGGCATTGCACACTTTGAATGCCTTATAGGATCTTGATTCCTTCATATAAGTGCTCCCTCCTTACCATAAGCTTCGATCCGTCAGTCTTCGCGAGATCGCATTCACGGAGAAGACCAATATAAGTCCGATCACGGACTCGAACAATCCGATGGCTGTAGCATAACTGAAGTTGTTTGATACGAGACCGACCCGGTACAAGTAAGTCGAGATGACGTCGGCCGTCTCATAGATGACCGGATTGTACAGCAGCAATATTTTCTCGAACCCTACCGCGAGGAACGCTCCCATATTCAGGATCAGCAGCGTCACAATTGTCGGGAGGATACCCGGAATCGTGACAAACAGCGTTTGCTTCCAGCGGTTAGCCCCGTCGATCCTCGCCGCCTCGTACAGGGATTCATCAATCGTCGTTAATGCGGCCAGATACAGAATCGCGCCCCAGCCCATGCCCTGCCATATTTCCGAAGAGATATAGATCGTCCGGAACCACTCGGCGCGCTGCATGAAATTGATTCGTTCTCCATTAAAGAACTCAACAAGCGAGTTAACAGAGCCATTAACCGACGTCAATTGCAGGATCATCCCGGCAACGATGACGATGGACAAAAAGTGCGGGAGATAAGAAGCCGTCTGGACGAATTTCTTGAATCGCTTGCTCTTCACCTCATTCAGCAGCAGTGCAAAGATGATGGGAACCGGGAACGTAAAGAGCAGGGACAACGCACCAAGAAGCAGGGTGTTCTTGAACACGTTCCAGAACGCAGGGTCATGGACAAACATGTTGAAATAGTGGAGTCCTACCCATTTCTCCCCGTAGATGCTGCCTCCGGGCATAAATCGCCTGAAAGCGATCACGTTGCCAATCATCGGTCCGTATTTAAAAATGAGCAGGTACATAACCGGCAAAATCAACAGGGAATACAGCTGCCAATCCTTCCGGACCAGGGCAGCGACGGTTTTAAGTTTGGGTGTTTTCTTTGCTGTTTTCACTGCTGGCAAAGAATGGTTTACAACTTTTGGCTCCATCGACGTTATTCACTCCATTCCGTATGGCCTCTTCTCATACCTCTTCATTCATGGAATACGGCCGTATTTCATGATCCATCTCCACTCAACACTCGTTATGAAATCGCTTTCATTTATTGTGGCTATAAACAGGCTGCTACTGTTACGGCAGAATAATGGGTAATATCCGGCCTCTATTGATCCCCCCTCCAATGTTAAACGCTTACAATTATGTTCAAAAAATAGACTCCCGTATCTTGAACGTTTGACTGACAAAGTGAACCAGCTGCTTCTCCCACCTATG
Organism: Paenibacillus sp. ISL-20; assembly: GCF_018613005.1. Lineage (NCBI taxonomy): Bacteria > Bacillati > Bacillota > Bacilli > Caryophanales > Paenibacillaceae > Paenibacillus > Paenibacillus sp. ISL-20. Next base: position 189,795 of record NZ_JAGGRD010000026.1, read on the forward strand.
TAGAGAGTCACTTTCACCATACTAGTATAACTAGTATGGTAGTTAGTTTCATTTTAATGGACGTTTTCTACAATTTCAATACATTTTCAATACATTTTTTTCTCATGTATAAAATTCGATCCCCTGCCTAAAAAAAGCCGTGAGCGCATTCAGGCTATGGCCTGTTGCGTCACGGCTTTCGGATTCCATTCCTGCCTAGGTATTCATCATGCATAAAGGGCAGAAGTCTTCGCTTCTGCCCCTCGAGGTTTCCCCCTGCCAGCTCAAGATTTACTTCAGCTCCGTCACGTTGCCGTCAATGCTGATACTCTTGATATCCATATCCCCCAGAAAAACAAGGTTATTCTTGCTGTCCAGATTATACAGCCATTGAAACCCTCTCATTGTCGTACTTGTCGAGCTAGCATGAAGGATCAGTTCTGATCCGTCTGCGGCGGTGACCTTAACCTCCGGCGTGTATTCCGGCAGTTTATCCAGCTCACCGTCCGTACGCTTGCCTTCGATGGCCACACCGATGGAAGATACGCTAATGGTGCTGAGAGACAGTGCTTCCTCACCATCATCAATCGCCAGATTCAGGCTCTGCTCTCTTTGCTTGCTGGGAGAAATGGTGAATTTAACATCCCATGGCCCTTCGACGGTATGGGTGTCGTCCGCTGCCGTGATTCGATCGGCTGTAATCCGTGCCTTTAACCCGTCGAGGTCACTCATCGCATCCATCTCAAATACGCCGACAAGCTTTTTGTTATCGTCAAGAAGTTGCTGCCCCACCATATAATTCACATTATGTTCCGTTTTCAGTTCAAGTCCGGGTATCGAAACACCCGCAGGGAATGGCGTACCATCCTCTTTCGTAAAGCTGACAACCAAATAGCCGCTGTTACCGACATATATGCCTTCTTCAACATTCATGGTCACCCCGGACACGGTATCACTTCCTTGTATGGGTGATCGCTCATCTTCCGCAATGGACGCGGATTGACCGAAGAACTGCTTCAAACTATCCATGTATTGGCTCGCAAAAGCGGTCGTGCTAAGTATCATAATCATCGCCGCAGCGATAACGATACTCGCTTTATATTTTTTTACTTTCCTGTTTTTAAACACCATCGTTTCCTCCTCTTGAATACGGTTCATCGCTCGGTTCTTGATTCGTTCCATACTGATCTGCTGCGTCAACTCGCGTTCCTCTTCCTCCGTAAGGAGGAGATTGTCCAGCTCCTGATTGTCGATATTGGCCATAATATCTACAATTCGCCGCTTCACTTGCCTCCATCCCCTTTCGCTATCGATTTGAAGCTTCACTCCTATAGACACGATCCTTATAGAAATCCTACGGATTCTCGGTTTCATAATGAATGCGCAGTTTGTCCCTTGCCCGGCGGATCCGAGCGGTGACGGCTTTCTCCTGCATATTCAGCCTGCTTGCAATATCGCGGACTTTCTCCAAGTAGAAGTACCTTCGGATGAATATTTCGCGATCCGGTTCGCCCATACCCTGCACCATGCCGCTTATCGTTTCCTTCTCCTGCCGGAGAATAGCCAATGCCTCCGCTGAGGGGCAAGAAACGGCATCATCTTCCAACTCGGATTCAATGACCCGCTGTCTTTTTCGTAAAACATTCAAGGTATGATTACGCGCGGTGATGGCCAGATAAGGCTTGAGACTATCTCCGCGCAGCATGATTGTGGACCCGTCTGTCCACAGCTTGACCAGCACGTCACCGGTGATTTCCTCCACATCGTAGGAATTAAATCGTCCACCAGCCACCTTAGCGACCACCGCGGCTATGTAGCGTGAATAGCGGTCAACCAAAGTTTCAAAACATAACGGATCTTTCCTCGCAAGCCCATCCAGCAATGTCCGATCCTCCATGGACCCTCCCCCCTTTTATAACCAACTATTTTGTTGAACCAAGCCATAGATCCGGTGCTACTATATAAGACACCTATAATTCCAAAAACCCTACACATCTTTCGAAAAAATGATCCCTTTGCAAGGGCGACAGGTCCATTGGACAGCTTTGTAACGACAAAAAAGCCGATCCATTTTAAACTGTACCCTGTAGAGTA
>NZ_JAGGRD010000027.1:0-104444 GCF_018613005.1 Paenibacillus sp. ISL-20
CTTCATATTACAATCCGTCTAGTCCTTTTATCAGTGTAATTATTTCTGGCTTTCAAGGTACTTGGCGAGTTGATCAAAAGTACCACCAAATCCTTGTTGCACCGTTGGCACCATTCCATCCACCTCCGTTCCCCAGTTTGTAAGGATATGATGCATATCAACGTCCATAATCGTCATAATAAGGAAAAACATGCGGGAATGAAGGGAGCAAAGGATAGTGAAGGAGCGATCTGCCAATTACGAGCAAAAGGAACACATTACCACACATCTAAAAGAAGCTTTAGGCAGAATTGAAGAAGCTTTCACGGATACTCCCGACTTGATCATACGTAAGCTACATATTAAACAAACCGGAGAAGAAGCGGCTCTCGTATACATGGACGAATTAACCGATAAGACATGCCTCAATCATGATGTTCTCGCTCCGCTTCAGCTTGAGTCGGGGAACCCTTCCGAAGACTCCATTACAAATGTAGGGTATGTAAAACCAGAATCCAAGTGGGATGAGCTCAAGCTGAATATTATGCTCGGTAAACAGTGTGCTGTTTATCGAAGGACGCAGTACCGCTTATGTCCTCGCGGACTTGATCCTGAAACAAGCCTTCGCTTATTATAAGCGCTTACAAAGCTGCGCCAAATCGTCGGTGAGGCTTCTAACGGTCTTGAAGCGCTGAATTTGATGGATGAGGTGAATCCTCACGTCATTCTTACAGATATCGTAATGCCTGTCATGGGCGGGGAGAAAATGGTCAAGACCGTTAAGGAGAAGTATCCTCACATGGAAGTCATCGTGCTCAGCAGTTTCACTGAATACGATTACGTCCGGTCTACTTTTCAGAGTGGTGTAGCGGACTATATCCTGAAGCCGAAGTATGCCATAAGATGGACCTGGCGGAGACAAGAACATACACCCATACAAAGTCGCGTAATCCGCGGCTTTTTTATTTTTAATCGAAGTGGACAAGAATGACTGCCCAGATGGATGAATTGACACAAGAGGGAATAGTGTATATATTATATATATACACTATGCACTTAATTAACAGCAGTGAGGTGAACGGCATAAAAATCATATTATCCAACGCATCGAGCGATCCGATTTACATACAGATTATGAACCAGATTAGACAGAGTATTCTGAGTGGGGAATTGCGCGCAGGTGACAGTCTCCCTTCTATAAGGCAGCTTGCTAAGGATTTGCAGGTTAGTGTTATTACGACTAAGCGTGCCTATGAAGAATTGGAGAACGAAAAACTAATCGACTCGGTCGTAGGTAAGGGTTGTTTCGTATCAGGGGCAAATAAAGATTTCATCAGGGAGCAGCGCATGAAGCGATTAGAAGAGAAAATGATGAATATCATTCGAGAAAGCAAGGGATTAAACATGAGCCAACAAGATGTAATCGATCATCTGACTTTACTGTTCGAGGAGGAACAAACGCCATGAATGCAATCGAATTACGAAATTTAACAAAAGCATACCCTCTTTTCAAAGTCGATCATGTATCTCTGGATGTGAAACAAGGCTACATTACTGGACTCATTGGTCCGAATGGTGTTGGTAAAAGCACCTTAATCAAGATGATGCTCGGCATGATTCGTCCCGATTCCGGCAGTGTAAAAATACTCGGCCGTGATATGCCTAAACATGAAGTCGACATTAAACAACGCATTGGCATCGTCTCGGATGATTGCTTCTATTATGAGCATCTTACGATTCGTGATACGAAGAGAATGATTGCGCCCTTTTACAGCCATTGGAATGAAAAGAAATTTAACCGCTACCTCGAACAATTCGAATTGTCTCCTAAGAAGAAGGTTGAAGATTTATCTAAGGGAATGAAGATCAAACTCTCCCTTGCCATTGCCTTATCCCATGAGGCTGAGCTCCTGGTCATGGATGAGCCGACTTCTGGACTCGATCCTGTGTTCAGAAGGGAAATGCTCGATCTACTTGCGGATATGATGCAGGACGAAAAAAATACGATTATCTTCTCGACACATATTACGACGGATTTGGACCGCATTGCTGACTATATTACTTTTGTCAATAACGGAAAACTTGTATTCAATGAAGCGAAAGATGATGTGCTTGAGAGATATGCGATCGTGAAGGGCGATTTACAACTGATTGATTCGGATATTCGAAAGGAATTTATCGGGATTCGTGAGACGGCGCTTGGTTTTGAGGGCTTAGTTGATAATAGACGCAAGGCCGCGCAGCTGTTCGGCAATAATGCTATTTTAGAAAAACCATCCTTAGAAGACATTATGTATTTCACTGCCAAGGGAGGACGAGTTCATGCTTAATTTGCTTCGTAAAGACTTCATTGCTTTAAAAAGCTCACTTTGGACGATTCTTCTTTATCTCGTTGTATTCAGTTTCGCTTTTATACCCAAAAGTGAAATGTCTATTTATTTTGTAGGAATCTATACGGCTTTCGGCTCCATCATCCTAGCTACGATGATCGATATCAAAAACCATAACCATAAATTTCTGGTCACGCTGCCGATTAGTCGCAAACATATTGTGCAAGCCAAATACATAACAGCCATCATGTATACACTGTTTGGAGTCATTGCTTCTTACGGAATTCACCGGCTCATTAATCTTTCATTCCCCCAGCTTGAAAAGCCAGACTATACGGTATTGTCCATATTGGTTTCAGTAGGAATGCTGCTTGTTCTAATTTCTATCTATATGCCTCTTTTTTACGCACTTAGTAAAAAAGGAGCCGGAATTATCAATGCAGTATTCATGGTCTCCTTAATTATCCTGGCACAACCTGCAGCGGTGCTAATGAATATGGTGAGCGAGAAAGGCGTCCTTAGCGATCAAACCTTACTTCTTATTCTAATTGGTATCGTAGTTGTATTCATCGCTTCCTATTTCTTAACGATAAGCCTCTTTACTAGAAAAGACTTGTAAGAGTCCCATACAACTTATTCGCTGCTATTTTTGCCGTTACATTACTCCCGGCAGCGTTAATAGGTGCAGTAAAAGACCTGGTTTTTAGAAAATGAATTCAAAGAAGGAATGGCCTTTCTTTTGCCGAAAGAATGACTACGAGCTTCATATGAATTGTTAGAATGGAGGTGACTGAATGGATTTGAACGATGACCCAAAAGAATCCGCTTCTGCTGCTGAAGAAGATCAAAGTGAAGAAAAGGAACGACGCACCATGTCGACCAGCAGCGGGCTTCTGGAATCGGCCATCGACAAATTTGCCAGAGAAGGCGGCTTTGACGATTCACCGTTAAAGGGAAAGCCGATTAAGATCGAAGACGGGGATGTTCTAACCGGGATCATGAAGAACGCGAATTACCAGCCAGCATGGGTGGAGCTGAGAAAAGAAATCGCCGCCGACATCAAGCGGCTCTTGGAGCGCCCGGAGCCCAATGCAATTCCGGAGACAGAGTTCGAGGCCATTAATCAAAAGATTATAAAGTACAACCGAATGGTTCCGAATCCACAGCTGCAAAAAGGACTCCTGTCTGAAGTCAATTTGCACGCAGCCTACGATAAATGGGAGTAGCTAATTAACTCAAATGCTCTCCCCGTTAACAATTTAAGGGCCATTCGAAATAAAAGGCCAAGAGACCCTGAGCTATCAGCTTCAGGGTCTCTTTTAGATATGATTGTCCGAGGTAGGTGCTGTTCATCTGGAAACGCTGAAGCTGCTTGGTAAGCCTGTACAGCAGGAATGGATGGCCTTGGAGGAAGAGCTGCGAAAGTAAGGCCAGGGCAAGTATCCATAAATAACCTGCTCTTTTTTTAATTTTCTTGTCACAAATCGTAAAGAAACGGTTGTCATATAAGCGAAGTCAAAACACAGGGAGGTGATGGATTGGATAGCAAAACAGCGACTTCGATAAACAGGGCAGATCGAAGAGCTATGGTCGATGAATGGGCCCGCCAGGCACAAGCGGGTTCACAGGAAGCGTTTATCGAGATCACCCGCCACTTCGAAAGAGAGCTGTATATCTATTGTTTTTATCTGATTAGAGAACGCGAGGAAACCAAGGATGCGCTTCAGGATATTTTTATCCGGGCCTATCAGAATATAGGTGATTACCGCGGGGATTCCCCATTCTCGGCATGGCTGTACAAAATCGCCTACAATCACAGCATGAATGTGCTGAAAAAGAAAAAACAGTATCAACGAATTGCAGACAGATACCAGAATGAAGCCGCATTATACAGCTATTCCGAACGGGAATCCGCCGTAATGGAATTGCTGGATCCGCTGACTCCCAGCGAACGAAACCTTGTGCTGTTAAAAGCGGTAGAGCAGTACACTTTCGAGGAGATCGGGCAGATTATGGACTGCAAACCGGCCACATTACGGAAACAATATGAGCGCATCCGCAACAAACTAGTCCAATACAAACGAGATAAGGGAGGACCGCAAATTGAAGCAAATATCCGATCCAGCAAAGCAGGTTACTGACAACCTGGAATATATGATTCAAAATACGGAAGTTCCGGAGTTAAACTTGGGAGAAAGGATTGTTGAACAAATGAACAATACAAATACAGAATTGAACCAGCGCAATCGCAGCAAAAACAAACGGATGAAAAGAGTCGTGGCTGCCACGGGCATAGCCGCAGCCTTGGGTTTTGGGGTCATCGGCAGCGGGTTCGTATCGCCGGTCATGGCCAACGCACTGAGCCAGGTTCCGCTCATCGGCAACATCTTTCAGCAGTATGGTGATCCGGGGCTGCAGGCAAGTATAGCCAACGGATTGTATCAGTCCGTCCAAGCTAAAGACAGCCACAATGATATGACACTTGAAAGCACCGGTTTTATTTATGATGGAACCCGTATATCGGTTGCCCTAAAAAGAGACGGTCAAGCGGATGCTAAACTGCTTGGCGAGCGCTTGGGCAACGGTGACAGGGACATCAACGGCAAAGGGGTCCTTAAAGATATCCGTATGTACATTAACGGCAAGGAGTACTTTCCAGGAAGTTATACCATGAAGGACGGAGATACCCGGGATACGGTAATTCTGGAATTCAACGACTCCCCTCCTATCATTTTGCCTAACGCTGATCCGGATAAGGTGAGACGGCCTGAACCGCTGGGCGATTCCTTCAATTTCAAACTTGAAGCGACCTTAACCGGTTCTGACCAGCCTTATGTTTTGACGTTTCCGGTAAAGAAAAACACCGAAAACCTCGTTTTGAAGCCGGAATCGGTTAAATCCTATGACGGATTCCACTTTTCTCTGGACAAGCTGGAATTGACGCCGATCACGACGCGTTTGTCCATGACCGGCCACGGGGAGCTTGCCAGCCTCGGGGATGAATACAAACTTCCAGATGGAGATCTGTATGCCGGCAAACATTGGTTTGGATTCGATATCTACGATGAGAACAACAACCTGCTGAAGGAACTTCCAGGTAACAATATGAATTTTATTAGCGGGCAATATGTGATCGACTATAATTTCACGCCGTTTAAAGAGACGCTGAAGTCGGTTACAATAAAGCCTTATGTGTTGAAGCAAGACAAATCTTCCGGTAAATCCAGCGAAAAGAAATACATCAGCGAGCTGGAATTCCACGTGGATGTAAAATAACGGAAGAATCCGTATTCACAAAGGCTTGGCCCTTATATAGGCGTGGTCATACCCCTGTCAAGTAGAGAGATGGAAAAGGCTATGCAGCCAGCGCGCACCGATACTCAATCGGCGCGCGCTGTTTAAGTTTGGCCTGAAATCGCTGCCGACATTAAGCGGCTCGATCCGTTCAGTGAACAAAAGCTGTCAATACTCACTTCATTTCACCCCGCCAAGCATCCAACTGCTTCTGCACTTCCAGCCGTACGTCGTCCATGCCAGCTTGCTTCAGCTCATCGTTAAACTTGGGGAGGATTGTATCCACATCGACGGAGCCTGTCATGAGGCTCGGATAATATTTATGCCAGACCATCTCGATGTTATCGGTTTGGACGGTCAGCTTGGATAGATCAGGTGTAAAGCCGAGCACGTTGGACTTGACGACGCCTGCGTTGTATTTGCGAAATTGATCCCATTTGTCGAGGGGGTCCGGGTTATCGCCGCCCATGGTTTTCAGGATAAACCAATTCCCCTGCGTGTACTGTACTCCTGAATAGCGGCTTGCAGGCGCATCCGGAATCGGGTTGCCATCGCTGTCCTTGTCCGTAGTTAGAACGACTTGCCCTTGTTTATCCAGTGTATAGTGCACGCCTTCAATCCCATAGTTAAATAAGTTTCGTATTTCCGGGTCCGTATTGAGCAAATTCAGGAATTTAATACATTCCACCGGATGCTTTGTATTGGCGTTCACGGTCATGATGCCGCCCCGGACGGATTCCGTTGTGACGGTGCTTGGGGTTATGGGATTCGCTACAATCTTGTAGCCGCGATCCTTACTCCAAGTCGTCTCCGAGAGCGGACCGCCGCCTGAGGACTTCCAGAACACTTTGGCCCCTCGTTTAAGTCCTCCAGGCTCTCGCAGTGCGGCATCCTCATTAATGAAGCCTTCCTTGTAATAACGCCGCAACGTATCTAGCACCTGCCGCGCTTCCTTGGTTTCGAAGATATTCACCACCTGAGCACTCGGGTCCAGTGATTTGATCATCAAGGGCAATTTATGGTTCATAATATATTCGTATCCATGGAGAGCGAAGAAATTGTGGGAATCCCGATCCAATTCCATGGGGATGTATGCCGGCTCCTCCCGATGAATCATCCGAAGCAGCGGTTCAAGCGATTCCAGCGTATTGTATTTGGTAATATCGATATTATATTTACTCACGATGGAAGCGGGATACATCCACTGATCAAGCACGGCTAACTCTTTATTGGTCGGCACACCGTAAATGCTGCCATCATTCATACGTACCCCTTGCCAAAAGGTGGGGTCAATCGCGTCGTACATTTCCTTGCCAAGGCCGGCAAGATAGTCATCCAGCTTCAGCCAGGCGCCGCGCATAGCGGTGGTTGCATAATCGGGTGCAAAAGCAATATCAAATGGACTTCCGGCGGATATCAGCGTGTTCAGCCGATCTTCATACTCCTGCCAGCTTACCTTGACATAGGTGATCGTCACATCGATTTTACGAGCCATGATTTCATTGATTTTATCATTGACGAGCTGCAGATCCTTGTCAGGCTCTCCGATCGTATAATAGATCAGGTTTACCGTGTCCCCATCATATGTTTCGTTGTTGTATCCAGGCTGCCGGAAGCAGCCGGTTGTATAGGATGTGAGCAGCAATATGAGACTGATGATCATGAGGATGCGTTTGGGCCTTCTTGGGTGCTTAAACATCATCGGTATCCTCCTTTTTCGCCGCGTTTGTTGTTACCCTTTTCCCCGCAGTTCAGAAGGAGATTTTTCAAAAAAGCTGTGAAAGTGCGTATAGAAGTAGTTGAGATTGTTGTAGCCGACGGAAAATGCGATATAGGAAATCTTCTCATCTGTCGATTGAATTCGTTCTTGTGCAAGAAGCATTCGGTAAGCCATGAGATATTCGGAAAACTTCATCGCGGTTTCTTTAAGAAACAATTGTCCAAGGTAGGTGCTGTTCATCTGAAAACGCTCCGCTACGGACTTCAAGGTTATATTCTGAGCATACTCTGTCCTGATCATCAGCAGAATACGGTTGACCAACTTGGATAAGCTGTCATAGCTTACACCTAATACCGGGTCCGTGTTCAGGCTTTCGCCATTCCTGTTACCTATCGAACCGCCCAGATCCTCAACGATGATCTTCTCAATCACTTGCTGCAGCTTGGTGCGTTCTATAGGCTTGAGCAGATAGTCTTTGACGCCACAGCGAATGGCTTCCTGGGCATATGTAAATTCACTATAACCGCTCATAATGATATATTTCGTAGGAATTTGAAATTCGTTCAGCCTGCGGATCGCTTCATATCCAAGTTCCTTGCCAATGCAAACATCGAATATGGCGACATCCGGAAGCAGGTCCACTACTTTGGACATGGCCTCCTCCGTGGATTCGCAGGTTTCGATCCGACCAAAACCGTATTGTTTCCAATCCAGGATTCGCTTCATTCCCTCCAAAATCTGAGGTTCGTCATCCACAATCATCAGTTTGTACATGTTCAATCACCTCTTTTGAAATCCGCACGGAAATGTTGACTCCAGATTCCTCATTATTCGCAATCTCGATCGAAAAGCCGTCCCCGTAGAAAAAGTGAAGGCGCGTATATACGTTGCGCAGCCCGATACTATTGGAAGATGGTTCATCATGATTAGACATTGTGCTTCGAACGGTATGTAAACGCTCCGGAGAAATACCGCGTCCGTTGTCCACGAATTCCAGTACATAACAGTCTTCGGCTTCAAAGCCATTAACGACATACAAATTAAACTCATGATTCGCGTTAAAGCCATGGATGAAAAAGTTCTCAGCCAAAGGCTGCATCCAAAATTTCACGGTAGGGATGAGGAGCAGTGCCGGCTCTACATTGACTTGATAATAAAAGCGCTCGGGATACTTAAACTCCATAATCTCCAAGTACTTCTGCAGCAATTCCAGCTCGCTTGCAATCGAAATGATATTTTCCTTTTTGACGATTTCGCGATAGAGCGTCCCCAGCGTTGCAATGGCGTCAGCGGTGTCCCTGTCCTGATTGACAAGAGCAGTGGAGCGGATAACCTCTAACGTGTTGTATAAAAAATGAGGGTTGATTTGGTGTTGAAGCGCTTTCATTTCAGTTTCCTGCTGTTTGATCTTTAACAGATATTCATTCCGGATATGCTTATCCAGTTGCTGAATCATATCGTCCAATTCCCGGGCGATCATGCCGTATTCATTCCGACGGTAACGGGCAGGGCGGTTAGGCGTGAAATTGGCCATTTTCACACGTCCAATCGATTGAATGATGCGGCGCAGGAAAAGGGCATCATCCCGCATATTGTATGCAATGAGTAGAAGCACACTAATCATGGCCGTCAATACGATCAGAAAGATGGTGATCAGCATCCCAGCATGCTGACGGATGAGCATGGATAAATCGATGATGCTCACGAATTTGAAATTAAACTTGGTGGATGGAAAGGAGACAAAAAAGATATGTTTCAAAACACCCCTAGAAATAATACCGTGACTGCGTCCATTCGCCGCTGCTAGTCGGGATAGTTCTTCTAGGTCCCGGTCCTGTCCGCTACCGATCAGATATATTTCACCGGAAGGGCTGACTGCAGCCGCATTACCCAATCGGAAGCTTTGAACGGATTTAAAGATTTGCTCACTGCTGACCAAGAAGCGCAGCTCACCGAATTCCTGGGGACCTGACGTGGGATCCGACAGTTTCTTGCGATATACGAATCCCTTCATCAGGGTGTCGCGAAAAGCTTCATCCGTATTCGGAAGCCCGAAGGTAAAGCTTGCAATTCCGTTATCATTAAAACGGACGACATTGCCATACTTGTCGGTATGCGTGCTTATCTGCGTGATTTCACCTTGCGCCCAGCTGTACAGATAGGTCTTAACATCCTCCGGAAAAGAAACCAGCGGCTGTGAGAATTGGCTGTTCTGCAGCCTGCTGGTTAAGTATCCCTCAGCACTGCTGCTTAAAAAGCTGCGAGCATCATCCATCAGACCTGTATTGGAGTAAATACGCTGCATGTAAGCCTCAATGCGGTCAGCATCATACTGCAGCTCATTCTCTACACGCGAGAAGGCATTAGCCGCCTCGATCCGGGAGTTGCCAACCCATTGATTCAGCAGCATGGCACAGGTCAGCGTACCAAGCGTGATTCCGATGGCGACGACGAAGATGACATAGGCAATAAACTTGTGACGATAAATTTTGATTTGCAAAAAAGAGCCCATATGACACCTCGATTGCAGCAGGTCGTTGAAACAAGTTGCTATATCTCAATTTAACACGATTAACGCCTAGCTTCATAGATCGTAAGGAAAAAGCACCCCTTAAGAGAGCCTCATTAAGGGATGCGCTTGAATGTAATCTTACTTGAAGTAATTGTTGATTTGCTCTTGGGCAGCTTGCATAATCGTGTCCATGCCGGCTGATTTTAATTCAGCCGTAATCTTCGGCACCATTTTCTCCGGATCGGATGCGCCCGTGATCAGCTCATATTTGTATTTATCCCATACCGCTTGGCAATTTGCCACTTCGGTCTGAAGATCGGTGATGTCCAGCGCAAAGCCTAGGATCGTAGAGGAGGTCGCTGCATCGTTCAGCTTTTTAACCTGTTCCCATTGATCTTCGGGAGCGCCTTTGGTCACTGCTAAATTAAAGAATGTGCCTTGTGTGTAGGCAGCCAGCGGCCAAGTATCGGATGTACGCTCAATCACCTTTTCGCCATCGACATTGTTGTAGTCTACGCCTATCTCGCCGAATGCCAGCATATTGCGAAGTTTGGGATCCGTGTTCACTAATTCAAGATATTTCAAAGCTTCCTTCTGATATTTCGAATTTGCCGAAATCGCATTGAGCGAGCCTTGGATTGTACTGGTAGTATAGATAGGACCATAATGCTGAACCATATTATACTTTTCAACGGCGTCATTGATTTGCCAGCTGACCTCGGCTCCCGGGAATGCCTGGGCTGCAAAGAACGGTCTGCCTTTGTCGTTCTCCGTTTTCGTCGGAGCATCCGGGTTGATGATACCATCCTGATACCACTGGTGCAGGAGCTTCAGATTAGCCATGACATCCGGCTGCTCGAGAACAGAGACCACCGTGCGTGCTGCATCGTCCGCTTTCACGCCGATAGGAGGGAAGCCTAGCGTTAAATCGTCATATTCGTTAAAGAAACCGTTCAAGCCTTCGCCTTGCGTCATTGGCAGCGGATAGAAGCTTTTGCCTTCGCCAGCCTTCATTTCATGGAGAGGTTTATCCAGATCCTGCAGCGTTTTGATATTATTCATGTCAATGCCGTACTTTTGCACATACTTATCATCGAATACCCAGTACTGCGTTAGCGCTGAATCTTTGTACGTCGGAACGGAATAATATTTGCCGCCGATTTTTGTGCCTTCCCATACTTTTTCGGGAATCAGTTTGTACAAGTCGGGCGTTTCGCTCTGAACCAGATCCGTAATATCGGCAAATGCGCCCATAGCTACTTGCTTGCTGTATTTACCGCTGTTCGTGAACATGATGTCAAAGGGTTCGCCGGTATTCACGATGGTGTTCATTTTGGTATCCCATTCGCCCCAGCTGGCTACCTTGATGTCAACCTTCACGCCAATCTTCTCGGCCGTATAGGCATTCATGGCATCAACCGCTTTGCTGAAATTGTTCGGCACTTGGCCCCCGATGGTCCACCAGGTCAATGTCGGAATATCCTTACTTGTTTCGGTGTTGTCCTTCGGTGTGTCTGTTGTCGCTTTAGATCCATCCGTCGCAGCTGGAGACTTCGAGCCGCCGCAGGCTGCTAAAACGGTCAACATGAGTGCCAGTACGCACAGTGTAGAGATGAACTTAAAAGCTCTCTTCATTCCAAATTCCCCCTTATTGAAGTTAAATCGCTTAAGAGTTGTACAGTGTGATCTATCATAAACCAAGGTTTTTTCTTGGCTTATTTCGTCTTTAGCCTTTCACGGCGCCGACCGTCAATCCGGAAATAAAATACTTCTGGAAGAAAGGGTAGGCGAATGCTACCGGCAGCACGATGAGAATGGCGACAGCCATACGGGCTGATTCCTTCGGCATCGTTGCAACGAGCATGGCGTAACTCACGCCCATACTTGCTGCATTCTTCGCGAGTGCGTCTACATTACTCATTAAGCTGTTGAGCAGTGCTTGCAGGGAATACAGATTCTGGTTGTCGATATAGAGCATCGATTGGAACCAGTCATTCCAGTAAGCAAAGCAGAGAAACAGTCCAATGGTTGCGATGACCGGCAGCGAGATCGGCAGGATGATGGAGAAGAAGATTCGCAGCTGGCTCGCGCCATCGATTTCGGCAGATTCGATCAGTCCATCGGGAATCGTGCTCTTGAAGAAGGTTTTACATATAATTACGTTGAACGATGAAACGGCTAGCGGCAGTATTAGTGCCCAGATGCTATCCTTAAGTCCTAATAAATTGGTATTAATGAAGTAGCTGGACACCAAGCCGCCATTGAATACCATGGGGATGAATACCACCCAGGTCAGAAAGCCCCTCAGCTTGTAGTTTGGGCGAGAGAGCACATAACCCATGGAGGCGGTAAGCAATACGCCGAGCACGGTACCAACCACGGTAACGAGGGCGGACACGCCGAGCGATCGCAGAATCATCGTTCCCTGCTTGACGATATAGACGTAAGCCTCAGCCGATAAAGCAACCGGAAGTAGGTGATATCCGGTCTCACGGATGGACTCCTCACTGGAGAAGGAAATGGACAGAACAACAACTACAGGTATGACGCAGAGCAGAGCCAAGATGATAAATATCAGGTTGAAGAACAGGTTGACGGCTTTGTTTGTACGGTTAAACTTCTCAAGGCCTGTCTCGTAAGTGGTTTTCGGTGTCATCGTCTTGCCTCCTTACATCATCGCGCTATCCGGATCGATTCTGCGAACAATCCAGTTAGCGATCAGAATCGTTGCGCATCCCAGAACAGACTGTACGAATGCGGCTGCGGATGCCATCCCTACGGTGGCGGTTTTCAGTTGCTTATACACCATGACATCGATGGTGGTTGCCACGTTGAACAGCGAATTGGAATCTCGCGTGACCTGATAGAACAAGCCGAAATCAGTGTAAAATATCCGCCCGACGGCCAGTATGAACATCATGACGATCACCAGCTTGAGCATGGGCAGTGTAATAAATCTCGTCTGCTGCCAAATCGAAGCGCCATCAATAACAGCTGCTTCATAATAGGTGCTGTCAATGCTTGTGATAGTTGCCAAATAAATGACCATACCATAGCCCAGGCCCTTCCAGACATTCAAGAGAATCAAGAACAATGGCCAATATTTCGGCTCCATATACCAGTTAATAGGATCGCTGCCCATATTGACGAGCATTTGATTGACAATCCCTTTATCGAAACTTAAGAATGCCCAGCCTACCGCAGATACGACCACCCAGGATAGGAAATAGGGGAGGAACATCATCGTCTGATAGACCTTGCTCGCTTTGCGGCTGTGGAGGAGTCCGATCATAATCGCGAATAGCACGGGCAGAACGATTCCTAGCACGATAAACACAATGTTGTAGCCAATGGTGTTGCGAATAATGATCCAAGCGTCATTCGATTTGAACAAGAATTCGAAGTTTTTGAGGCCTACCCATGGACTGTTAAACACATTGCTCAAAAAGCCGCCGCTTATCTTGAAATTTTTGAAGGCGATAATGATCCCAAACATCGGTAAGAAACTAAACAGGAGGTACCAAATCGTGGTCGGCAGCGCCAAGAGGGTAAGTTCCGTATCCTGCTTGTGCCAACGTATTCGTAAGCGCTTTCGTTTAACTTTTGATTGGGCTGTAGAGCTCATGTCTGTCACTCCTTACGGTGTTATCTCGCTTGTCGTGCACCTGGTAGTTTCATTGTATAAGAGGAAGATTCGTCGCTTCCAGATAACAAACTTGATACTATAGTCAACAAACGTTAGATTCGAAAGATTTTTATTGATGGAAATTGAGATATTTGATATGATGTATTCACAAAAGCTACTCACGATAACGGCAAACTTGTCGAAAGGCAAGGACGCAAAGCTACAGGGTCTTCTTGACGAAACGTCAATGACAGCCAGCTACCGAATGAAAACGCTTTTTTTGTTTTTTTGGACAAACATCCATTGAATCCTGTGGAACTCTAATACGATAATGGCAAACTTGTCGAAAGACTAGGACGCAAAGCTACAGGGCCTTCTTGACGAAATGTCAAATGGCAGCCTGGCCACCGAAGGGGAGTTAGCATGCGCAACGCAGTGTTCGCGATTGTAGGACTTTTTGCGTTATTGATATGGGCTCCGGTTGTACAAGCTGCACCATCTGAAGATTGGCTGGGCTTGGAGGAACTGGATCGTGGGGCAATCGTCATTCAATATGACGTGAAAGCAGGCACCAAGACAAAGCTCATGATCGGAAAAGGTCAGGACCAATATACATATGGGCTTTCGCCAGCCAAGCAGCAGGAAGTTTTTCCACTGCAGATGGGCAACGGAGATTACACGATTTCCGTGCTGGAACAAGTTAGCGGCAGCAAATACAAGATCGTTCAGGAAGCGGCAGTTAAGCTTCAACTGACAAACGGCAGCAAAGTGTTTTTGAATTCTGTACAAAATATCGATTGGAGCGAAGAGGACAAGGCTGCTCAGCTTGCGAAAAAGCTAACCCGTTCGGCTCACTCCGACAAGGAAAAAGTACAGGCTGTCTACGAATATATCGTCGGGACGGTCCGGTACGACAATGCTCTTGCATCCAGCAAGCTGACGGATTACCTTCCCGATATCAACCGCACGATCGCTGGACAGAAAGGGATGTGTTATGATTACGCCTCCCTGTTCGCTTCCATGCTCCGAAGCCTCGATATTCCGGCAAAGCTTGTCATGGGAACCTCGGAATACGTCGATGTGTACCACGCCTGGAATGAAGTATATTTGAATGGGCAGTGGGTAACCATTGACACAACCGTCGATGCGAGCTGGAAAAGCAAAGGGACCGAGTACAAAATGATTAAAGATGCTTCCAGCTATTCTGCATCCAAATACTACTAATAAATGTGCAATAAAACTAAGCTTTGGACGAATAAGTCCAAGGCTTATTTCGGTTGTATAGAAAATGTAGAGTTTTGGCCGATATAATGCAGGAAGCCCGCTGGGTTCTGAAGGGAAATACAGACACCAATGAATCGTGCGCCCATAACAGGTCTTGGAGATGATGGCTCGGGAAGTCCATTATCGGCATGCATTTTGATAGAAGCATGGGACGAATTAACGCACGGAAAGTAAGATCGGAACCGAATATTACGAGGGTAATGCTGAGATTGAGGGAGAGATTATGAAGAAAAAAGTAAGTGGAATCGTTGTGGCGCTGCTGCTTCTGTTTCAAACACTATTGGGCACATTCGCTTTGACAGCGAATGCGGCGGGTAGCGAGCAGGAATCAGCAGTTACTATGCAGGAATTAGAGACTGGCGTGCAAGAATTAGAAGTTAGTGAACAAAAAACAGTGACGGATGACGTATATAACACGCCAGCACCAGTAGCCGACATGGAGGGGATACTAACCAAAGTCGTATTAACCGATATGAACGGTACCGTGGTTGATGCGGTATATAATCCGGACAGCAGCCTGGACATCGGCGCAGCCGTTAATCTCAGCTACGAATGGGAGCTTCCGAACGGGCACGGCTACAAGAATGGGGATACATACACATTCGAGCTGCCGACGCAGTTTGAGATTTTTACGGATATTGATGCACCACTCCTTACCGGTCAAGGCGAAGTTGGCCGATTTACGGTTGATCGGAACGGGAAAGTTGTGATGACCTTCAACGATTACGTGGAGAACCATTCCAACATCAGCGGCAAGCTGGAAATTCGCACAGAGTTTAAGAAGGAAGTCCTTAAAGGAAGCACAGAAATCATTATTGCTATTCCGATAAAGGGTGGGGTTCAGACCATCATCGTGAACCTAAAGCCGCAAGGCGGAAAGCTGATCGAGAAGCAAGGGAAAGCGATTGGCAAAGACCGGATCGATTGGACGGTCCAGATCAACAAATCTCTGGACAAAATCAAGCACGCGGTCATCACCGATGAAATGCCTGAAGGCTTGGAGCTCATCGCGGATTCCGTAGAGGTTCACAACCTGCAGGTTAACGGTGACGGCTCAGCAGTTCTTGGTGATCAGCTGGATGCTGGCAAGTATACCGTCCAAACGGGCGGCGGCAAACTGGAGCTTGCATTCCAGGATGAGACGATCAGCAAAGCCTACGAAATTCGTTTCTCGACGAAGCTTATCGGTCAACAGTCCCGGTTTGAGAACACCGCTGTCCTGTCTGGCGACGGGATGGAAAATGCCCAATCGACGGCTACCGTAACGGTAGATCGCGGCCAATTCTTGAATAAATCGTATCGCCAGGATAAGGATACCGGAATCATCACTTGGACGGTGAAATACAATTTCAACGAGAAGAAGATTCCGAGTGCTCAAGCTATTATTACGGATGAATTTAGTGAGAATCATACCTGGATAGCCGATTCGCTGAAGGTGTATAACGGGAATTCGGCCAATGCCCAAGACCTGGTTTCAGAGGATGAATATAAAGCTGAAGCGAAAGGTATGAACGGATTCGAGCTTCAATTCAAGCAGGATATCGATTCGCCTTATACGATCGTTTACCAGACGATGCCGGTCGATCGCTTGAGCTCCGAAGGGCAGGAGGTCAAGAACAAAGTCGTATCGGGTGAAGCGTCCAAGGAAGTAACTGCTCCGGGCTATGGAAGCCGTGCTCTGGTCAAAGGAACCTCGAACATCGATTTCGCCAACAAAAAGGCAAAGTGGAAGATCACGGTCAATGGTGATAAAAAGCCGGACGGCACCAAATACAGCATGGAGAAGGTAGTCATCACGGATACGTTCCCGCAAGACGGACTCGAATTCGTTCCGGATTCAGTGACCGTAAAAGCGGACGGGAAAGTCGTTCCAGAGAGCGAATACACGGTGAAGTACGATAATGTACGCGAAGGCTTTGTAATCGAATTCTCTAAGATTGACACCACCTATACGATTGAATATGAAACGAAGTTTAACATCAGCTGGCTGAAGGATCGCAAACGGGACTTTTTGAACAGAGCTTCGATGACATGGATCGAGGAAGGCAAGACCAAAGGACCGATTGAGCGAGATGCGAGCTTCTCCGCTGACGATTATACGAAAAATAACGGCGGCAAAGACGGCAGCTATAATCCTGTCAGCAAAGAAATTACGTGGAACATCAAGATGAATTATAATCTCGATTCGCTTAAAGAAGCGATCGTAACCGATGTTCTGAAGCAGGAGCAGAAGCTTGTGCCGGATTCAGTCAAGGTATACGAGATGAAGCTTACCGGGGGACGGAATGGCGTTCAGAAGGGCTCGCTAGTTCCAGCTGAACAATATGTAGTGACGGAACCATCAGAAGCTAACGGAAACCAGCTGTCCATTCGTTTTACCAGCCCGATCTCATCCGCATACTGGATTGAATTCAAAACATCGCTGGAAGGCACATTGATTGTCAATAAAATCGATAATACCGCGGAACTGCTGGATGGCAGCGCTAAAAAGGCAACATGGAACGCCAGCGTAACGATTCCTCACGGCGGCGAATATGTGAAGAAAAGTGGCGCCCAAAACGGAAACAAAATCGACTGGGTGATTCGAATCAATGAAGGTCAGTCGCATATTTCCAACGCCAGAATGATCGACTATCCAAGTGCGAACCAAATCTTGATCGAGGATTCCTTCCACTTGTACGCTACCAAGATTAATGCAAACGGTAAAGCGGAAAAAGCTCAAGGGCTGACAAAAGGGAAGGATTACACCTTAACCATCAATAGGCTTGACGGAGATCAGGAGACATTCGAATTAAAGTTTGAGGATGACATCTCAACGGCCTATATTTTGGAATATCAGTCGTTCATTATCGCTGAAGATAAAGAGGCTGTACAAAATAAGGTGGCTCTCGAAGGAGATCAGCTGAAGACTGAGATTCGGGAAACGACGGAAGAGGTTATTGTCCGTACTTCCTCCGGCTCAGGTTCGGGAGGTGGCGTAACGGGCAGCCTGGAAGTAACGAAGGTGGATCAGGACGATCAGACGAAGCCACTGACGGGAGCAAAGTTTGCGCTTTACGACAAGGCAGGCAAACGAACGCCGATCGTAAAAACCACGGATGAGGAAGGCAAAATCCTCTTTACGAAGCTGCTGTACGACGAGTACATTTTGGAGGAGCTGTCAGCTCCAGAGGGGTATAAGATCGAGCAAGCGACATGGGACGTAACGATTAATTCCAGCATCAAGGACCAAGGCAATGTGAAGAAAATAATCGTAATGAACCGCAAGGAAGAGCCGGTTACACCTGGCGAGCCTTCCAATCCTACGGATCCGACGGATCCAGGTAATCCGGGGAACCCAACTGATCCGGGCAATCCGACGGACCCAGGCAACCCGGGGAACCCAACCGATCCTGGCAATCCGACGGATCCAGGTAACCCAGGGAACCCAATAGATCCGGGCAATCCGACCGGTGAAGTAGAGGTGCCGGACGAGGATGTTCCAAGAGGTGAACCAACAACGCCTCAAACTCCTCAAACGCCTCCGACAGAGCCGGAAACACCTACCGTTGATATTAGCGAAGAGGATATTCCGCGAGGAGGCGTCGAGCCTGAGCCTCAGATGCCGGAAGCACCAACTCCATCTGAGAAGACTTCAACACCGCAAACGACAGTTTCGATGCTTCCAAAAACCGGTGAAGCGAGCCCTTATCCATTCTATTTGGCTGGCCTCGGGCTGATCGCTTTCGGTGTATGGTTAGGTCGCAAACGGATAAAAATGAAACCATAATTCGTCAGACTTCGGCTCTCCTTGTCCTGTAACCAGGGCAGGGGGAGCCGTTTTCATGAGGGGGATCAACCGCCATGATGTATGCATTTATTATGTGTAGTAACATAAATACCTCTGATCCCGATCAGAGGTATTTATTATCCACCATTATCCTGCTGAAAGGATCTCGTCAATTTTAATCCAGCGCGATTCCTCTTCGGCCATGGACAGTTTGATCTCCCGTCTAAACGTGTGGATCAGCACGACAATTCCTGTCAATTCCGTGTTCTCATATTCATCGAACAGCCTCACGGTAATCATACGGTGTTCATGAAAAGACTCGGCGAGCGCACTCTCGATTAATTCCATTTCTTGTGGATCCAGCGTTGGCCGGTCTTTCCTGCCCTCTTCCAGTTGCCTGCGAATGATGGTTTCTTTGTGTTCCGGCAGCATCATCCGACTGGATTCCCACAGCCCGTTTCCCTCAAGCTTTTTTCGTGTTGTCATTTATAATGTCCTCCTATCTTGGCTGATCGATCCAGCGCTTGGCCTGCGTCTGTTTTGGATACGGCTCGGATCACAACCGAATTCCCGTATTTATTTTTGAGGGCATCGGTCACCCGTTCAAGTGCCATCGACCGCTCCCGTCCGGTATCAAACAATGACATTTGGTATTCCGTATCCGGGGAAAACTGCGACAAGCTAATACCGACCCGCCGAATCGGCAGGCCGTCCCAATACGTTTCAAGCAGCCGGCATGCCCAGCGGTAAACCTGATTCGTAATATTCGATGGATCCTCCATCTTCATCTGTCGGCTAAATCCCGTAGGGCGGTCAAAGTCTGCTCCCATACAACCGACCGATACAACATGCCCCATAAAACCAAGACCGCGGCATCGCTGGCAAACCAACTCGGTTAGCTCAAGCAGCACAACCTTAATTTCTTCCAGCTTGGTATAATCCCGAGGGAGGGTCATCATGTGTCCAACCGATTTAGGGTCAACCTGGTGAGTGCCGGGTCTTACCGGGCTGTCATCGATTCCCTTGGCAATTCGCCAGTACATCTCGGCTGAGATATCGGAATTTTTACCGAATTTACGGCGCATCATCTGCTTCAATTTAGCAAGAGGCGTCTGAGCCACGCTGCCGATCGTGGGCAGCCCCATGACGTTAAAGTGGCGGGTCATCTTGCTGCCGGCCATAAACATACAGCTAACGGGCAATTTCCAAAGGGTATCCGCAAGCGAGTCCTTGGACAACGTGTAGATGCCGGACGGATTTTTCTTGGCATAGTTGTCACAGGCCGTTTTAGCAAGGATTTTGGTTTCACCGATGCCGAAGCGGGCGCGAACACCCGTAGCATCCAGGATATGGCGCTGAATGGTTTGGGCTAACTCATCGGGTGTGCCGAATAGGTGCAGCGAACCGGTAACGTCTAAAAATTGCTCATCGATACTGTAAGGCTCAACTAAATCGGTATAGCTCTTATATATCTCCGTGATTTGCATCGAAACGTCAATATACTTCTGCATTCTGGGTTTAATGACGACAAGATCCGGGCACTTTGATAGTGCCTCTCCTAATCGCTCTGCCGTCGTTATTCCTTTTTCTTTAGCAAGCGGACAAGCAGCCAACACGATACCTGAACGTCTTTCCGGATCCCCTGCAACTACCAAAGGGCGGCCTGTATACTCGGGATGGTCTGCTTTCTCAACAGATGCATAAAAGGACTGGCAATCCCCTAACATGATGACTCGGTTAGATGATTTCACAACAGACTCCCCTTATCTGCAATTTGTAGCCCAAGGTAGGTGTACGATCTTTGCTCGATCTCCGCCTCAATTAGCCCCCATAGTATGGACAGCTTGTGATGATACCCTCTACAGATGAATTCAACCTCAATGCCAAGCTTTGTTTTTCGATCCTCGTAAACCTTAATGGCATATTCACGCATTGTTCTACGAGCCTGAGCTAAATCGGATAATGCAGCTGCCTGCAAATGGTCGATGATCGCATTCGTTAGCTCGGGGGTCTTTAAATCTGCTCTACATAGGATTGAACGGTCATGCTCTAACACATCAAGTAAAAGGGGTAATAAAATATAATCCTTCACCAGTTTGGTTTCATCTGGTTTCAACCCAATACTCAACATCATTATTCACCTCATTGACGGGAACGTTTGTTTGTATTATATGCGAACATTCGTTCTTTTATCAATGTAAATTATACCCTTATGATGACGGATCAGAAATTCACAAGCGATACCCCTCATGATCAGGGATTAAAGCCCCCACCTGGAACCTTTCAATCAACGGATTACTTTTATTAAGATTCACTTTCATTACAAAGTCGGAAGGGAGCTCTTGGATGCAAAACGAAATATCCTCCTGTAAAAATTCCGGTTGTTCATTATCGTAAAATTTCTCGGCCGCTTCTGACTTTCGTATCCGTTCAATGGTTTCCTCGGCAGATATACGGTTAGTGTCTTGGAGAATCTCCGATATATACTGTGCGCAGGCCAGATCATCATCCCCTGACGGATGCGAAGCAATTAAATTAATCATCATGTCGTCTTCTTTTAATAAGTTTCTCTTTATAAACTCTGCTGTTGTTCTTGCATTGGTGAACCCGGTAACGAATAGGTGCTCGGTACTCAATGCGTTTAGGGTTGCTGTAACTCCATTGGTTGTCTTCTGAATCAGAAATTTCTCCCGAAGATCCAAGTTGTGTAAACGTACAGGCGAATTGTCCAGTTCAAACCCCGGAATCGGCAGACCCTGTATCTCTCCCGCTAATAAAAAGTCAGGATAGATTTTGTTTAGACGCAAGGCGTCGTCTAGAGTTCCCGCCAGAATGATACCCTGAACCCCATTGATAAAGGCATAGTGCGCTACGGTAAAAGCCCTTATAACATCAATTACAACATTGATGTGGGATGCTTCCAATGTATGATGATGTCCTCGGATAATCTGTATCGGCATGCAGCAAACCCCTTTCACCCGGCATACTTGGGCTATTTTAGTAACAGTATATTTGCCCAAATCCAAGGAGTGCTCAAATCCCCCAAGGATTCGGCAGCAATGAAGGAATATTAAATTCGGATGTGGTGATAATTAGGAAGCATGAACTAATAAAGAAAATGGCCTATTATAAACGAACTTCAAGTCCGAGGAGCGATACCATGGAAAAGACCAAAAAGCGAAAACTGAATATTAGCTTTAATAGCGATATCGACCTGCAGACCGACTCCGCGGAGACAAAAGACAGCGAATCCTCCGGAAAATCAAAATCTTCTAACGGCTCAAAGGGTCAATTGTGGGAATTTATCGCACTAGCGACGATCCCAATTGTGCTCGTTTTCGGCAATTCCATGCTAGTCCCGGGGCTTCCTGAAATGCAAAGGGAGCTTGGTATCAGTAAATTCCAAAGCAGCTTGATCATCACAATTTTCTCCTTGGCAGCAGGCTTGTTTATTCCGATTATTGGTTATTTGTCAGATCGGTATGGACGCAAAATTATTATTATACCCGCCTTGATCATATATGGAGCTGCCGGTATTCTGGCAGGATTCGGCGCCGTTTGGAACTCATTTGCGGTGATTATCTCTGCGAGGGCGATTCAGGGGCTTGCAGCCGCCGGAACAGCACCGATTGCCATGGCGCTCGTTGGCGACTTATACGATGGGGGGACAGAAAGCAAGGCACTGGGCCTAATCGAAGCCTCCAATGGCGCAGGCAAAGTACTCAGCCCGATCATCGGCTCTCTGCTTATGCTGATCGTGTGGTATGCTTCCTTCTTCGCATTTCCCGTGTTCTGTGCGTTATCGTTGTTGGCCGTCATTTTTATGATCAAAGAATCGAAACAACCTTCAAAGCAAGAACTAGGGAAGTACCTTGGGAAAATCAAAGGCATCTTTAAAGAAAAAGGCCGCTGGCTCATCACTGCTTTTTTTGCCGGTTCACTGGGGCTATTCATTTTGTTTGGCATACTGTTTTATTTATCCAACATTCTTGAAGACAAGCCTTATAACATTGACGGGGTCGTGAAGGGCTTGATTTTGGCCATTCCATTACTTGGGATGGTGATCACTTCTTATACAACTGGAAGTTTGATCAAGAAAAATGGCCTGCTGATCCGTTGGCTGATGAATATCGGGCTGATTGCCATGACTCTCTCTCTGGCGGCTACACTTTTCTTTTTTAACAACATTTATGTGTTTATCGGCTTGTTGACAGTCAGCTGCATTGGAACCGGAATGCTTCTTCCTTGCTTAAATACAATGATCACCGGCGCTGTTGAGAAAAGTGAGCGAGGAATGATTACGTCCCTTTACAATAGCTTGCGATTTTTGGGGGTTGCAGCAGGGCCTCCCTTATTCGGGTGAATGATGGATAAATCGGATCATGTTGTTTTTATAACCGTGTCTTCACTATCCCTGGTTGCTTTAGGATTCGTGTTCTTTTTGATTAAGCCGCCTCGGCAGATCGGATGACCAGACAAATCGCTTATTGTAAAAAATGGGCACCTGTCAATGGGCATGAGCATATTATGCCAATGTCATTGGATTAAACGACTACATCAAAAAGAATTGAGGAGATCCTAAAATGAACAGTTCCCTGCGAACAGTTTGGCCCATGGAGATATGTGATCCGAGCGGGCTGCGCGAAAATCCCGAGCACGGCAAAAAAGACCACGACACCTACGGGGTCATGGAACGCGGGATGACGATGGTTATTGATAAAGGCTTGGGTAGAAACATGTTTTCAGATGTGATCGAGACAGCCTCGGATTACATCGATTGCGTCAAATTCGGTTTTGGGACGGCTCCGCTGTATAAAACGGAAATGCTGCTATATAAGATCAATCTAGCCAAACAACATGGAATCACGGTCATGCCCGGCGGAACCTTGCTTGAGACAGCCGTGCAGCAAGATGTCGTCCCCGCATTTTTTAATACCGTTTGCCGTCTTGGATTTAACGCTATAGAAGTATCCGACGGCACGATTGAGATGTCGCGAAAAAAACGAACGGAGCTCATCCGGGAAGGTAAACAACGCGGACTTCGGGTTTTTACGGAGTATGGTAAAAAACAGTCCGGTTCCCGCATCGAAGCCGAAATGCTCGCGTATACGATGGAAGCGGATTTGGACGTAGGCGCCGAGTTTATAATCGTTGAAGCGCGCGAGTCAGGACTAGGTATCGGTATTTTCGATAAGCATGGCGAGTGTCAGGAAGAAATGATAAATACTATCATCGACTACGTGTCGGATGCAAGAAAGCTGATTTGGGAGGCACCTCTTAAGGAGCAGCAAGCGATGCTTCTCCGCAAATTGGGATCTAATGTACATTTGGGGAATATCCAACCCACCGAAGTGCTTTCCCTTGAAACGATGCGCCGGGGACTTCGTCAAGATACGTTTGAACTCGGGGTGAGAGAGAAACATACGGATGGATTTTGTTACGTGATTTAAACATAGACCAAACCAAGAGAATGATAAATACTAGAAGGCTGTCTATGGATATCTCCAGAGTCAGCCTATACATATTTTCGTTGAAGAGACCGATCCCGGTAATCCCCTTCAGGGAACAAGCATACACTAAACAAGCAGGACTGGCTTGTTACTCTAATCTATGAAGGATGATTCCGTGTGAACTTACAGATCATACCTGGACGAAAGAACCCTTTTTTCTTACGTCATATTTCTAAGAAACTCTTCTTCATTACCGCCGGCTCCATCATTCAAGGTTTTGCCATGGCAATGTTCCTGTTTCCTCACGCCATTCCGTCGGGGGGAGGAGCCGGGATCGCGGTGCTTCTAAACCATGTGTTCGAGATCCCCATGAGTCTCGGACTGTGGCTGGCCAATTTTGTTTTCCTCGCCTTTACAGTTCCTTATCTTGACGGCGTCAGTGCCTTTGGGACCATATTTGTCATAACGGTAACGTCCGTTTCCGTTAATTTCTTCGAGGTGTTCTTAGAACCACCGTTCGGCAACGTATGGATTGATCTTATATTCGGCTCGGTTATTCTCGGAACAGGTGTCGCGATCCTCATAAGGCAGAGGGTATCGAACGGGGGAATCGGGTATGTTGCCTTGGCCATTTATAAGTATAAAAGAATCAACCCTGGTACCGCATTGTTCTGGATGAATGGAATTATATTCGCCTTCGCTTCCTATGTGATCGATTGGAAGATTATTATCCTTGCAGTGGTATGCCAGTGGATGTCGACCCGGATCATTAACTGGATTCACCAGTTCCCTCCTCCGAAGCCGGTTTATGAACCCGCTTGGCGCAAAAAGTGATTCTATATACGGACGTAAGCTTTCAAGTGTCCGGAGAATAAGGGATTAAACACCCTTGTTTGGGAACATGATGATCCAGCGTTATATGCTTCCGAATAACGAAAGAAATCGCAAACCTAAATCTTGGTCAATGACCATAGAAGATATCTACCTGGGCGGTGAAACAAACGCCATCGCCAATATAATCAAGTGGAAGGAACAAATACGATGTGAATTAAAATAAGAGAAACAACATTAAGATTTACTAAGGCAAGAAGTAAAAAAGATGACCTCCGAGATTCGGAGGTCATCTTCTGCTCGTGGGCTGTCCTCATGAATCCATGACCAACACCCGAAGGGAGGTGCGGCGGAGGATTCGCGAAGCCAGCCAGCAGCCGCTGACTGCAATAGCAAGCCCGATCAGAGCCAGCCCAATGGCTAGCGGCCATTCCATGATGAGTGGCAGCTTGACAATACCGTAGGTAGAGAGCAGACCGCGCAGCACGGCTGGCAATGCGTAGAAACCGCAAGCGATGCCAACAAGTGCACCAAGCGCAGCCAGTCCGGCAATGCCACTTGTCAAGGCACGACGGATATCGGTTGCTGTCAGGCCGAGCGAGGCATAGATGCCATATGTTTTCGTTTCCTTACGAATATGCAGACGGCAAGTCGTATAAACAATAAGACAAGTGACAGCCATGAACAGAAGAGCCAGCATACTCATCGGAATGAGCAAAACCGCCGCAGCTTCTTTGAATACGGAATCGAGCAGCACTTCCTGCTTCAGCGCTTGGATGGAAGGGCCGTAACGCTCGTTCAGCTGCTGTACAAGCGCATCGCTATCGGTTTTGCTCTTCAGCTGAATAAACCCGGCGTCCGGATGCAACTGCTCCACAAGGTCAGAGGTGACCCTGGCGACGTTCGACATATTGGAAATAGACTGAAAGGTGCCGGTGATCAGCAATTGCTGCGGTTTTCCTTCAATGTAGATCGTGAGTATGTCGCCGATATCTTTGTCCAACTTACGCGCAATATTGATTCCGATAGAAACTTCATTAGGCAGTGCAGGATTACGGCCCGCAAGCGAGGCAAATCCCATCTCGTCCATGCTGCCTTCCACGACCGTCAAAGGGAGGCTAAACGTCTGTTGATGATCGCTATCCCCTTCGACATCCGCGATGACGCCGGTGGCGGACCCAGACCAGTTTAGACTGAGAACCCGAGGGTCGTTTTGGATATAGGCTTGCATTTCTGCCCGATCCATACCTTCCGCATGGATAACCATAATGGCGATATCCGCATCGTCATAGCCCCACTGGGCCGACGTTTCACTAATGCGATAGACACTGGTTACCAGCACGGCGCCAAAGACGAGCACAGCCACCGTGATGCTCATCAACAGAAAGATCAGTGCTGCGCTTTTTTTGTTGCCGCTCACATGCTTCCAGCCGATGACTGTGGGTACGGACCATCGATCCAGCAGTCTTATGCGGGCACCATGCCGATGGGTACGACTATGCGAGGATTCCGACATGCCGTAACGGATCGCTTGAATGGGCTCGATATGGCGTGTTTTGGCAGCATAAACAAGGACGCATAGAAGGATGATGAGCAGCAGGCCACAGCCGGTCCAGATCGCAACATCTGCTGCTTGTACGGGAACAGGTGCTGTATCGGATTTGAGGAAGGAAAGGGAATTCCGGATAATGACATCCGATAGCAGACGACTGCCAATCAGAGCGGGGACCAAGGCGACAACCGCCATTAAACCGTACTGCAGCATATAAGTGCCGATGATACGTTCGGAAGTCATGCCGATCGATTTGAGAATGCCGATGGTGCGATAATTGGCAAGGATCGTGTCCGTGATCGTAAAGCCGATCGTAAGCAAAGCGACGAGGATCATGATCAGCCCGAGGAAACTCATGACAAAGCCGATCACCTTGTTCATGATAAAGTAAAAGGCCGACAATTCGGCAAACGAAACGCGTTCCTCCAAAAACGGCGATCCGAGCGCCTGCTCAAAGCGCTGCCAGTACTCCCCGCTTTGTTCGGGATACGCATAGCGAAGCGATAACATGTATTGCTCCGGCGTGTCCAAGCGCCCCATGGTAGACCGGTAGTCGGCATCGTTCATCCAGATGCGGGCAGTGGTCGAGAAAGGACCGCCATGGGATAAGTCGATGACAATGGCGCCAATCGTAAAATGTACTGGTGCAGTCCCTGAGGTGAACGTCAATTCATCACCGATGTGCATGTTGTATTTGTAGGCAAGCGAGGTGGGTATCCAGATCTCGCCGGCTTCCGGCACCGTCAGATGCTCAGTGCCTGTACCGGGAAGAGGATTGTTGACCCCATGCGGCATCGGAGGCGTATTGATCATATACAGATAAAGATTGGGTAATTCTTCTCCGTTATAGACCAGTCCCGTCCATGGCTTATAAGGGACTAAGCTGGAGGCGGTTACTCCGTCTTGGCTTGACCACCAATCGGCTACCATTTGTTTGTCATGCAGCCCGCGGGTCATATTGATGACTTCATGGGCACCCTGAGCAGCCGTATGGCGATCGTTGAATACATTTTCCGTATTCATCAAGACCGTGAATGCGGTGCTGACTAGTAGAGCAGATAGGGCAATAAGCAATGCGATCAGCGTATTTTGCATTTTTCTTTTGCGCAGGTTGCCCCAGCAGAGTGTTAATATGGCTCGCATCCCAGACTACCTCCTCCCGGTGACATAAGCAAAGATCATCGCTTCCCGCTCGGATGCTTGCTCTGGAGTGTAGGGTCCCATATCCAGCGTGCCACCGATCTTGCCATCTCGAATATAGATGAGGCGATTGCCGCGGCAGGCTGCCTTCATGTCGTGGGTGACCATGACAATCGATTGACCTTCCGCATGCATCTGGCTCAATATATCAAGCACCGTAACGCCTTGCTCGTAGTTCAGGCTGCCGGTAGGCTCATCGGCGAAGATGATGTCCGGGTTATTGATGAGTGCCCTGGCGATTGCCGCCCGCTGCTGCTGTCCTCCAGATACTTGGGAAGGCAGCCGGTTGCTCTGTTTATCGAGGGATAGATTGACCATCAAGTCATGTGCCCGTTGTCGTACTTGCTCCTTATCCTGATTAGCGATATATCCAGGGAGGGCAATGTTATCAAATAGCGACAGATCTGGTACAAGGTTGCTGTTTTGATAGATAAAGCCGATCTGATTCGCCCGAAAGCGTGCAAGCTCCTTGGCTGAAAATTGGTCAAGGCGCTGTCCCTGCAGACAGACTTCTCCGGCTGTCACTTCATCAAGTCCGCTGAGCAAGTACAGCAAGGTGGACTTACCCGACCCCGAATCGCCCATGATGACGGTAAAGTCTCCTTCATAAATGGACAGATCGACATTGCGGATGGCATGGTATTGCTCCTTGCCGGTGGTGTATGTTTTGCATAAATTACTAGCTTGCAGCATGACGGTGTTGCTTGAAGGCATATTGTGATCTCCTCTCCTTATCTCCCACTGCCACCAAAGTATAGAGGACGAATCTTGCACATTTGTTATCAAATTATAAATAAAGTATGACAGGAGTCAGCTAAAGGGGCAGAGTTAAGCAGAAGGTCGTTCCCTGCTGCTGTTGACTGTGAAAAGAGATCGTACCGCCATGCGCTTCCATAATATATTTGCAAATCGACAAACCAAGTCCGACCCCGTGGCGCTCGGCCAGTTGGCCGGCAGTTCGTTGTAAAACGTTACCCTGATAGTACCGTTCAAAAATAAAAGGCATATCACGCGGGGAAATCCCGCTGCCTGTATCGGAGACGATGATCTGCAGGCAGGATGTTTCCGAGTGTTCTTCAACAGCGAGGCGAATTGTATCTCCGGTTTCGGTATGCTTCAGTGCGTTCGTGACGAGATTGGCAATGACTTGCTCGATCCGTACAGCATCGATGCGGACAAGCACGTTAGGAATCACAGCAGGCTCTTCGCAGCGTACGCCCATCGTTCGGATATAATGGCCCATCGCGTTGAAGATAGGCTCCAGCGTTGGAGCGCTGTACTGCTCAATCGGATGTACGGCAATCTGTTCCAGATCACGCAGTGCGTGCAGCAGCAAATCGTCTACGAGCACGGCCATCTTACTCGTATTTGCGTGAACAACTTCAAGATAAGTCATCACACTTGGCAGATCAGGGCAAATCCCTTCGCGAATGGCTTCAATATACGCTTTGATTGTCGCCAGCGGAGTTTTCAAGTCATGAGACAGATTGGATATGAGTTCTTTATGCGACTGGCTGTGTGCAGCTTGCTGGATATGTAAATTACGAATCTCTTCACGCATGAGATCAAATACGGCATAGAGCTCCCCGACCTCATTATCGCTTGTCCATTCGGCACGCTGCTCATAGTCACCTCTCAATATAGCTTCCGCATAAGGCTTGAGTCCGGCGACAGGCTGCACCAGGTCATGCTGCACCCGGCGTCCGATGGAGAAGAATAAATAAAGCAGCGTCAAAAGTGCCAGAGAAAGCATGATCCATGGCACATAAATAAAGGAGTCGGAGGAAGGCATTACTGTGGCCAAGGCAGATGCCGGGACCGCAAATTGAGCGTAACCTACAAAGGCTTTCGTGCCGGCATCCCGCAGCGGAAAAGCGAGATGATAGTGGGGCGGTTCGCTGTCAGAAATGCGCAGCGTATAGTCTAGTTCAAAGCGCGGATTGATTGGGCGCTTCGATGAATTTTTGCTATCATAGATCAACGTTCCATCAGGAAGCACAACCTTGAGGCCGCCCCGCGTCTCCTGACTCCAGTCGGTTAATTGCCGCCGGATCGGAGCATCGGTGAGCAGTAATTCCGCATGCTCATTTTCCAGGGTATGGACGATCGGATTCGTCAGTACGCGAATTTGCTTCACAATAGTTGACGGAGCCAGCTGGTTTGAAGGTCCAATAAGAGTAAGCCAAACGACAGATAGTATCATCGTAATGATGGATAGACCAGCTGCCCAGAGTCGTTTTGAATACCAAGATTTCCAGTCCATAGGGGCTACTCCGTTTCGTCGGGGGTGAATTTATAACCGACGCCCCACACGGTTTTAATATAGGAGGACTTGATTTCGGTTCGTTCCAATTTCTCACGGAGCCGCCGAATGTAGACCGTGATCGTATTATCCTCGACATAAGCCGAATACCCCCACACATGATCCAGCAGCTGCGATTTGGTAAACACTTGATTAGGGCTGGAAGCCAAAAAGTATAGCAAATCAAATTCTTTGGCGGATAAAGAAATTTCCAACTGTCCGACCATGACCCTGCGGGCATTTTTATCAATCGACAGGGTGCCGAATTGTAAGCGCTGCTGTGGGGATACCGGGAGTTTCGGATCTGGGATTCTGCGCAAATGTGCCTGAACGCGAGCGACCAGTTCACTGAGCGAGAAGGGCTTGGTCATGTAATCATCGGCACCAAAACCCAGGGCAAGCACTTTGTCCGTGTCGCTGCTGCGGGCGCTTAAAATTAGAATGGGCGCAGCCGTCAATGTACGGAGCTTGCGGCACACTTCAATCCCGTCAGCGTCAGGCAACGTCAGATCGAGAATGATAAAATCCGGCTGCCGGTGACGGACCGCCTGCAATCCGTCGCCGGCATTTTCCGTGATGAACGTGCTGAATCCCTGAACACGCAAATAGTCATTTACAATGCGCGAGATATCCTGTTCATCTTCAATGATCAGTACTGTTTTAGGAGAATTCATTAAAAAGTCGCCCCTGTTCCGTATGCTTTAAATGGTGAGTCCATTATAGCATGGGCCGGAATGAACAACAGCTATCGGGATATTCCCGATAGCTGTTGTTCATAGTGTTCGGATCAGCCTGCGGCTTTTATTATTTAGTCCATGTACCGATCTTATAAGCTCCGTCCGAAAGGCGCTCCGTATTAGCAAAATCAACCCCGGGTTGGTTCGTGGACGGATTAAGAATGGCTATGGTCAGCTCATAGGTACCGTTTGGCAGCGTGTTTGTGGAGATAGTGCCTGAGACTGTATGCAAACCAGTCCTCCAGGTTCTTAAGTCCGCCGATGTGGATTGGCGTGCCACGACATGGCCTCCGCTGCGCAGCTGCACTTCAACAGGCCAGTTGAACGGGAAGTGTTGAACCCCCTTATTTTCCACAGCGACGGATACATTTAACGCACTTCCGCTATTTTCTTGCGGATATGCAACTTTCTTCAATACAAAGTGATAGCCCATTCGTTTCTTCAGTGTATTCATATTGCCCTGCAACGGATTGCCCAGCGCCAAGGAAGCTGGAGAATTCGGTCCAAGCCAGCTCGGTTTGCTAAGCTCGGTCTGCCGCAGCGTCTCATTAAAGCTGCTGCCTGTCGTGAGCGCAGCATTCATACCATAGGCCCCCCCGTAAAATTCGCCGCCAGAGACGCGAGTGTCCCAGAAGTTGGCATGGTTTGGCTGCTGCTGGCCGATATCATCCCAATAACCGTTCTGTGTGCCAGTATACCATCCCCATTCGGAATCGAAGCTCGGCTGATCTCCGAACACATCATTGTACATTCCCAGAATCAGACCCTTGTTATTATTCTTGGCCAATTCCACGCTCCGTCTGATCAATAGCTGCGTATAATCCTCCTGATCGGCGAAAGCATCGATATAGTGCTGAATGTATTGGTTGGATATTGGGTTCGGAGGAAACGCGCCTGTATAATTGCTTTCCCCGTTCGGTCCGATGTAAGGCCAGGTGTGGAATTCCGCCCAATGGCCAAGCGAACCGATTTGCACAAAAGCGATCGGGCTGTCAGCCGTGTTGTAATGCTCCGCAATCGCCTCAATGGCAAGCTTGTGTCTGGCGATCAAATACTCGGAACTGTAATTCGGAGAGAAGCCCGTGTTGTTGCCGGCTCCCATACCACCGGTTTCATCTTGGTAGGCCTTACCTGGAGATTGTCCCAAACTGGCTATGTCATTGTACAGCCAGTCGGGAATATCCCGGTGAGGCACACCCGAAGGACTGTCCAGAATGAAACGCAGCACCACCTTGACTCCGCGGCTCTGCCAATAGTCGAAATGATTGGACGCTTCAATTGCACTGAAATCATAGTTGCCTTTGGTTGGCTCTAACTCTTTCCAGGTGACACCGGCATACACGAGACGGTGGTCCTGGGGGTAATTGGTCGATTTCGCTGAAGGAGCCCAACCCTTAAACGGGTTATTGAGCGGATCATCCAGCTCGCTAGGGTAAAATTCGATCATTTCTTTTCCGGGATTTCCTTCATTAAGCGTATAAACGGGAAGCGGCTGGTTCTGCGCTGGCAGGCGATGGATATCCGAATTGTTATCCAGATAACCAATGCTCACGCTGCTGCCCGCAGCTAGGCCAAGTGTAGCGAGAGGGAGTGCAACTTCAATAGTAGATGAGGTACGCACGTATTGAGAAGAAGGAGGGGAGGAAGACCAATCCCAATTCCAGCTACTTCCATTTCCTGCGTAGCGGTATAACGATTGATTCTCGAGGAGCCATTCAATTCCGGTCGCCCCCCATCCGAAAGCTTGATATCCGGTCGAAGCATTCTTGTCCGTATTCAGCCAGAAGCTTCCCATGGTAGTGCTAAGGCCTGAGCCTTCCACAAGCAGATAAAGATTCCTGTCGTCGTGGGAAGCCTTTAAGATGTTAGCGGTTCCCGAATTCGTGGAAAGAGCCGGAAGCCCTTTCCAGTCACTTGGATCACCATCCACAACGATAGAAGGCGCTTCCGCAGCCGAAATAAAGAGGGGATAAGGGAACAAGGTAAGAAGAATGGCCGTCATCGTAAAAATAGCGAATCTCATTTTCAGTTTGATACCCCATGCTTTCATGTCAAACCTCCTCACAGAATGATTGGTGTCATAGAGCTGCAAGTCCAAATGTCTTTTTAACACTGGATTCACTCTACCGAATCTGAGTCTATCACCTCCTTTCCCATGTAACTTCCTAACACATCCACCATGAAAAAAAGAGCACCGTGTCAGGTGCCTTCATGTGTAATGCGTTGATGAATGTATTCATTTCAACTTCGTAGTCCCTTTAAGTGGAACTGCGTACGACCAAACGGGTAGGCAAAATCACCTTCTTGGGCAGTAGTTGATTTCCGTTCATTCTGTCGATCAGGTTGTCGACGGCAACCATGCCGATTTCTTTTGTTGGTACATCGATTGTTGATAGAGGCGGATTGGAATACTTGGACACCTCGATATTGGATAGACCCATGACAGCCACTTCAGTAGGAACGGCAATGCCGTTGTTATACAAGCTGTTGAGGGCAGCCATGGCCATTAGATCGCTGCCTGCAAAGAAGGCGGTCGGGCAATTTTTGGTTTTACATAAATGATTTATTTGTTCAATGCAGACCGCTTCATCCCACATGCAATCAATAACCCAATCGGGATTCACCGACATTCCGGCAGCATGCATGGTGGCGTAGTAGCCTCGGTAACGGCGGCTGTCTTTCAGGTTATTCGTTAATCCGCTTCCCCCGATGTAACCAATCTGGGTGTGGCCTTTTTCAATGAGGTGGTTGACGGCCATCGAAGCAACATTGTAATGATCATAGCCCACATTATCGATATCCCCGCGCTCGGTATCAATCCCCACGATATAAGGGACCTGCTTGCGTATATACTCATAGGTTTCACTGTTCAACGATTCCATAAGTATCAGACCGGTAATCGGTTCGCTGAATGTATTGAATAAGATCTTGTTATCATTCAGCTCGATTCCAGTCCGGATAAAGGAGATGTTATATCCCGCACTCAGCAATCGCTCTTCCACACCGGATAAGATCGACATGAAATAAGGATCGTTGTATTTATCTTTTGTTACGCTTAGTACACAACCGATCTTGATCTGCGACTTGCTATCGGAATGATCCCTGGTTGAAACTTTTCGCTTGGGACTTGAAGTGATTTTATAGTTCAGCTGCGTAACCGCCTGCCAAACTCGTTCCCGGGTTTCGTCCGTAATTTTATATTTCGTATCATTGTTTAACACTCTGGATACGGTGGCAGTAGATACATTTGCTAATTTAGCAACATCCCGAATGGTACTCATAAATAAACACATTCTCCTTTTTAGTTACGAATAGTCACCATTTAGAGTTTATAGGAATGTTACATGGTAAACAATGATGGACCTGTTGGTTGTTTTGTTGCGTTATTTTGTTGCGTGACAATGTTACGTTCTTAGTCTACAAGCGTTCATGATTAAAATCAATCATAACATGTTCCTATCGTGCTATGTTACTAGAATTTTTTAAAAATTTAAAATTATTATTGCAAGGATATGCATGGATGATATAACATGAAGTCACGAAATGTTACAAGTTTTTATGCTGTTTTGTTACGTAACATTTACGTAACAAAACAGCGGCGTTTGAGCAGGCGGCGGGGGGCTGATTAGAACATGAACAAAGCAGTAACGGTTTACCCCATGATATTGGAAGACATCCTAAACAACCCGGGCATTGGTTTTACAGCAGCACCGGGGTTAATGGGGGACCCGGATCGGATCTGCGACAACCGAGGGGAAGAGCACAAGAAATACAAGTTCACGGAAGACAGTAGAACGTACAATCATCCCGACAGCAAAGTGTATTTCTGCAGCGTGCGCTGGCGGGACTTGGAAGTTCGCCAAGGGGAGTACAGGTGGGAAGTTCTTGAGGAGAGGCTGGACTACGCCAAATCGCTGGGCTGTACGGCCGTGGTTCGCTGTTCCCCATACGCGTTAAGCGAAGAAGATGATATACCGGCTTGGTATCGTGCGGAATATCCAGAGGAGCCCGACTTTCCGTTCTGGAGAGTTGACCCAGAGACCACACCCTATGTGTTGTATTGGTCTGACTTTATCAAGGCGTTTGCCGCACGGTTTGACGGACACCCGGTCATAAGCTCAATTGATTTGACGATTGTAGGGGCCTGGGGAGAAGGCGGCGGGACCGAGTTTTTAAAGCCGGAGGCCATTAAACGCATTACAGATGCCTACTTGGACGGGTTTAAAATAACGCCTCTCCAAGCTCTGCTGCATGATCCCCTGTCGATCAGCATTGTAAAAGATCGCAAAGCCAAAGTGGGCTTTCGCGTCGATTGCTTGGGTGATATGGGCGGCTTTCATGGAAATCAGTGGTCTCATATGACGGATTTCTATCCCCAGAATATTCAGAATTTCAACATGGGAGATGCCTGGGAGAAGGCTCCGATTCTATTTGAAGCATGCTGGCACATGAATGATTGGTATCTTCAGGGCTGGGATATGGATTATATCATTCAAGAAACGCTGAAGTGGCACATCTCTTCCTTTAACAATAAAGGAACGGTAGTCCCCGAACCGTGGAAAGAGAAGGTCAAGGCTTGGCTGAATAAGATGGGATACCGATTTGAATTGAGGAAGTTCACGTACGATTCGAAGGTGAATGCGGGTGGTCAGCTAAAAATCAGTGCATTGTGGGCTAATGTAGGAGTAGCCCCGATCTATAATCACTACCCGCTGGTCGTGAGGCTTACTGGCCATGACCAAACCTATACGCTGCGCAGCAGGGAGGATATCAGGGAGTGGCGGCCGGACGAAGATATTGTTTGGGAAGAAAGTTTTGGTTTACCCGGTAATATGTCCGAAGGTGAATATCGTTTGGAGATTGGCATCGAAACCGGTGTGAAGGAAATCGGGAATATCCAGCTGGCGATTGAGGGGAACAAGGACGGCTATTACCCGATGGGCAAGCTAATCGTTGAACGGGGGAGAAAAGGAAATGGAGAGTCTGTTGAATTTTAAAGAGTGTATCGCAATCTGCAACTTTGATTATCTGCCGGAAGGATTGGAAGCCAAATATAATCGCCATAAACCGGACAGTAAGCCCCATCTTATCCCGCGGGAGTTCTTGTCTGGAATCTTTGAGCAGTATCAAATTCCTGAACATACCCGGCAATGGCTCGTTCATGGGGTTGAGGCGATAGAGAAAGATGCCGTACTATTTCACTTTACCCAATTTTTGGTAGATGATATGTGCACTTTGCGCAATCGCTGTGATGAGACTCATTATACGAATATGACACCGGGATGCATGGAGCAATACGGAGAATTATACTCCTTTCTTTTGCTGCTGGCCTGCGTTGTTCCTTCCATGAACATGCTGGAGACGCGTTCCGTACCTAAAGCCTACTACGACCAGATCCCTCAACAGCCCCTGAAGCTTCAATTGGAAAAATTGGTGCAGCACGGCGACGCCAAGGTTCATGATTTTCCATGGGTGATGAATTTTTATACCTGCTCCATCTTTCTGTTAGACCGGTTTTATTTTATCCCCTACCGATTTGAGGATCCTTTCACCATGTTCCGTCATGTGGACACGCAGGAGGTGATTGCCCTTCGGCACGCAGGCGAAGAATTTCGCAGTGATGGACAACGGAATGGCATCAATGATGTATATGATCTTCAAGGAAACTTCACCTCAGAATGGCACGAGAATGCCGAGTTTGTCATCGCTAATCGGATAAATCCCATGGGATTCGTAGAAAGAGAAACAACGCCGATCCTTAAGAAGGAATGGGAGCCGGCACTTCAAAAAGGGGATACGCTGTTAGCCCTTCACATTCCATCCGGCCCCGGGTACACACCGGACAGGTTGAAGAGTTCCATGGAGATGGCTGCTGCATTCTATGACCAGTACTTTCCGGAGTTACTCATCAAAGGCTTCTGGAGCTCAAGCTGGCTCTATGATACAAGGCTGTCGCTTATCCTGGACCCTGAAAAAAGCAATATCGTCCTCGTTCAACGACAATTCTATAATTATCCGACCATGGAAGGGGACGGCATGCTGCGTTATGAAGCCTTTGGAGACTGGAAGGCAGACCCGGTCCGAAGCCCAGGCGAATATACAACCTCACTGCAAAAAGCAGCAGCCGCGTATATGGAAACGGGAGCCCGTTTTAACACATTAAGCATGATTGTATTGCGGGAAGATATCGAAAAGATTGGCAGTAGGCCGTATATAACCGATGCAGATATCGAGCAGTTCCATAAAACCGTTGACAGCCATTTGCAAAGGAGAGAAGAGGATGGGGAAATACTCACTCGAAAACTACGAGAAGTATAAAACCGTAAAAATCCGACCGCAGCCCTTATCGAATAGCGAGCATGATGCAAGCCAGGGACCATTCGAATACGTCTCCTTTTCCTGGAGAGCGCTTGAGCCGCATCGAGGAGAATACAGACTTGAAGCGATCCATGAAGCACTGCGTACGGCCCAAAACCCCATTCTAGTCCTGGTACCGGAATTGCCAATCTGGGTTCAGGATTACGCACCTGATTGTTTTGCCGCTTTGATCCGAAAAGTCGGTAGTTATATTGACTCCGACAGACGCTTAACAGCCGTTCTGATATCAACCTTAGCTGATAGTAAGGAAGAATGGAACGCTTATATGGAGTCGTTTGAGACGCAGACGCTGCTAGCGGAACTGCAGAATGATAGACTGATTCAACATTTAAGAGAACACAGTCGTGGATTTGGCCTGCTGGTGAAGTGCAGTGAGGCGAATTGGATCGAATGCTGTGGGGCTTTTGCCAAACACAAACTGCAGAAGATATGGAAGCGCTACCAGGTGGTCCTTCATGTGACCGATGACGTTTGCGGTCCTCATACCAGACGCGAGGCATATCGCTGGCACGCCGGCCTCTCCAATCTGAATATGGGGCTTGGATATCATCTAACTTTGCGCCGACTGACTTATCCGGAAACGGTATATAGCCGTGGAAGCTTGCCATTGCGATTCTGGTTCGTCAACGAGGGCAGTTCGAGAATATACCGGGAGTTTCAGTTATGGGTGCAGTTAAAGCAGGGGGAGGTTTCCTATGAATATCCCCTGCACGCCGCCACGCATTCCTGGTTAACCGGGGACCTTGTCCATAACGAGATGGTCTCCCTGAAGGATATGTTACCGGGTAAATATACGCTGAGTATAGCACTCTATTTCGAAGACCGGTCGTACATCCCCCTACATATACAGAATCCGCAACAGGATGGGTATTATGAGGCAGGCACGATACAAGTCGAAATATCCGCTGAGGATCCGCTGAAGAATATTTGGGACACTTATTATCCGGAAGGATATTATCCCTTGGAAGATCCTGTGGTTCCAGAACAGGAGTAGATCGTTTAGGACAAATTCGAGTTTGCTGGAGGTTATGGATTTGAAGTTAGCATTAATCGGCGCAGGACAAAGAGGCATGATCTACGCAAGGCATGCATACCAAAGCGAGGACATTGTTGCGGTCGTTGAACCGAATGACAGCAGAAGAAAGGCGGCAGCGGATGAGTTTCAGATTCCTCTGGAGAAACAATTTAAATCCGTAGATGAATTTTATCGACTCGGTAAAATTTGCGATGCCGTTATTGTTTCTTCCATGGACCGGGATCATTATAACCAAACCATGGAGGCACTTGATCTGGGCTATGATATTTTGTTGGAAAAGCCCATTTCACCAAGTCCTGAAGAAAGCTTGAGAATACAACGAAAAGCCAATGAAACAGGCCGGAAAGTGATTGTGTGTCATGTGCTCCGCTACACCCATTTTTTTGCAGAGATTAAGAAAATTATTGATAGTCATGAGCTCGGTAAAGTGATCACCATTCAGCATAACGAGAATGTTGGTAATTTCCATATGGCACACTCCTTTGTAAGAGGCAATTGGAGAAGAAGCGACCTGGCCAGTCCGATCATCATGCAGAAGTCCTGCCATGACATGGATATTCTAGCCTGGCTGGTGGACAGTCAAGCCAAACGTATCTCTTCCTATGGAAACTTGACTTATTTTAAAGCGGAGAATGCACCGGCTGGAAGCGCTGAACGATGCTTGGACTGCAAGGCAGCTGAGGATTGCCGATTCGATGCAAGAAAAGCCTATATGCCCGTCAGAGGACAATGGCCGGCTACAGCCATTTCGGTGGATCAGTCCGAAGCGGGACTTATGAAGGCATTGGAAACAAGTCCTTATGGACGCTGCGTTTATCGGATGGACAATGATGTGTGTGATCATCAGGTGACCATTATCGAGTTTAAGAACGGGGTTACGGCAACGTTTAACTTGAGCGGATTTACGAATAAAATGTACCGCACGCTCAAAATCATGTGTGAGCATGGGGAAATCCGCGGGGATGACAGCTTGAATGTCATTGAAGTCACTCGATTTAACTCCAATATGGCTGAAGCCAGTCAGCAAACGGTCATTCGGCCGGCAGCCATGAGCGGCGGACATAATGGCGGCGACACAGGTCTTATGATCGACTTCTTGGATAATGTGGAGAACGCCGACTTCAGCAGCAGATCCTCCATCGACATGTCCGTCGAAAGTCATATCATGGCGTATGCAGCAGAAGAGGCCAGAATGACCGGAACCGTGATTGATCTGGATCAACTTAAGGAGAGACTGCAGCAGAGCATGTTAGCTTAATCGTTAATCACAATGCAAAGGTCGTGATGATGGAATGGGTTCAGTGGTTAAGGGGTTTCTAGATGAAATAAAGAAAAACAGAATACTGTATCTGATGTGCGTGCCTGCTCTGATTGTGCTGATGATGTTCTCCTATATCCCTTTTGCCGGGATATGGATGGCGTTTACCGATTTCAATGTGGTCGACGGCATCTTCGGCAGTAAATTTGTGGGTCTGGACAATTTCAAATACTTTTTCTCGGAAAACAGCATGGGATGGAAGGTTACCTATAATACGCTGTACATCAACTTTTTTGGTCTCATATTAGGCATTATCATTCCTGTCAGCATTGCCATTCTGATCAACGAAATCCGGCATAAAACCTACAAAAAAGTCGCTCAGAGTATGATGTTTTTTCCCTATTTCATCTCGTGGGTCGTCGTTGGAGCGATTCTGTATGGGATCTTCTCTACAGATGTGGGTGTTGCCAATCATATTCTGGAGTTCTTCGGAGCAGAGCCGATAAGGTGGTACTCGGAGCCAAAGTATTGGAAATGGATCATCATTCTGTCGAGCGTCTGGAAATGGAGCGGGTACAGCTCCATTATCTATATGGCGGCGATGTCCAATTTTGATGGAAGCTTATACGAAGCGGCTAAGGTGGATGGCGCCAACAAATTGCAGCGGATTTTTTACTTGACCGTGCCCATGCTGAAACCAACCATCATTGTCTTGAGCTTGCTGAGCGTCGGCAGGATCTTCTACGGGGACTTTGGCATGATTTACGGTATTGTGGGCAACAACCCGGTCTTGGCTGAAGAGGTAACGGTCATCGATACCTATGTTTATCAGTCGATGCGTACGCTGGGCTTTTCTTACTCTACGGCAATTGGGCTATTTCAGTCCTTGATGGGATTGATCCTGATTACGGCTGCAAACCAATCGGCTAAGAAAATAAATGACGGAGAGGGTCTATTTTGATGAGACAAAAGAATAGATTGCTTGGCGATCAATTGGTGATAGCCTGTGCCTATGGATTCATTGGCTTATTCGCACTCGTGTGTCTGTATCCCCTTGTTTTAACCTTAAGCGTATCCTTTTCTTCGGA
This sequence comes from Paenibacillus sp. ISL-20, assembly GCF_018613005.1. Classification (NCBI taxonomy): domain Bacteria; kingdom Bacillati; phylum Bacillota; class Bacilli; order Caryophanales; family Paenibacillaceae; genus Paenibacillus; species Paenibacillus sp. ISL-20. The sequence goes on from NZ_JAGGRD010000027.1 coordinate 40,346, forward strand.
ACAGGCCGTTGCGAGAAACGGCTATTCGATCATCCCCTTAAGTCCCAGCTTGGATACCTATAAATATATCTTTGTTAATAGTGGTATGAAACTGCTCAAATCCTACGGAGTAACCCTGTTTGTAACCACTGTGGGTACGGTAGGGGCCCTGCTAATTACCAGCATGATTGCATTTTCCCTATCCATCAAAAAGCTGAGATACCGCAACGTGCTCGCATTTATTAGCAACTTTACGATCATCTTCTCGGCCGGCTTGATTCCGTGGTACATGGTCAGCGTCAATTATTATGGACTGAAGAACAGCATTCTGGCCTTGATCTTGCCTTCCATATTCAGCGTATGGAACATGTTTCTGATGCGCACATACTTTGCAAGCATCTCTCCATCTTTATATGAAGCTGCTGAGATGGACGGCGCCAATTATTTTACGATCTATGTAAAAGTAGCCCTCCCATTAAGCAAGACCGCATTGCTGACGGTTGGATTAATGTATGCGCTTCAATATTGGAATGATTGGTGGCATGCTCTGATTTTTATTAACGAACGCGATTTATTTCCGCTGCAATATTTCCTCTACAACATCCTGTCGAACGTCAATGCGATAAGCTCCGGACGTATTCCATCAGGGGCGTCAGGTAACATCACATTGCCAGCGGAGACCGTGAAGATGGCCATTACGGTCATTACGATCGGGCCGATCATATTCTTGTACCCTTTCATTCAAAAATACTTCGTGCACGGGATTATGGCCGGTGCGGTCAAAGAATAGACGCCTGCGTGGTTACTGGCCGATTCCGGCTTTTAACATAGATTAACCATTTTATTAGGGAGGGTCTTTCATGAAAGCAAGGAAAATGCTGATCTTGTTGGTTTTATTGATCGCGTCCGTTTCGGTTATGGCGGGATGCAGCGGCAAAAAAGAGGGGGCAGCCGAGCTCGAAACCGTCACGATTTTGTACCCGGGGGAGCGAAGCGATCGGATGGGCGAATTTCTGGATAACGAATTCGCGGAGAAGATGGCAGCCGATCTTGGTTTGAAGGTTGAAGTCGTATTTGTGCCGTGGGCTCAGTATTGGGAACAAAAAGATATCATGCTGGCCGCAAATGAACCGATCGATTTATATTGGGATGGCCTCCCGGACCTTTCTACCATCGTCAACAAGAAACAAGCCATGGTATTGGATGATTTAATCGAGAAATATGGTCAGGATATGTTAAAAGTCCTGCCGATGGAACAGCTTCAGGGCGCAACGATCGATGGGAAGATTCATGGCATTCCATCCGCATATGCACCGTCCTCCGCCATGTACCAGCTGGTGGCCGTTCGTCAGGATATTCTCGAAGCGGTGGGGATGACCGACTTGAAGACAGCTGACGATTTAAAGGAATTCGCAACCAGGGCGAAAGAGAAATTCCCTGAAATGAAGGGGCCCGCCGATATTGTCTTTAAGCCGTTGACCCGATATTTTAGCGATGAACAATATAACTGGATCGCCGTAGAAGATTTGGTCGTATTCGGGGAAGACAGCAAAAAAGCATACAGCTACTATGAAACGGAAGCGTTCCAGGAAGTCGCGAAGTTTAACCGCGGAATGTATGATGCGGGGTTATATACAGAGGATTTGACCATCAAATACAATGAGAGAGACTCCCGCATGCAGACAGGCTTATATTTATGGGTTGAAGGATCTTTGGGCAAGGAAATGGAAATTGTCGATGCCATCAAAGCCAATGCGCCGAATGCCGAGATTAAAACGTACCTGTTAGCCGAGGATAAACCGCGTTATGTGACAGCCACAGGCGGAGAAGTTCTTGGCATACCAGTAAATGCTCCTAATCCGGAAGGAGCCATGAAATTCGTGAACTGGATTTATAAATCCCAGGAGAATTATCTGTTTGCTCTCTATGGCATCGAAGGCAAGGATTACGAGATTGTAGATGGAAGAATCAATAAGCTCACCGCTAGCGAATTCTTCTATGAATGGATGTTTAGAAACCAAAATTACCAATTGTTCGGGCCGAGTGTGGCCCAAGAGTCCATCGATAAGTATAAGAGCTGGGATGAGAAGGCTATACGATCCGATTCATTGGGCTTCCGATTTAACAATGAGAAGGTCAAGTTAATCGAGACGGCTCTGAAAGAAATTGCGGGCAAGGATTTAGCCGCTATACGTTCCGGTTTCATCGATTTTGAGACAGAGTATCCCAAAGCCATCGAGAAGCTGAAGGCCGCGGGCATTGATGACTATGTCGCTGAAATCCAGCGTCAGTTGGACGAGTTTTTGGCTGGGAAATAAATGCGTGTTCAAACTTGAGAAGAAGCAAACCCCCAGTCTTGAACAAGACCGGGGGTTTTTGGCATTGGATGCCATCTCGCTTAATAAGCCTTCATTGACAATAAGTGTAATTCTTGTGTACACTCTTTTTATTCCGACTGTTCAGTATAAATAAAATCAACAAAGATACAGGTGAAGAAATCATGCCCAAATTAGGGATGGAACAAAAACGCAGGGCAGACGTCATTAATGCCACGTTAACCTGCATCAGCATGTATGGGATTGACGGCATGACCCTGGATAAGGTTGCTGATCATGCGAACTGCTCCAAGGGAGTTGTCACTTATTATTATAAGAATAAGGATCATCTGACGATTGAAGCTTTCAAGTCGTTCTTGGCGTACTATGGACTGAAGATCGAATCAGGCATTGAACATACCATGACATCGGGGGAAATGATGGATCTTGCCCTGAAGTTTATGCTTCCCCCGCTCACCGATGACAAGGATCAAACGATTAATGTGTCGCAGCTGGATGGGGTCGAGAAGATGTATATCCCGCATGCAGATCAAGGCAAACTCTTTGTGCAGTTTTTCTCAAAAGCCATGCTGGATCACAATTTGCAGGAAGTTGTATCGAAGAGTTACGAGGCTGATCTCCAAGGCATCACCAAGATCATGGATTACGGTAATCGGACTGGACATATGTCCGTTGAGGATTCCCACAGCGCTGCCTATGGGCTGATGGCGATGGTTATAGGTTTGAGCTTCTTTAGAGTAGCGAACGTTCCACCAGCCAACGGCGGCGATAACCGGTACATATGTGAGGATTATGTAAGAAGACTTACCGAAACAGGAGGGAACTATGAATATCGAGAAGGTTGAAACAGATGGAGGAACCATAGCGGTCGTAAGCAGCAATGAGATAATGATAAAGGATGTCCTATCCCCATTGGATCTTATGGCAACCGTGCAATATGAAACGGGCAGCCAAAGCTTGCAAGACTTCATATACGAATGCAATAAGGGAAACGATTTCTTTTTCTTGCCGAGTGAACAACAAGGAATTGAACGGTTAAGCAGGTTGAACTAAGAGACGAAAGCGGGAGGAAGACGGTTGTCAGTACCAGGGTTTAATCCAAAAGAATATCCGATGGTAGACATTCCAGCAGGCGAAATTCAATTAAGGGACGACCGAATCAAATCTTCGTGGGCGGTTGAAGTGAATGCTTTTCAGCTTGCACCGATTCCTGTTACAAAGGCGTTATATTTCTCGCTTATGTCGCAGTTGGCAGGATTCACTGATGTCATGCAGGCTCCGGTCGTCGATGTATCATGGAATGATGCGATTCACTTCTGTAATATGCTATCTCGGCACTCAGGTCTAGACGAGTGTTATTCGGCCACGGAAGATGGTGAGTGTGTGGTGTGCAACTGGGAGACGGATGGGTACCGCCTACCGACGGAAGCGGAATGGCAATATGCGTGTAGGGCCGGGAGTGATGGCTATCGTTACGGAGAGCTTGATGACATCGCTTGGTATGAAGGGAATTCCGGGGGCGCCCTGCATGTGGTAGGCAAAAAGCATCCGAATGCCTGGGGGCTTTACGATATGCTCGGAAATGTGTGGGAATGGTGTTGGGATATATACGATCCGGACGTATACGGCTCATACAGAGTATTCCGCGGCGGAAGCTGGGCGGAAGAGGCCAGGGGCTGCGGGGCGACATGCCGCCGTCGTAGCCACCCGACGTTTCGGATTGAGGATCTCGGGTTTCGTCTGGCCAGATCCATTGTACAGTAAAGCTGATCCTTAATGGATTAGCTTTTTTTGCGTTCGACAATAGCGTTCTGGACGGACTCCAGATTGGCACCGACCCCAACGGAGTGGGTTCCTTTCCTCATGAACCAATACATCCACCCCCTATATGTTAGATAATATAACATAAAATACCTCTTGTTTTTGCTTATAGACAACGCTGGAAGACATCAGTAAGATGAGTTTAACTTTTTTGCGGGAGGTGTGGAGGAGCTAGTGGGAGTCATCATTGGTATCGCCCTAGTGGTTACTCAGGTTACAGAAATTGAAGAATGAGGGGGATAAGAAGATGCCACATGGACCAACATTCAATAATCCGATTGTGGAGCAAGCAGCCGATCCTTGGGTATGGAAGCATACGGACGGCCATTACTATTTTATGTCGACGAGACGCGATCGTCTGGAGTTGACGCAATCCGCGACCTTGACAGGCCTTGCGGAGGGCCGGAAGAAAACGATCTGGACTCCGGAAGCCGGCGGACGCTATAGTTATAACCTGTGGGCGCCGGAAATTCATCATTTGGATAACAAATGGTACATTTATTTTACGGCAAATGATGGAGGAGGCGACGAGTCACGCCAAATATGCGTGCTGGAGAACGTGGAGCCTGATCCGATGGAAGGCGAATGGGAATGGAAGGGCGCGCTGCCAACCCCTGTACCCGGACTGGACGGTACGGTCATGACCTTAGGGAATCAGCTTTATTTCCTGTATGCCGGGTACGGACATTTCCCGGACTACGGTTCTGCCATATACATCATGAGAATGTCGAACCCTTGGACCTTGACGGGGGACCATGTATTGCTCACGGCCCCGACTCTATCCTGGGAAAAACAAGGCGGAATGGCCATTAACGAAGGTCCCGTTATCCTTCAGCGAAACGGCCGTATCTTCCTAGTATACTCGGCCAGCACCACCTGGTCTGAGGATTATGCGCTGGGAATGCTCACGATGGATGAAACCGCAGATCCGATGGACCCGCTTTCCTGGACTAAATCCATGGAGCCTGTATTTTACAAAAGCGTGGGAAACGGGGTGTATGCCACCGGCCATAACAGCTTCACGCAATCACCGGATGGCAAGGAGGACTGGATCGTCTACCATGCGCTTCCAGCGCCTGGAGCAGATACGGCCTTGCGATCGACCCGCATCCAGAAGTTCGACTGGAAGCCGGATGGAACCCCGGACTTCGGTGTCCCTGCCAGTGATTCGGAGGCCATACCGATACCGTCCGGAGAATCATGTATGCGGATTCATAACATAAACGAGTAGGTATTGCCGAGAAGAACGATGATGACGGCAAAGGAGTGGCAAATGCCGCACTGATGAAGTGAACATTCATAGGATTTTATATAAACCCCCATTCATTACGGATTTTGTGTAATGAATGGGGGTTTATTACGGATAAGAGTGAAACGTGAAGGAATTGCAAATCCATAACGGAAATCGTGTTTTTCCAAATGAAAATCCCTTTGTATAAAGGAATATGTGTTTATTTATCGTTTCCGATATCCTAAATTAAAAGCATGTATTTAAAAAAATGACTCACTTTAGTTACAAAAATTATGTATGAAAGCGTTGACAAGATAAATCAATATGCTTATACTTCGGTTAAAGATACAGGATAATTGTATTAAATGGATGCGTAGAGGTTGGTAATACCGTCAACTTACATGTGAAAGGGGATCCATTGGAATGGTGATGAGGAAGAGCAGCATTTCAGACTGGGGTGCTTAGACACGCCGACGATTGAAGAATGGTAGATAGCAAGCTTTAAACTGGCACCCCTTAAAAACTACGGAATATAGATCCTCTCGACGCTAATGCTGGGGGTGCTCGTCAATTATTCATATCATGGGAGGTTAAGCATGAACAGAACGATGAAGCGTTTTTTCACTCTGTTATTCATATCCATATTGATCATTTCGATGGTGACCGCTTGCAGCGGTAAAGCAAAGAATGAGCCCGATAATACCGTAACCCAGGAGGAGGGCGTCTCCAAAGAGAAGAATGAGGTGACCTTTGAAGATATTAGCGGGGACATACGCGGTAACAAAGCACCAACGCAGGAACAAATCGACGAGGTAAACAGCACGCTGAATGATACATACCTTGGCGACGTTTTCGAAGAAGTCATTCCTAGCGATTATTCCGCTTATCCCGTCAAAGGCGATGTGGTGCTGGATGTATGGATGCCTGCCAACTCCAACATCCCGGATATGAATAATCACTTGGTTCAGAAGCAGGTGGAGAAACTGACCGGCATTAAGGTGAACTTCATTACGCCGCCTGTCGGGCAGGAAGCCGATAGCTTTACCTTGATGATCTCCTCCGGTGAGCTGCCGGACATCATCATTGACCCGGGTCGTTATCCGGGAGGCTTTGAAGCGGGGGTGAATGACGGCGCTTACCTCGATCTGACCGACCTGATGGAAGAGCATGCTCCCAACTATACAGCGTGGCGCAATTCGGACGAAACGAGAAGAAAAACGACCGTGACCGACGATGGTAGGCTGCTGGGCTTCTACGGCATCGCCCCGTATTCCGAATGGATCTGGTTCGGAACGCTGATCAAGCAGGAAGCGCTGGATAAGACGGGACTTCCAGTCCCGACAACAATAGACGAATGGTATGAGTTCCTGAAGAAGTCTAAGGAAGTCGGATATAAAGCTCCACTGAATTACGGATCGACGTACGGTCAAATTTTTACCGGCATCATTAATGGTGCATATGGCGTCTGGGACTGGACCTTCCTGGATGAGAACGGCAAGGTCGCATGGGGTCCTGCGCAGCCGAAAGCCAAGGAATATCTCGCGACCATGCAGCAGTGGAACAAGGAAGGTTTGCTGAATCGGGATTGGGCAACCGCTGATTTCAATCAACGGATGGCTAGCGCGATATCCGAAGATACGGCCGTGATGATGGACTCACCGGATACGATGTGGAGCTATTGGAAAGTGCAGAACGATATTGATTTCGTGGGGGCGCTGAATCCTGTACTTAACAAAGGAGACAAATCCTCGACCACCTATAAAAACTTCAAAAGAACCGGAACCAGTGCGGCCATCACCACCCAGAGCAAAAATGTCGAAGCTGCAATGGCATGGCTGGATTTCAATTATTCCAAAAAAGGCTGGGAGATCATTAACTTCGGAGAGTACGGTACCGTGCACTTGGTGGATGAGCAAGGAATGCCTTATTATCCTGAAAACAGTTATATGTACAATGATCCGGAAGGTCAGCCGGTAGACGTCACACTTTGGAAATACCGCTGGCATAGTTGGCCGAATATCCGCGATGAGCACCACGCCAACCCGTTGATCTCGGCTAAAGGAAGCTATTCGGGAGATATCCGAAAGAATTGGACGGAAAACATGGATACCAGCATGGCGATGCCGCCGATCACGTTCACGAAAGAAGAAGCCTCGCGCGAAGCCGAGCTTGGAAACCAGTTATCGACGCTGCGCGGAGAATACTTTGCGAAGATCATTATGGGCGAATTGCCGGTCGATGCTTACGATAAATTTTTGAAGGAAGCGCAGAGCATGGGGCTGGACGAATTCATAAGTCTCCATCAAGCAGCCTTGGATCGGTATAACCAACGATAGTTTTCATAATAAGAACAGGTGGTTGATTCATGGAGATATTACGGAAAAACAGGGAAATAGACCATGTTCGGACGCCCTCGGAGCCCAAGAATGCCAAGCGGTTGATTCAAAAGGATCTGAAAAAGAATTGGTTCGTCTATCTGATGGCCCTTCCCGTCGTGGCGTGGTTCATTATCTTCTGCTACGGGCCGATGTGGGGCGTTATGATCGCATTCAAGGATTTCAAGCCTTTGCTGGGCTTCGCGGATAGCGATTGGGTGGGCTTCAAGCATTTTATCGATTTTTTCTCCGGACCCTATTTTTGGAGAGTCGTCAAGAATACGCTCCTGCTGAATGTGTGGGGCATCGTGTTTGGATTTACGGCACCGATCATCTTGGCATTGCTGCTGAACGAAGTTCGTTCTTCCAAGTTTAAGCGGACCGTTCAAACCATTACGTATATGCCGCATTTTATTTCACTGGTGGTTGTGTGCGGGATCATTCACATCTTTACGGCCAATGAAGGTGTCGTTACGCAGCTGCTTTCGTTCATAACGGGAAAAGACTACTCATCCCTTCTCGGGTATTCCAATTTGTTTCGGCCGATTTATACCTTTTCCGGAATCTGGCAGAGCATCGGATGGGACAGCATCATTTATCTGGCTGCGATGAGCTCCATCGATCCATCATTATATGAAGCGGCCGATATCGACGGGGTCGGCAGGGTGAAAAAAATGTGGTACATTACGCTGCCTCAGATCAGTCCGGTCATCATCATCCTGTTTATCTTTGCGATCGGCGGATTGATGGCCTCCGGCTACGAGAAAATTATCCTGCTCTATAATCCTTTGATCTATGATACGGCGGATGTCATCGCCTCCTATGTTTACCGAAGGGGCTTGAGGGAAGCGAGCCTAAGTTATTCTACAGCCGTCGGATTAATAAGCTCCATCGTGAACTTCGGGCTGTTATGGATGACAAATACCATCGTGAAGCGCAGATCTGAATCCAGCTTATGGTAAGAGAGAGGGAAGGCTATGGAGGATATCAAGCAACTCAAAGTGAAACGAAGAAGGAAGCATAAAAGCATAGGGGACCGCGTATTCGACTTCACGAACTATACGCTGTTAACCGCATTAACGTTGGTTTGTTTTTATCCCATATTGCATATCTTGTTTGCTTCCGTCAGCGATCCCAGCGCCTTGATGGCCCATAAAGGGGTATTGTTAAGGCCGCTGGGATTCACGCTCGACGGTTACAAACTGGTGTTTAAAGACAACAGCCTGCTGAAGGGGTACATGAATACGATCATTTATGTGGGACTGGGCACCTTGGTCAATATGGTCATGACGATATTGGGCGCATACGTGCTCTCCAGACGGGACTTGTATTTCAAAAATTTTATCATGATTTTAATTACGATCACCATGTTTTTTGGCGGAGGGCTGATTCCCTGGTTCCTGTTAATGAAGGACATCGGCTTGTACAACAATCTGTGGGCGATGATTTTGCCGACCGCTTTAAGCACTTGGAACATCATCATTTTAAGAACCGGATTCCAATCGATTCCGAGAGAGCTGGAAGAAGCGGCATTGATTGACGGCGCGAGCCAGGCCAATATTCTGATCACGGTCATCCTGCCACTATCGAAAGCCACGCTGGCCGTTATCTTCCTGTATTATCTGGTCGGGAATTGGAACTCCTGGTTTAACGCGATGGTCCTGCTGAAGGATAGGGAATTGTTCCCGTTACAGCTGCTCATGAAGGAAATCCTGGTCGCTAATGATTCGACGGCCACCACGATCGGCAGCGCGGGCGGGGTTGTCATTAACAGTGCTCAGAGCTCGACGGCTTTCCGGGAGTTGGTTAAATATTGCGCAATAGTAGTTTCGACCGTGCCTATATTGCTGGTGTATCCTTTCTTGCAAAAGTATTTTGTGAAAGGCGTTTATGTGGGTTCGATCAAAGGCTAGACGTTCAAACGAGCAGATAGAGAGATTGAATAATTAGGAGTGAGTTGTATCATGTTGACAGAAGTTAGCAAGACACAAACGGTTCGCAGCGAATATCCGAGACCCCAGTTTCAGCGCAAAGAGTGGTTGACCCTCAATGGCGAATGGGATTTCCGTTTTGATGATGAAACCATCGGCGAGGATGAAGGGTGGTATCGGGCGGAAGCGATGGCTTCCTTTACACGGAAGATCAACGTCCCCTTTACGTTCCAAAGCAGGCTGAGCGGCATTGAAGATCCTTCTTTTCATGATGTGGTATGGTACCGCAGAACGTTTGAAATCCCGCAGAACTGGAACGGGAAACGGATCGTGCTTCATTTCGGTGCCGTGGATTATATGGCCAAAGTGTGGGTGAACGGGCATTTGGTGGCCATGCATGAAGGAGGGCATACGCCGTTTCAAGCGGACATTACGGCCGCGCTCACGGAAGGAAGCAACACGGTCGTGCTGCGGGTGGAGGATTTCAGCCGCGACGTCACTCTGCCGAGGGGCAAACAATATTGGCTTGAGCATTCGGCAAGCATTTTCTATACCCGTACGACCGGCATCTGGCAAAGTGTGTGGATAGAGCCGGTATCCCCGGTACATCTGAGCAAAGCGATGATGACGCCTGACATTGACCGGAACGAAATTCGCATCCGGACATTCCTTGACGGCTATAAATCTACAGAGGATTTTAAGCTGCAGATCACCATATCGTATAAGGGTGAATTGGTTGCCGAGGATCAGTATACGATCCGAAATGCGGAACAGCTCCGGACTATAGGGCTGAGCGATTTTACGGATCATGGCCTGGGACGCCTCTGGAGCCCCGAGTTTCCGAACTTGTATACCATCGAGTTTCGCCTTGTTCAAGATGGGAACGTTGTCGATCAAGTATCCAGTTATTTCGGGATGCGGAAGGTATCGATCGAGAACGGCAAGCTGTGCCTGAATAACCGTCCGTATTTCCAAAGGCTGGTGCTGGATCAGGGGTATTTCCCTGAGGGAATTCTGACGGCTCCTTCAGACGAGGCTTTGAAGCGCGATGTGGAGCTGGCGAAGGAAATGGGATTCAACGGCGTGAGAAAGCACCAGAAGACGGAGGACCCAAGGTTCTTGTACTGGTGCGACCAGCTCGGCTTGCTGTTATGGAGCGAGGCGGCTAACGCGTATGAATATTCCGAGTCATATGTTCGCCGCTTCACGGCGGAATGGCAGGAGATCATCGAGCGGGACTATAACCATCCTTGCATCGTCACCTGGGTTCCGCTCAATGAGAGCTGGGGCGTTCCCAATATTCAGATGGATAAGCGTCAGCAGCAGCATGGGCTTGCCATGTATCATTTAACGAAGTCATTGGACGATAGCAGGCCGGTTGTTTACAACGACGGGTGGGAGCATATGACCACCGACCTGGTTACTATTCATGACTACGAGAGCCGCCAGGAAGTGCTGGAGGAGCGGTATGCAACAGCCGCTTCCGCGGTGGAAGCCATGCCGGCGAACCGGAGAATATTCGTCGGCGGTGCTTCTTACGAAGGCCAACCCATTCTGGTATCGGAGTTTGGCGGGATAGCCTTTAAGAAGAGCGATTGGGAGGGCTGGGGGTATTCCGGCGCCGAGAACGAGGAGGACTTCCTGATCCGGCTCAAGGCCGTAGTGGATCCGATGTTTTCATCCCCGGTGATCCAGGGATATTGCTATACGCAGCTGACGGATGTTGAGCAGGAAATTAACGGTTTGCTGACGTATGACCGTAAGCCGAAGGCGCCGCTTGAAACCATTCGCAACATCATGACGGGTAAATAGGAGGTGGAGAAATGGAAGGGACGAATGCCTACGAAGGCGTATACCATAACGAGCGAGCAGTTTATTTGAGAGCCGGGGGTTATGAGGCCATCATGCTTCCGGATATCGGCGGGAATTTGATATCGTTCCGGGACCTCGATAAGGGCTATCGGTTTCTGCATGAGCCGACGTCGGAGGAAATGCCGGGATTCAAAGCAAGACCGATGATTCATGGCATTCCGGTATTGTTTCCCCCGAACCGCTATAAAGACGGCCAGTTCCGGTGGAACGGCAAAGTCCATCAGCTGTCGGTCAATGAAGAGGCAACCGGTCATCATCTGCATGGATTTCTGTACAACATTCCATGGGAGGTCGATGAATACGGGCATTCCGGGCAGGAAGCTTATGTGACCGTGTCTGTCCACGTGGATGAACAGCATCCGGTATTCCAAAGCTTCCCGTTCCGGTTCCATATCCAGCTTCGGTATGGCTTAAGCCGGCAGGGGCTATCCCAGCGGGTAACGATTACCAATACAGGCCAAGAAGCCATGCCGTGTTTGCTGGCGTTCCATACGTCCATCAACGCGCCATTTACCAATGGAGGCGACGCCCGGGATTACCGCTTAAAGCTGACCGTCGGGAAGCGGTGGGAGCTGGATGGGCGAATGCTGCCCACCGGATCCTATCAGGAGCTGTCCGCTAACGAGCAGGTCATGCAAGGAGCAGGCGTTTATCCCTTCTTCGAAAGTATGGACAATCATTATACCGCTGTAGCTCAAAATGGAAGAAACCGGATGGAGCTTACCGATCGGGCGGAGAAACTGACGCTGGTTTATGACGTAGGCACCTCCTATAAACAATGGATGATCTGGAACAACGAAGCGACCGAGGGTTTCTTTTGTCCTGAGCCGCAGATCAATCTGGTCAATGCGCCCAATATGGACATGGAAGCCGAAGAAATCGGGTGTTTCAGTCTTGAGCCAAATGAAATCTGGGAAGAGACCAGCAGGCTGTACGTGAAGGGAAGCCGAGGCTAAAGCCATAGGTGACAGCCGGGTAACAGATAAATACCGACAAATTAAACCTAAAAGAAGGAGTTAAACATGACAGAATTAACACTGCCGCGTCCGGAGTACCCCCGCCCGCAATGGGTAAGACCTGAATGGATTAATCTGAACGGTGCTTGGCAATTCGAAATCGATCATGGGAAAAGCGGGAAGGAGCGCGGATTCCATGAGCCGGGACATGATCTATCCGGAACGATCACCGTTCCCTTCTGCCCCGAAAGTAAGCTGTCCGGCGTTGAATATAAGGATTTCATGGCAGCTGTATGGTACAAACGCGATTTTACCGTGCCTGAAGAATGGAAAGGCAGCATCCTGCTTCACTTCGGGGCTGTGGATTACGAGACGGAAGTATGGGTAAACGGTGTATCCGTAGGAATGCATCGCGGAGGATATACGCCTTTTAGCTTTGATATTACGTCGCATGTGATACCGGGCAAGAACGTGATTACCGTCTGTGCGGAAGACGACGTCCGTTCCGGACGCCAGCCGCGCGGGAAACAAAGCGGGCGGTTCCACTCGCACGGCTGTGATTACACCCGTACGACGGGGATTTGGCAGACGGTATGGCTGGAGCAAGTGCCGGAGGCCTATTTGTCCGACATGAAAATAGTGGGTGATCCCGATAATGCCTGCGCGCACCTAGAAGTAAAGATATGCGGAAATGCTGTGGGACATAAACTGAGCGCCTCCGCTCTGTATGAGGGAAAACCTGTAGGGAACGCCAGTGCGGTCGTATCCGGGCCGTCCGTCAAACTTACCATTCCATTGGCGGAGGTTCACTTGTGGGAGGTGGGTCAGGCCAGGCTGTATGATCTGGAATTAACCCTGCAAGGACGGGATCAGGTGAGCGACACCGTCCAATCCTATTTCGGGCTTAGAACCGTCATGCTGGGCGGCATGGCCTTCCGCATCAACGGCAAATCCGTGTTTCAGCGCCTTGTGCTGGATCAGGGATTCTATCCGGATGGGGTCTACACCGCCCCAAGCGATGAGGATCTCCGCAAAGACATCGAAATTTCGATGGGACTCGGCTTTAACGGCGCAAGGCTTCACGAGAAGATGTTTGAACCGCGCTTTCTATACTGGGCGGACCGTTTAGGGTATCTGGTGTGGGGAGAACATGCAAATTGGGGATTGGACATTACCACAACGGAGGGGCTGTCACATTTTCTCCCGGAATGGCTCGAAGGCATGGAACGCGATTTCAATCATCCTGCTCTCATCGGCTGGTGTCCTTTTAACGAGACATGGGACCGTGACGGCGCCAAGCAAAATAACGAAGTGCTGCGCATTGTGTACGAAGTATCGAAAAAGATGGATCCGACGCGTCCCGTCATTGATACGAGCGGTAACTTCCATGTCGTGACGGATATTTTCGATATCCATGATTACGATCAGAACCCGGAGACATTCAAGGAACGATATGAGCCGATGAAGAACGGCGGAGAGGTGTACAATAGCTTCCCGAATCGGCAGCAGTATGAAGGCCAGCCTTATTTCATCAGCGAATATGGCGGCATATGGTGGAATCCGGACCAAAAAGACGAGAAGTCATGGGGGTATGGCGACAGGCCGACCTCCGAAGAAGCGTTTCTGGAACGTTATGCGGGCTTAACGAATGTTCTGTTGGATCATCCGAAGATGTTCGGATTTTGTTATACCCAGCTGTACGATGTGGAGCAGGAAGTGAACGGATTGTACACCTATGACAGACGTTCGAAATTCGATCCCGAGGTGATTCGCCGCATCAATTCCCGCAAGGCCGCGATTGAAGATTGAGCCGTCATCATGACCGTCAAAGAAGTAGGCAGAGTTCAATTCCTGTTTGGTGTATGAATGCATATTATCCGAAAGGAACGTGACTAAAGGATGAAGGTGAACTACCGGAACAAATTATTGCTCACGATATGCGCATTTCTTATTCTTCCTATGGGTCAGGCGACACATGCGGCTACGCTTCAAAACAACTTCTACAACGTGGTCATGCAGGAGGGAGCGGATCCCTGGGTGTATAAACACACCGACGGCTTTTACTACTTCACGAAAACGACCGGCGGTAATGTGACCATCTGGAAGTCCGCACAGCTTACCACGATCGATGCAGCTCCGACAACGGTCGTGGAAACGGGCTGCTGCGGGATCTGGGCTCCCGAATTGCATTATATCAACGGGGCTTGGTATATCTACTACGCCAAGGACGATGGAGATAACGTCAATCACCGCATGTATGTCATGGAGAACACATCGGCGGATCCGATGCAGGGAACCTGGCAGTATAAGGGGCAGATTACGGACCCCACCAACAAGTGGGCGATTGACGGCACGGTGCTGCAAACGGGAGGTCAGTTGTATTTTATCTGGTCCGGCTGGGAAGGAAACACCAATGTGCGGCAGAATCTGTACATCGCCCGCATGAGCAATCCTTGGACGATCGATTCGAACCGTGTCGAAATCGCTAGGCCTACGTATAGTTGGGAAACGAATCATTCCCCGCATGTAAACGAAGGTCCTCAGGTGATTGTGCGAAACGGTGTCATCAGCCTGGTGTATTCGGCAAGCGGAAGCTGGACCAATGACTATTGCCTGGGCCTCATAACAGCCAGCACAACCAGCGATCTGCTGAATCCGGCATCATGGAGCAAACGCAGCCAGCCTATATTCAAGTCCGGTAACGGTCTGTACGGACCGGGTCATCATTCGTTTACCAAGTCACCCGACGGTACGGAGGACTGGATACTCTATCATGTCGCCAAATACAATAATGCCGGGTGGAACCGCGAGGTTCGAATGCAGAAATTCACGTGGCATGCCGACAACACGCCAAATCTCGGCGTCCCGGTGAATCCGAATGCTCCGATAACCTTGCCTTCCGGCGAAGCGGCACACATCCGTTACGAAGGTGAGGAAGGAACATTCGGCGGTATCGCCTATGCATCCCAAAGCCCTAACGGCTCGGGGGGCATGAAGGCCGGGCATATCGATACGCCGGAGAGCTATGTGGAATTCAAGGTACATGCCGCGTCCGCAGGCGAATACATTCTGCTCGCCCGCACGGCGAATGGAACAGCCGGGGGGAATTGGTCCCATCTCATGCTCAGCGTAAATTCCGGTACCGCAAGCAAGTTCCACATCACGAATAAAGGATGGGAGAACTGGGGGCTGTCCACGGCGCGGGTTCAGTTGAAGGCTGGCGTGAACACGATACGTTTTTCAAAAGGCGAGGGATACGGAGAAATCGACTTTTTCGACATTAAGCCGGCCAATTAGGATACAGCGGATGGCATAGCGGGCCGATAAATAAAGAATTATTAGCTTGATCATGGATGGCTTCCGGTTCTCCCGGAGGCCATTTCTGGCTATGAAGGTCATGGTTTTCTACGTCCGACTATACGATGCCCTATGCCAAGAGGCAGGAAAATGACTGGTGTAAGCCTTTCCAGTGTGATTGTTTTTCATTTCATTAAGAAGTAAAATTATTGTAATGAATATGTTTAAAGGAGAGCAGATTTGTGCTGGAACTTGGTTTTAACGACCCGGAAAGATTGGTAATGGTAACCCATGCCTTGTCAACACGTTCTCGGGTTGATATTCTAAGGCTCTTGAATTCCAAGAACTTGAATATTATTGAAATCGCCGAGAAGCTCAAACTCCCCGTTTCGACGGTAGCGAGCAACATCAAAGTGTTGGAAGCGGCTGAGTTAATTAATACGGAATTGCTTCCGGCGTCACGTGGGGCAATGAAGGTCTGCAGCCGGAATTATGAT
Organism: Paenibacillus sp. ISL-20; assembly: GCF_018613005.1. Classification (NCBI taxonomy): domain Bacteria; kingdom Bacillati; phylum Bacillota; class Bacilli; order Caryophanales; family Paenibacillaceae; genus Paenibacillus; species Paenibacillus sp. ISL-20. Next base: position 56,641 of record NZ_JAGGRD010000027.1, read on the forward strand.
GATATTCATATTGCGTTAAATTTGAAAAACTCGGTACCCAAAGGAGTAACGCATGTCTATGAAGTAGAGATGCCGATTGGCCATTACAGTGATTGCGAAGTATCGCCGACATGCGGAATGGCGAATGCCGACGGGTATATCATAAAGGAAGACGAGCCCGCGAGCTTTTACCATCCCAAGCATGTCAATGCCCAGATCATCTGGTTGCGCAAGGGATATTTGGAATATTTAATGCCGATGGATATTCCGGCCGGAGCTCGCATCGAATCGCTAGAATTGTCCATGGAGATATGCTCCGAGGCGCCCAATTATGATCATAACTGGCCTTCGAACATTTCTGTGTGGGTCAATGGCGTGGAGATCGGCATGTGGACAAGCCCCGGTGACTTCGGGGATCGACGCGGCAAGCTGAATCCGAATTGGTGGTACGATTGGGCAACGCAGTACGGGTTTCTCAAGACATGGCGGGTCGATCATGAGAAGACAACGCTGGATATGGAAAAAGTGTCGGGTGTTACATTGGCTGAGCTGAATCTTTCCGAGAGTCCCAAATTGCGGTTGCGTATCGGCATTAAGCCCGATGCCGTGAATCAAGGAGGGCTGAATCTGTTCGGCCGCCAGTTTGGAGATCACGAGCAGAATATCATCATGCAGGTAAAATATACGATGGATCAGGATGGGGAAGACCTTTAACTATGCATTGTATAAGTGGCCGAAGGCTTAGCTATTGACGAAGAATAGGCAAGTCCAGCAGCAGCTTGTTGGCGGAGAGGTTTCCCGTTTTTTATAAAGGAAAAAGTGGCAGTGCAGAAGGTTTTTCTGTACTGTCACTTTTTTTGTTTACCGTCAGAAGTAGTCGGAGTAAACCGCGAATCCTTATCGATTGAGGATCATTTTCATAAGAAGAGCCCATTCTTTTCCCGGTTTACATTCCGTTTAAATAGGGGTGTTACGATTCAAGCATCATCCATTAGCAAAGAGGAGGAAATCATAATGGAGCATGTATACAGAAAGAAAATAGAGCCTAACCCTGGTGACTTGGCCGTTGAGGCTTATGGATTAGTCAAAACATTCGGCGATAATCGTGCCGTGGATGGCGTGGATCTGAACGTGCGTACCGGAACGATCTACGGTGTGCTTGGTCCGAATGGGGCAGGTAAGACGACCACCATCCGGATGCTGGCGACCTTGCTAAGGCCGGATGCCGGTACGGCCCGAATCTTTGGACACGACGTGCAGGCGGAATCGCAGATCGTCCGTCAGTTGATCGGGGTAACCGGTCAATACGCGTCGGTGGACGAATCGCTCAGCGCTACGGAAAATCTGATTATATTCTCCCGTTTGCTTGGTTTGGGGCGTACGGAGGCAAGGCGCAAGGCGGGTGAGCTGCTTGAGGAATTCGGTTTGTCGGAAGCCGCGAAACGGCCGCTAAAAAATTTCTCCGGCGGCATGCGGAGAAGACTGGATCTGGCGGCAAGCCTTATTGCCCAACCGCCGCTCATCTTCCTGGATGAACCGACGACGGGGCTTGACCCGCGTACGCGTTCCCAGATGTGGGATACGATCCGCCGATTGGTGAATACCGGTTCAACGGTATTGCTGACCACACAGTATCTCGAGGAGGCGGATCAATTGGCAGACCGCATCGCCGTTATCGATTACGGCCGGGTTGTGGCCGAGGGGACGGCGGATGAACTGAAGATGTCGGTAGGCACTTCCTCGCTGCATTTGACCGTCCAGCATTTACAGGACATGGATCGCACACGCCATACCGTGGAACAAGTGCTCAAAGTCCATGCTAATGTTTCGCCGGAAGCGGGAAAGATAACGGCGCCGATGGCTAATGCGGGTCTTGTTACAGACCTGTTGATCGAGCTGCGCGCGGCAGGAATCGGCTTGTCCGAGATGAGCGTGCAGAAGCCGACTCTGGATGAGGTGTTCCTGACAATCACCGGCCACGGCGTGAAGGAAGACGCTGCCCAAGCGTCTTATGAATCCAATGCTAGAGAGGTGACACGGGTATGAGCAGCACCATGATTAAGCCTGGTACGGAACGTCAGCTCAAGAACCGAACGAGTTTCGGTCAGACGATGCGAAATTCGTTGACGATGGCCTACCGCGGGCTGATGAAGCTCCGCCGCACGCCCGAGCAGTTGTTTGACGTCACGTTCCAGCCCATTATTTTTACGCTGATGTTCACCTATATTTTTGGCGGCGCCATCTCCGGTGACGTGGCGAGTTATTTGCCCGTTATCATTCCCGGCATCCTTGTCCAGACCGTGATTACGACCTCCGTCGTCACAGGTATTCAGCTGCGCGAGGATATGGATAAAGGCGTATTCGACCGATTCAAATCACTGCCGATTGCGCGCATTGCACCGCTGGCTGGTGCCCTGCTGGCAGATACGATTCGGTATACCATTGCAACGGTGCTTACCTTTACGATGGGATACATTATGGGATATCGGCCCGAGGGCGGCTTGGGTTACGTTGCTCTTGCCGGGATGGTTGTCATTTTGTGCTCATGGGCCATCAGTTGGATCTTTGCTTTCTGCGGCGTGATTGCAAGATCCGCCTCCGGCGTACAGGGAATATCGATGATCGTGCTGTTTCCCCTCACGTTTCTCTCCAACGCGTTCGTGCCGGTGGATACGATGCCAGGCTGGCTGCAGTGGTTCGTCAATATGAATCCGATCTCGCATCTTGTGACAGCCGTACGGGATCTTACCAACTCTGGCACCGTGGGCTGGGATCTCACGATATCCTTGGTTGGCGCCGCGGTCATTGTGGCGATCTTTGCTCCCATTACGGTTCGTGCGTACATGCGCCGCACTTGATACCAAGGGGGCTCATCCGACGGCGTTTACCCATGCTGCCGGGGAAAGCAGGACATCCGTCCGAAACGCAGGTTGACATCGATTTATTAATTCACTATACTGTCTGTAATCTTATAAGCAACATACGTTGAAAGAGCCCAGTAGCAGCTTGGTCCCTGTTCTAGAAAGCCGGGGGATGATGGAACCCGGTACACACCAAGGCAGCGAATTACACTCTGGAGTATCTCGGGTAATGCCGAGCGGAAACGGCGAACGATATCTCGTCTAATGAGCGGCATGAATGACGCGCGGCAAGCGTGCAGATCATTCGTGCAATCTGGGTGGTAACACGGTTAATAATCGTCCCTATGTCTATAACAGACAAGGGGCGATTTTTTGCTTTTTCAACGAGTTGGACGTTTCGTTATAAGGAAATTAATGAATTGAAGGAGTGTTAACACTGTGAATATTATCGACGAACTGGAATGGCGCGATGCGATCAACCAACAGACGGATGCCGAAGGCCTTCGGGAGCTTACGAATGAAAAATCAATCTCGCTGTACTGCGGTGTGGATCCAACGGGCGACAGCATGCATATCGGTCACCTGATTCCCTTCATCATGCTCAAACGCTTCCAGCTTGCCGGCCATCGTCCGGTCATCCTGATCGGCGGCGCGACCGGTACCATCGGCGATCCAAGCGGACGCCAAACCGAGCGCTCGCTGCAGACGCTGGAGCAGGTACAGGATAATGTTGACGCGTTGACCGGACAAATGAAAAAGCTCTTCGTGACAGAGGGCGACAATCAGATCCGCATGGTTAACAACTATGACTGGACGCATAAGATCAACATTATCGAATTCCTGCGCGATTTCGGTAAAAACTTCACCATTAACTCGATGCTGGCGAAGGACGTGGTCGCGAGCCGGCTTGACAGCGGCATTTCGTTTACGGAATTCTCATACCAAATCCTGCAGTCGGTTGACTACCTGCATCTGTACCAGCATGAGGACGTGCAGCTGCAAATCGGCGGATCGGATCAATGGGGCAACATAACAAGCGGCCTGGATCTGATCCGGAAGAAGGAAGGACCCGAAGCAAAAGCATTCGGCTTGACCATTCCGCTCATGCTGAAGGCCGACGGCACGAAATTCGGCAAAACGGCCGGTGGCGCGATCTGGCTCGATCCGAACAAAACGACGCCATTCGAGTTCTACCAGTTCTGGGCGAACACCGACGACCGCGACGTTGTGAAATACTTGAAGTACTTCACGTTCTTGACCAAAGAGCAAATTGACGAGTTGGCCGAAAAGGTGCAGAGCGAGCCGCATAAACGCGAAGCCCAAAAAATGCTGGCTGAGGAAATGACGAGATTCGTGCACGGGGAAGAGATGCTGGAGCAGGCCAAGCGCATTACGGCCGCTTTGTTCAGCGGCGATATTAAATCCCTCACGGCCGATGAGATCGAGCAGGGCTTCAAGGAGATGCCGACATTCGAAGCAACGCCGGAAACGAAGAATATCGTGGACTGGCTTGTGGATCTGGGCATCGAGCCTTCCAAGCGGCAAGCTCGTGAGGATATTACCAAAGGCGCCATCTCGATGAACGGCGAGCGTATCAGCGACGTAGGTCACGAGGTGACAGCCGACCAAGCGATTGGCGGCCGGTTCATCATCATCCGCAAAGGCAAGAAAAACTACAGCTTGGTGAAAATGTCCTAGAAGACGGTGTAACAACCAGGGAGAAGGGTCTCCTCAGATGGAACACCCGTAAAAAGCCGCTAAACACGTTTCAAGGTGCTTAGCGGCTTTTTTTTAGAGATAAGAAAGTATAAACTCCCGATGCTTCCCCTCCTGATCTCGCAAGAAAAACATCTGCTGTAGAGAGTACGTCTTATATGCAGTCTGTCTTCTGGAAAAGTACGTCGATCGACGTTTTTCTTTTATTGGAAGTTTCCTTCTATATAATAGGATAATATCTGTAGTGTTAAAGGAGGTAGATTATATCATGAACATTCAACTGCAGACCGAGCTGTGCCAACGGTTCCAAATCCGCTATCCGCTCTTTCTGGCAGGAATGGCCGGGGGACCGACGACAGTTGAACTGGTCGCCGCCGTATCCAACGCAGGCGGACTCGGCACGCTGGGTGCGGCTTATATGGAGCCGGCTGCCATTCGTCACAGCATTCAGGAGATCCGCAAGCGGACGGATCAGCCTTTTGCCGTCAACCTGTTTGCGACACGTGCCCCGGATCGCCATGAGCGAATCGGAGAGGTTCAACAGGAGTTAAACCGGATGCGGAATGACCTTGGCATTCCCCATGCGGGCAAGGATAACGTAACAACCCCGGATTGGTTTGAGCAGCAATTCGCGGTTCTGATCGAAGAGAAGGTGCCTGTCATCAGTACGGCATTCGGGATTCTGGATGAGCCTCATATGCGGCAAGCGAAAGCGGCTAAGCTTCTGGTTGTTGCGATGGCAACCACGGTCCGTGAAGCCATATTGGCTGAGCAGGCAGGGTGTGATGCCGTCGTTGCCCAAGGCAGCGAAGCGGGCGGACACCGTGGAACGTTTGACATTTCGGAGCACCCGATGGGTGCCCAAATCGGGACGTTTGCCTTGGTACCGCAAATCGTAGATCGCGTCAGGATTCCCGTGATTGCCGCCGGAGGCGTGATGGATGGACGCGGACTCGCAGCTTCGCTTGTTCTTGGAGCCCAAGGCGTTCAGATGGGGACGCGATTCCTGACGGCGGTTGAATCGGGTGCGCATGAGATTTACAAGCAAGCGCTGCTTCGGAGTACGGAAGAGAGCACGGTGATCACCAAAGCGTTCTCGGGACGGCCTGCAAGGGGAATCCGCAATGCATTCATCCGGCAATTGGACGAGAGCGGCATAGAGCCGCTGCCTTTTCCTACGCAGAATACGGTGACCCGCGACATCCGAAACGCGGCTAATCGCCAAGACAATCCGGAGTATATGTCATTGTGGGCGGGGCAAGGCACAAGAGGGCTGACTTCGGGACAAACGGCAGCGGATATTGTTGCCGAGACGATCCGGGAAGCGCTGTTGATCTGCCCATTTCTGCGTGAATCCGATCAATGGCGATGAGAGCGGGTACGCTATGCGCATAGGAAAACATGAAGCAGCAGGCCACCTAAGGAAAACCTTGAGGTGGCCTGTAAAGCTTTTTGCTAGAAACCGCCGTAAGTATCTCCGCCTTCGCCGCTCCACGTCATCTCCACGAAGGAGGATGGATTGGAAGAAGTCGCTGTTTTGGAGCCGAAAGCGTAGAGTCCCCCGGCAACACCGGTCATCGTATAGTCGGTATATAATTTGTTCGAAGTATAGTTCGTGTAAATCATCGCTCCCGACATATTGGATGCGGTTACGTTCTTAAGCTCCAGATTGCTTCCGTAGGACACCCCGTCCGAGGCCGTGGTTTTGCTTGTTCTGAACGCCTGGCCCGTGGCTGCATTGTTTTTGACCGTGGTGTTGATGATCTGTACGTCATTGGCCCGCATGAATATTCCGTTGTTGCCCACGGTCGATTCCGGCACTGTATTCTGAAAGTCAACCGTGCTGCCGATCACTTTGATATGATGCGTCCCCTCTTTGAAATCAAAGCCGTCGTTTTTGGTTTGTACGGCGCTGCAATTCAGGAACGTAATATAACCGCTTCGATCCGGATTCGGCAATGTGGTCCAGTTCTGATCGGCATCCCCCACATAGAAGCCCTCGCCGAATTTTCCGCCTTGCCCCGCGCTTTGGGCGGTACTGTTCGAGACAAGCCAGTATTGGCTGTTTTTCCGAATCTTGAACGCTTCTGCGGTCGTATTTTTGACCGTTACGTTGGTAACGTAGCCATGTGAGGCTTCGATCAGAAGGCCTTTGTTCGATTTGGCATTGGAGTTAATCGTCACATTCTCCAGCTTGTAATAGCTGTTTTTGATATGGAATGCGGCATTTCCCGCCGATGCCGTGAAATGAAATGTAGCTCCGTCGCCCGTGCCGCGAATCGTGATGTAATTGCCTGACGATCCGCTCCTGGAGGTTGCAATGGTTCCATCTGACACCGAGTAGGTCCCGGAAACTTCGATAATGTCGCCGGGATTCGCACTGGCTAAGTAGCTCCGCAGCGTCGCAACGTCACCGGCCGGGACCGTTTTGGTTGCTGCCTTTACAATATGACCAGGGTAGAATGCGAATACAAGCATGAAACAAAATAAGGATACTATGCCAAACTTGAATGATGGCTTGATCATCATGAAACCTCCTCGCTATTTTGGACACTATTCATCGTACAGTCGCATTTTTTGCCTTGCGTTTTTTCTGTGCGAAACACATCACCTCACCTGACAAGGATCAGAATCATTGTTGTTTAAGCGCTCTAATTATAATCCAATCCCAATACCACATTGCTGCTTGAAAATATCATAATTTCGTCTGCATTCGATATTGAAGAGGCGTCATGCCGTGCTTTTTTTTGAACATGGCGATAAAATACGAGGGGTAGTTGAATCCGGTCTGTTTACTGATGTCTTCGATTGTCAGAGACGGCAAGCTAAGAAGCATTCTGGCTTCCTCTAAACGTTTGTTGTTTGTAAATTCGATGATGGTCATGCCCATCTGCTCTTTGAACAGCTTGGACAAATAACTGGGGGAGAAATGAAGTTCCGCAGCCATTTCGTTAATCGTGAAGGATAGATGATAGTGCTTGCCGATCCACCTTACCATGGCGCCGACAGGCTCGATCGAATCAGCCACAGTATGATACTTGAAGCCCCCGCTACGATCCGGCGGGTAAATATGGCTATTGAAGTAGGTGAAGAAATGAAATAAAAACAGGGCGACAACTTCCTTCTGAACCTTTCGCGGAACGCTGGCCAGCATCTCATGCAATTGCAGAAATTGATTTTCCAAATATAAAGCATCCTCGGATGACAGATGAAAAACCTGATTGGACCACGGATGCTCCAACAATTGTGAAACAGCGGTTGTCAGCTGCGGGAGTGCGGTGAGGAAGCGCTCGATGACAGAGGCTTTGATTTTCAGCAGGCTGCGAATGTAATTCGGCGGTACGATGACTTGAATATGGTGTATTTGAAAAGGCTTAATCAACACCAAGGTGCCGGGCTTCAGCGAGTGCGTTTGATTATTGACGATATATCTTCCGGCGCCTTCATGAATGTACAGGATCTCCAACCCTTCGTGATAATGAAAATATTCCACCGGCTCTGTATGTACGCTTCGATAGTTGAACAGATACAGATTGTCACGCCAGGGAATCGAATGGTGAATTTTCATCTGGAACCTCCTTATGCATGAATGATGGGGATGATGGGTTCAATTACAAGGCTTCAAGCATTTCGCATACATCGTATGCCTAACCCTTCAAATCATGCTTCTGCGTTTGACTGCAGCGAGCGAATATCGCGCACAAGAGGGAAAACCGGGATGCTGTCGAACACTTTATCATAATATATATGTTAAAAAATGCTGCTATGACGGCATAACGGGGGTTATGATGTCCACGCCTATTTTGTCTACGAAACTGTATATACCTTCTCCCCGGTCGAGGGCTGTTCTTCGCCCTCGCTTGATCGAGCGTTTGAACGAGGGGCTGCGATTGCAACGCAAGCTGACTACGATTTCCGCCTCTGCAGGCAGCGGTAAAACTACGCTGCTCAGCCAATGGATCAAAGACTCACGACTGCCCGTCGCCTGGCTGTCTTTGGAGGAGGGGGATCGTGAGCCAGCAAGATTTCTGGCTTATCTTGTGGCTGCCCTGCAAACCGTCGGGGTTGATATCGCAGAGGGCATCATAAGCAAACTCCAAGCTCCATCCCCACTTCCTCTGTCGGTCGAAGCCATCGTCACGGCCATGCTTAATCACATTGCGACCATGGGGAACCGTTTCATTCTGGTTCTTGATGATTACCACGTAATTGATTCTAAACCGATAGACAGCGTTCTTGGCTTTCTCATTGAGCACATGCCGCCGCAGATGCATGTGGTTATCGCCAGCCGCCAGGATCCTAATCTGCCCTTGGCCCGGCTGCGTGCCCGGGACCAGTTGACGGAAGTGCGGACATCGGACTTGCGCTTCACATCCGCTGAAACCTCTGAATTCCTGCGCCGCTCCATGGGACTGGATTTGTCAGCAGAGGATGCGGCGCTACTCGAATCCCGCACGGAGGGCTGGATTGCCGGCCTGCAATTAGCGGCGCTGTCCATGCAGGGCCAGCAAGATGCCGCCACCTTCATCCGATCCTTCGGCGGCAAGCACCGTGACGTACTGGACTATCTGGTTGAAGAAGTGCTGCAGCAGCAGCCTGAGGGTATTCAGGATTTTTTGCTAAATACCTCCATTCTTGACCGGCTGTGTGGTCCATTGTGTGAATATATTCTTCGTAGCGAAGACCGTGATGCTCCGAAGAACACCATCTCCGGGCAAGAAACCCTGGAGTATCTGGAGCGCGTCAACCTGTTCATCGTTCCGCTGGACAAGGAGAGGCGCTGGTACCGATATCACCACCTGTTCTCGGATGCGCTTCGGCAGCGTCTAATCCGAACGGGTGCTTCTGCGGCTGGCGGAGAGAGGGACGTGTCCGAATTGCATCGTCGTGCCAGCGAATGGCATGAACGTCAAGCTCTTCTGCTGGAAGCTTTTCAACATGCGATTGCCGCTCAGGATGTGGATCGCGCCGCACGCCTCATTGAAGGGGAGGGGATACCTTTGATCTTCCGTGGAGCAATAGGACCTGTGCTCCATTGGCTGGATTCCTTGCCTAAGGAAGAAATGGATGCAAGGCCCGCGCTACATGTCATGCATGCTTCCGCCATGTTAATGGTCGGTCAAATGACCGGTATCGAACCCAAACTTCAAGCCGCCGAAATCTATCTGCAAGCTGCGGAGGACGATTATACCCGGGATCTTATAGGGCATATCGCCTCTATACGTGCCACCCTTGCTGTCAGCAAACATCAGCCGGAAACCATCATGGCGGAATCACGCCGGGCCTTGGAATTCTTGAGTCCGCATAATCTGCCCGTGCGCACAGCGACGATATGGACGCTGGGATATGCCTACCAGCTGCAGGGGGAGCGGGCCGCGGCTGGCAAGGCTTATCGGGAAGCCGTAACCATCAGTCAGAAGATTGGGCACATGATGATCAACATGATGGCGACGCTCGGACTCGGAATGATTCAGGAAGCAGAGAATCAGTTATATGCAGCGGCCGAGACGTATCGACGCGTTCTGGATTTGGCGGGTGACCCACCACTGCCGGCAGCATGCGAAGCGCATCTGGGTCTAGCCCGAATATGCAGCGAGTGGAATGATCTGGATGCCGCGGAACAGCATGGGCAGCAGGCCCTCCACTTGGCAGGGCAGTTCGAGCATATAGACAGGGGCGTGGCTTGCGAGGTATTTCTCGCAAGGCTGAAGCTTTCACGGGGAGCGGTGAGCGAAGCGGCTGCCATGTTAGACGAGGCGGATCACTTCGCCCGTCAGCATCATTTCACGCATCAGCTGCTCCATATTGCCGAGGCACAGGTGCTTGCCCTGCTGCAGCAAGGGAATGCCAGTTCAGCGTTGCAGCTTGCCCAGAAGTTTGAGCTCAAGCTAAGCCTAGCCAGAGTGCTGCTCGCACAGGGGGATACGGCGGCAGCGCTGGTGATGCTCGAACAACTGCGGACGGATATGGAAGTTAAGGAATGGGTGGACGAACAGCTTAGGGTAATGGTGCTGCAGGCTTTGGCCCTTCAAGCCCATGGTGAGAAGCTGAAAGCGGCACAGATTGCTGCGGATGTGCTGGGGATGGGCGAGCCGGGCGGTTTCATCCGGTTGTTTATCGATGAAGGGGAGCCGATGCGGCAGTTGATAAGCGCAGCAGCTGAGAGCAAATCGAAGCAGAAGCTATTTAGGGAAGCCGTGAGCAAACCGAAGCAGAAGCTGTTAAAAGAAGCTATAAAGAAACCGATGCATGATTATCTGGGGCGTCTGCTGCATGCATTTGATGTTGAAGGACTAGAAAGTAGTGTTGCATCAGTATTCGTTCCAGGGTTTGTTCAGCCTGCGGAGTCTCTGATTGAGCCGCTAAGCCGGCGGGAATTGGAGGTTCTGCGGCTTATTGCCGATGGACTATCGAATCGTCAGATTAGCGAGAGGCTTTTTGTTGCCCTCAGCACTGTGAAAGGGCATAACCGGATGATTTTCGATAAACTTCAGGCCACGCGCCGTACCGAAGCTGTAGCGCGCGCACGAGAGCTGGGTTTACTGTAGGTGACGGTCGGTCGCAGAATGGATATTCATCGATAGCTATCTCCCTTCCAATATCGCTGTTCATGAGAAAACCATACTTAAGTATCTATGTTCCAGTACCTGACGGCAGATATACTGATTGCAAATGCAGGTTTGGAGGAAACCCATGAAAGCAATGGTATGCACCGCTTATGGATCACCGGATGTGTTAAAGCTGCGAGAGGTAGAGAAGCCTATCCCAAAGGAGCGCGAAATTCGGATCAAAATTTACGCCACCACCGTCAATTCGGGGGATTGCCGAGTACGGGGATTACGCAGTCCTCTTTTGTATAAGATTCCCATGCGATTGGTGCTGGGTCTGAGAAAGCCAAGACAACCGATACTCGGGGTGGAGCTGGCGGGGGAAGTAGAAGCGATAGGCAAGGATGTTACGCGATTCAAGGTAGGCGATCAGGTCTTGGCATTCAGGGGAATGCGATTCGGCACGTATGCCCAGTATATCTGCATGCGCGAAGACTCATTCTTGCTGATGAAGCCCGATCATGTGACTTATGACGATGCCGCCGCCGTATCTTTCGGAGGAACGACGGCCCTGCATTTTCTTAGAAAAGGGAACATCCGGCAGGGGCACAAGGTGCTAATTTATGGAGCGTCCGGTGCGGTGGGGACGTTAGCCGTACAGCTTGCTAAGCAGCACTATGGAACAGTTGTTTCCGGCGTTTGCAGTACCGTGAATGTGGGGCTGGTGAGGTCGCTCGGAGCCGATCAGGTCATTGATTATACAAAAGAGGATTTGACCACAAGCGGAGCGCGATACGACATCATCCTGGATGCGGTCGGTAAACTGCCGAAATCCAGATGCAAGCATTTGCTCACCCCGGGCGGGAGCTATGTAACCGTTGAAGGGCAAGGGGTGGCCAAGGTGCTGATGGAGGATCTGAGATTGCTTGCGGAGCTGCTTGGAAAAGGGAAGATCAAGCCGGTCATCGACAGAAGGTATGCATTGGAGCAAATGGCTGAGGCGCACCGGTACGTAGATGAAGGACGCAAGAGGGGCAGCGTTGTCATCACGGTGGACCATGATCATTGAGGAAAAGTCATCATTCACGGCGGGGCATGATTATGACAGCAGATGAAGCAAGGCATCATTCAAGGATATAGACAGCCATCCAAGCATGCCCCCGGACCACTCACCGTGCTGGCACAGGGAGCAGTGCCGCACGATGTACTCATTGACTAGCCGATCCTGCAGAGGGTCGGCTTTTCTCATCGGAATGAGGGGAAGCGGTGATCAACATCCGGATGATAGCAGGAAGAAATCTCTGAACCTTCCACAGGAAGTGATATATAATGGGATCAAATAGAGCAATTCCAAGGGAAGGACTGCTGCACACGATGTCCAAAGCGGATAATATGCTGGCTATTCTATGGTTGCTGAAATCGCGAAAAAGAATCACGGCAAAACAGCTATCGGAGGAACTGGGCGTGCATATCCGAACGATTTATCGGAATATCGATGCCCTGTGCATTTCGGGTGTACCCGTCATTTCGGAGATTGGACGCGATGGAGGGTACTACATTCCTGAACATATCAAGCTGGAGCCCCTGTTTTTTGATGCCGATGAGCAAAAGGCGCTTCTTCATGCAGCCGCATTCGCACGGGAAGCGGGTTATCCGTCCATCGATCCGCTCCATCGAGCCGTTTCCAAAATAAAACGATATACGAATCCGGAGCAGCTGGAGCGTTTGGCGCTTCACGAGAACAGCATCGAGGCCATCCATCCGCCCGCAGCATCCGGGCTTACCTCCATGCTGCATGAGATCGAGGCGGGGATCGACCGGCAAACCAGTCTGGTGATCGATTACGCAACAGGCTATGACGGTGTCAGGCAAACACGTACCATAGATCCATATGGGCTCGTCCATTGGAAAAGCAAATGGTATGCGGTGGGCTATTGCCATTTGCGCGGTGAAATTCGCTGTTTCCGTGTCGACCGTATGAGCGATATCCGGCATACCGACAACACGTTTGAACGTCCGGCGCCGTTTTCCCCGCGGGAGCATGTATTGGAGAGCTTACTGTCGGGGCAAGGTACCGAATCCAATCCTCATTTGGTTTCCGTGCATATCCAAGGAATCCCACAAGCTTTGGACGATTTATGTTCGCATTGGCTGCTCAGTCAAGCCCTCGTCGATCGTACAGCGGAGCATGCGGTGTTCAGGCTGGATGAGCATACGTTATACACGCAAGTTGCCTACTACCTTTTGTCGTTTGGCGGAAAAATTCGAATCATGGGGCCCGATGAACTGAAATCAGGCATGATCGACATTGCGGAGTCCCTCTTAAAATATTATCAATCCTGAATACAAACACTGACCTTCTTTGTCAGTGTTTGTATTATATAATGAACACCATCAGATAGTGTCAGGGAGGAGAGAGTACGCTGATGGCAGGCTCTATTTTTAAACAAGAAGTGATGAAGGTAACGGGACGTTCTTGGGAAGAATGGATCGTGGTCCTTGGGCAGGAAGTGGGCCCACTCTGGTCCCATGAACAGATCCGAAACCATATCGTTGAGCAACATCGGGTATCCGGGGAATGGGGCGAATGGATCGCCGTCATGTATGAGCAGATCATGGGGCGGGTGCCTGTCGGCGTATCCAAAGATGCTGGGGCTCAGATCGGGGTCAGGAAGACGATGGCCGTGACAAAAGAGAGGGTTTGGGATTTCCTCATGTCTTCTGAGGGACTGTCGTTATGGATCGGAGATGTCCCATCCCTGGAGCTGCAGGTCGGGCATGAATATAAGTCAAAGGAAGGCGTGTCTGGCAAAATTACGGTGGTCGTACCTTACCATAAACTGCGCCTGACCTGGAAGCGCAAGGAGTGGGACAACCCGTCCCGGCTGCAAATCTATGTGTTGTCCACGAATACCGGAAAAACAACCATCGCGATTCACCAGGAGATGCTGGATGATGTTTATATGAGAGAGATCATGAGGCGTTATTGGGATGAGATGCTGACTACCTTACAAAGCCAGGTTATAGCACCAAAATGAAGAGATTCAGTCATATGGATCTGAGGGTCCGTAGGGTAGGTATGTTGCCCGAGGAATACTAGGCCGCAGTATGAGTCTGGTGGATATCTGCAAGAACTGATGCATGCTCACGTAGGTACTGCCATTACATGCGGATTTTAGAGATGTTATAGGTACGGTCTCGTGTTTGGCTGTTGCAAGTGTTGATGTTTATTATGCACGGTCTTGTGTTTGACTATTGCTACGTTATGAGGACAGAGGTTCCGCTATTACGTCTCGGTGGGTGGATTTTGGCTATATGAGGACACCAGATCTGCTATTACATAGAGAATAGCGATAATTCGTGGTTTTTAAAGTAAATAGCGGATTCTGAGTCCGGAAGTAAGGGTAAAGTGGCTGTTTATTTCGGAATAACGGATCTGGTGTCCTTAGTTTGTTTAGTCGTCTATTGGATAACTGCAATACTTGCAATACCTGCAATACCTGTAATACCTGCAATACCTGTAATACCTGTAATACCTGTAATACCTTCAATATCTGCAAGAACTGCTGGATGCTCCGTCAGTACTGCGATTACAAGCGGAGTTTTATAGGTGCGTGTTCGCAGTTTATTACAAGCGGAGTTTATAGATACGTTCTCGTTGATGAGTGTTGCAACGTTATTTATGAGGACCGTGGTTCCGCTATTTAGCCTCGATCGGTGGGTTTTTGGCTATATGAGGACACCAGATCCGCTATTACATAGAGAAGTGCGATAATTCGTGGTATTTAAAGTAAATAGCGGATTCTGAGTCCGGAAGTAAGGGTAAAGTGGTTGTTTTTTCCGAAATAACGGATCTGGTGTCCTTTAGTTTGTTCAGTTGTCTCTCGGCTACCTGAATAACTGCGAGAATTGCAATATCTGCAAGAACTGCTGGATGCTCCCGTAAGTCCTGCTGTAACAAGTGGAGTTTCATAGGTACGTGTTTGCAGTTCATTACAAGCGGAGTTCATAGGTTCGGGCTCGTTGTTGACCGCTTGCTATGACCAGAATCTGGAGTTCGACCAGTTTATGCAATAAGCGTCGGGTATGCCGGTCACTCACCCTAAGATGATTAGCGAGTTCTAAGGGCGTTATCGGTCGCAGCAATCGCCGCGCAAATCGGACAGCTTCTGCCTCCAGCCAACTTAAGGACGCAGGTACATCTGATGCCACAAATCTGCCGACGAAGGATAAGATGAGCTGCTGGCACTGTTTTGGCTCATCGACGATGGAAGGGTAGGCAATGGGAAGGAATGTCCAACCATCCAATGCCAATAAGCAGTGACGGCGGCATAAATCCTTAAACCTTCTTACGTCCAGATCACGGGCATGCGGCCCGTATCCTTGGATTTCGATCCCTCCTCTCGCACCACCGGGCATATAGGCAAGGTCCAAATAACGATAACCATTGCCGAAATCGCGTACTTCCCATTCTGGATGCAAGTCATCGAAATTACCGATCGCCGGAAACCATACCGAGCGCAGAAACTCGACGGTGCCGTGGCCCAACCCTTTATGAAGGATTTCGAGCCTGCGGGGATTCCTTTCATTCAGGATATTCGTGTGCATCCAAAGCTCATATTGTTGATCAAACCGTGACATGTTCAATTTTCCCCCTTAGTATTAGATGGAATGCGATTGCGCTAGAACATAAAAAAGCCGCCCCATACAATGCAACCCAATCTTTCATTGGGGCACTTTGCATAGAAGCGGCGTGTTCTTCACGTCCTTATGATGGCTAGTATAACTCGTGTTTTGCGGGTTTAGCAATAAGGTATTGCTTTCATATTATGCTTGACAGCGATATAGTTCGCCAATTGATTTAAAAAGATCTGAAAGCCTGATCTTCACAAATTTAGGTCATTGAACCGCTTTCTGTTACTACAGGGAGCGTTTTTTATGTTGTCTTCACATATATGACGTCATATATAGCGATATACAACAAATTAGTGAATATATATTGTGTGTTATTTAATTATAATGTACATTAATCACATAAGATGATTATAAAATATGCATTATTGGAGGTGGATCGAAACCAGACGAGTTTGAAGCGAGAAGGGGAGGTTCAGTCCTGCAATTAATCAGGAAGACGATGGCTGGGAAGTTCGAACACAAATCTGATACCAAGAGAGGATGAGTGAAGCGTGAACAATTCCATTAAAAAGGTGAATATGGGTGTCATCTTGTGCAGGCATTGCAACTCTCAAATCGATACGGTGGATACGAATCGAATTGTTACTTTTTATAGCGTGTGCGATCAGCCGGAGTGCCAGCAGCTGCACAGCCGTATGCATATATCAGTAAGTGATGTAATAGACGAAGAGTGATGATAGGAGAAGGTTGTTCCCATAAAAACGTACCACTTAATGTGGTGCGTTTTTATGTTGAACGAATCATGCGATTGCTGTGTACTCTATCGTGCTTGTCAAACAACAGTGCTCTAAGCACTTGTCTAACTACAATGCTTTGTTCACGTACAGCGAGTACTCTATTCACGCTTGTCACAGTGCACCCTGTCGCGCTTGTCAAACTGCGAGTGCCCCGTACTCTTTCCACCTGTCAGTCATAATCTATCAATCGAATGAAATGGCATGGTTGACTTGATGAAAAGTGGTACTTATAGCTATCTATCCGTCATGCTAAGATGTAACTGCCAATATCCCATTTTTGATGGGGCGAACCCACCGACTTCATATGCAGCAGACTGGAGGTTATCATTTATGAAAATACTCGTAGCAGGCTCTACTGGCGTTATCGGCCAGCGGTTGCTTCCCAAGCTGGTGCAAGCCGGTCATGAGGTTACAGGCATGACCCACCATCCTCAGCGAAAAGGGTTGATCGAATCATGGGGAGCAAGGGGGATCATAGCAGATGCCTTTGATCGGGAAGGGATGATAGCCGCGATCGGGGAAATACGGCCGGATGTCGTTATCCATCAGCTCACTTCGCTAAGCCAATGGAATCTGGAGGATAATGCGAGGATTCGAATGGAGGGTACTCGTCATCTGGTAGAAGCCGCGCAGATCCATGGCGTTAAACGAATGATTGCCCAGAGCATTGCCTGGGCTTATGAGCCCGGAGATCATCCTGCCACCGAAGACGTCCCCTTGGATGTCCAGGCGCCTGCGCCGCGCAAGTCCACGATAGACGGGATCATCTCACTGGAACATGCCGTTGCACAAATGCCGAATCACGTCATTTTAAGGTACGGTATGTTCTATGGCCCTGGCACGTGGTACGACGCTAACGGAGTAATGGCGGAAAAGGTACGAACCCGAGCCCTCCCAGCAACGGATAGCGTCATGTCATTTCTCCATATCGAAGATGCGGCGAATGCCGCTCTGCAGGCATTGGACTGGCCGACGGGTCCGGTCAATATCGTAGATGACGAGCCTGCTGCGGGTTCGGTGTGGCTGCCGGTTTACGCTGAGGTGCTGCACGCGCCTGCTCCAGTATATCAAGCGGGGAGCAAGCGCGGAGAACGCGGCGCTTCGAACACCAAAACCCGGCAGGGGTACGGCTGGCAGCCGCTACATCCCACGTGGCGAACAGGGTTCGCGCAATCGCTGAGGTGAGGAGCTTAGTGATGAGCCAACCGATTGCCGTTAAGATTACACACACAAGGAGTATGCTATTCACAATACACACCGTAATCTACCTGAAGGGATAACACCCGGACCACGCACGTGCGCACAGGGAGCAGCGTGCACAACTCCATGGAGACGCTACAGGGCTCCCAATCATCATGCTCCCTAATATGCTGAAATCTAAATACCTGCCGGTCCAGTGGTATGATTCAATTTAGCCCTATTGATTAGGGAATGAAAAGAAAGCTATAGTTAATAGAGGAAATTCATGGCCATGAGGATGAATAGAATCCAGGATCCAGCTAAGTTGACTTACCTTAGAATAAGAGCCAGGATCCAGCTGAGTTAATTTGCCATAGAATAAGGAGGGGCTAGCATGACAGAACGGCTGCCATGTCGAAGCGAAGGCTGTTCCGCAACGATATTACCGGCCACCGCGGCCAAGACCGGCGGTTATTGCATGCCGTGCAAGCAGGAAATGGAGCGTAAGGAACGGCAGCGTTACATAGAACAAAATCGTAGAGACATCGACTTATACGAAGGGATTACTGATCCCATAGAGGTCCTTAAAATCATGCATGCCCCTCTGAGGCGGGATCCATTGATTCGATATATACCTTATCCTCTGAAAAGAGAAGAGGTATATTCGGCGTTATCTCCAGTCGAGGCAGAGCGCATGCTGACTATTGCCCTTGATCTGCTGGAAGCAGGCGATGAGGACACCTGCCAGGAAATTCTTGTGTCCCTGGTCTGCTATCAGAACAAATCGCTTGAATCCTGTATTCCGACATTGATGGAGTGCGGTATCTATTACCCCGGCATTTTGTTTAAAGATGCATCTGCCCGTAGCCGCGACGAGCTGCTACAACAAGTAGAACAGGACAGGGATAACCGCAACCATCTGCTGCTTGCCCTGGCTTGGATCGGGGATGATCAGGTCGTGCATCAATTTCAGGCATGGAGGGCCGTACCTCCATTATGGGCAGAGGAGCTTTATGTCCCGCCTGAAGCTTATGCTCATGAGGGGGGCTGGGAGCTCGAGGAGAAAGGGAGCAAGCGCCGATTATTCTACCAAGACAGCTACGCCATAGAGAAAATAGTGCCGTCAGAAAGCATACGTGTAGGGGAACCGGAACTCGCAGAATTTCTGAAGGAGGATGCCTCTCTCTGTCCATGGTGCGGAAGCGGCCTGACCACCTTGACGGATCTGGACATCAGTCATCCGAAGCTTCAATTCTTGGGGTTGTCCGGAGAGAGGCTGCGTGTGAGCACCTGCGTGAACTGCAGCTGTTACGATACGATCTATATGGAAGTGGATTTCCACGGAAAATCCGAATGGAGCCAAGCCAATAGTAGACAGGGTTATGTACCGGAGCCTAATTCCGAGGGCGATGATAAGCGCTATGCGGCGGCAGGGCAGTCCTTACGGCTTGCGGACCATCCTCGAAACAGTTATTATGCGGCCTATTGGACGCTCGGTCCGGCGGTTTCACAAATCGGCGGCTACCCGGCTTGGATTCAGGACGCCGTATATCCGTCCTGCTCCTGCTGTTCCAAAAGCATGACATTCATCGGCCAGCTGGATTGGGAGCAGATTGAGGAGTATGGGGAAGGCATTTATTATATGTTCCTGTGCGTGGACTGCCGGGTCACGGCAACCTTGTTTCAGCAGACGTAGCCTGACTTATGCGATGATTTGAGTAACTGATTCCAGCTATCAGAACGGGGAGTATACTATTTTTTCCATACCATCTTTTGATATAGTATTATATACCATTATAAGGATTGAGAATGGAGGCCTCATACGTGAAGGTATTGAAACGTAGAGTAGCTTATATGTTAGTGACGATACTGCTGGCAGTCAATTGTACTGCGATGGGCGCTGCGGGAGCTGCTGAAGCTGTGCATGGAGATTCCTCGCCTAAACCGGTAAGCGTGGCTGGCGGCAGCGGGCACGGCGTTGCGGCATGGAACGATGGTTCCGTGACCGCCTGGGGATTTAACCTGTCCGGTCAAGTAGGTGATGGGACAAGCATTCATCAGTTGGTGCCGAAGCAAGTCGCGGGTCTAACTGATATTGTCCAGGTGGCGGCAGGCGACAATTCGTCATTTGCCCTGGACAAGAATGGCGACGTATGGGCTTGGGGAGATTCGTACTCGCCTTATATTAACGGAGATCCTATGTTGCCTCACCAAAAGCGGGGAGGTCCCATAAAGCTGGAAGGACTAAAGGATGTAGCGAGTCTGGCATTTGTGAGGTATAGTGCTGTTGCCTTGCACAAGGATGGAACCGCAACAATATGGCATCCTGCTTCTAATCCCGATGATCCCTTGAAGAGGTCTGTGAAGTATTTTCCTGTTAAAGGGGTCAAGAATGCAAAATCGATGATCATTGCCGGACATGAGGCACTGATTCTCGATGATGACGGCAGCGTCGGTATGTTAACGGTATATAACAGTTTCTACGATCGGTACCGGCTGGAACGAGAGTTTCGCGAGGTTAAGCCGCTTGTCACTTCCTCCATTGCCGGAATCGCTGCCAACTGGTATGACGTGTTCCTGCTCCATGAGAACGGGACGGTGCTGAGATGGAATGTAAATACGAAGCAGCAAGCCCCGGTTGCGGTGAAGGGATTAAATGATATCAAAGAGATAAGAACAGGGTCCAGCCGTTTATATATGCTTAAAAATGACGGCACGGTCTGGCAGTGGAATTATAACGACCCAGCGGCGAAGCCTTTTCAAGTGAAAGGTTTAACTGGTATAAAGGCGCTTTGGGGAAGCAATGGATATACAGGTTATGCAACCAATAAGGACGGTAAGCTGCTGGCTTGGGGAGAAGGGAAATATCAAGGCAGCGGCTCGCCAAACGAGAACAATAGGAACCCCGCCTTTGTACAGCCTCACCTGTCTTGGACGGCAAACGGACAAGAGGTTAGCTTCTACGGGTCATCCGCCATTCTGGAAGGCAAGCTGTACGTGCCCTATACCAGTGTTTTTGAAGCCTTGGGGGTCAAAGTGAAGCACGGACAATCCAATCCAGACCCGAAACACGAAAACCATCGTTCACCGGTGTGGTCTTTCTCTTATGGCGGGAATACCGTATCCATTAAGGCCAGCAATCCCGCGGTTGTACTGGTGAACGGGAAGGTGACGCGAGAAGACGCCGCCATTCCATTTCTCGCCAATACGAGCATGTTCCCATTGGAATTGATCACTGCGAAGCTTGGAATACCGCTGTTCTGGAATCAGGCGACAGGCGAGGTCATACTAGGGAAGACACCATAAAGGAAAGAGTTGATGAAGGCACGCCGTCCTAAGCGGCGTGTCTTTTGCTGTTCTGAGAAAGAGCGACCATAAACTGTGTAAATATAGGACATTTGTTTTACTGTCATTAGGCGCCTTTACCACCTTTGGTCATAACCCAAAATATAAGAGCAACAGCGCTGACGGAGGCTCCAAGCAAGCAAACTCCATGCCAGCCATACTGTGCATAAATATGGGTCGAGGCAATGGAACCGACGGCACTTCCGATGGAATAAAAAATCATATACCCGGCAACCATGCGACTGCGCGCCTGTGGGCGCAGTACAAATATCATACTTTGATTCGTGACATGCACGGCCTGCACCGCCAAGTCCAGCAGAACAATGCCAATGACTAAGGCAAACAGGGATTGTTCTGTGTAGCTGATTGGCAGCCAAGATAGTAATAACAGGAACAATGCAATTCCTGTCGTTCTCTGTCCATAACCTCGATCAGCTAGCTTACCGGCCTTTGCTGCAGCCAATGCACCCACGACACCCACGAGACCAAACGCCCCGATGGCAGAGTGCGAAAGGGATAGTGGCGGCGAGCTAAGAGGCAGTACTAATGGTGTCCACAAAATGCTGAAAGCGGTAAAAATCAGCATAGCCAAAACAGCGCGGATACGTAATAGCCGTTCTTGCAGGAACAACATCAGTACCGACTTAAGAAGTTGAGAATAGGAAACAGTCTTTACCTTACGCTCAACATTGGGCATCACCTTATATAATGCGTAAACCATGAGCAACATCAACCCGGCAGAAACCAGATAAACCGAACGCCATCCTGCAAGATCCTTCAAAATTCCTGAAACGGTTCGCGCAAGAAGGATCCCAATCACAACTCCGCTGGTTACCATACCAACGACACGTCCTTGTTCAGCAGGGGCAGCTATGGTCGCCGCGAAGGCTACAATCGTCTGCGTTACAACGGCAAGCAATCCGACCAAAGCCAAACCTGCAAAGAGCATCGTGCCGGAGGAAGCAGTACCAACGATAACCAGAGCCATCATGGAAATTGCCATCTGACCGATAATCAATCGGCGCTGGTTCAACAAATCCCCTAGAGGCACCAGCAGCAGCAGTCCCAATGCATAAAAAATCTGAGTGACGGTAATCAGAATTCCAATGATGGAATAGTCCATGTTGAACTCGTTCGACAGTTCATCGAGCAGCGGCTGTGCGAAGTAGATATTGGCAACAGACATACCGCAAGCAATCGCAAACAATAACGTCACGTAACGAGTTAGAGGATTACGATCAACGGATTCAGTCGAGGCAACCGTCCCTTGGGTAGCATTCGCCTCTGTTTCGTTATGGACTGCTTTTTCTTCTATTATCTGTTCCATTTTTGTGTATCCACTCCTTTCGTTTTTTATATACTGATCGGTATGATAAAATTCCTGATAAATATATATCACAATCACAATCCATGTCAATACGTATATTATGAATGATTAAGGTACATCTAATGAATTGATCTATATCCGCAATATAAAAGAAAATCGGTATTTGACAACCACAGCCGTACATCATAAAATTAATCATACTGATTGGTAATGAAATGAAGCTGTTTATCTACAGTTATGATCATAGAGTATCCATAAAAGCAAACGAAACGAGAGGTATTTCAATATGGGACGAGTCCGCGAATTTGATGAAGAGAAAGTATTAGATGCCGCGATGCAGTTATTTTGGGAGAAGGGATATGAGGCTACCTCATTAAGCGATTTGACCTCCAGAATGGGCATTCAGCGGCCCAGTATATACTCAGCCTTTGGCGACAAGAAAGAACTGTTCGAAATCGCTCTGCGAAAATACACGATGTCGCATGCTTCCGAGGCGCGAACCAGGCTTCAAAACCAGCCATCGGTCAGAGAGGCGTTTCGAGCTCTTTTTGAGAATGTGGTTGATGAGGAATATTCCGTAAGCCGCAGCCGAGGATGCTTTTGCATCAATACGATGGTCGAGCTTGCGCCACATGATGAGAAATTTGAAATTCTGACAAGGGAGCATCAGATGTACCTGGCGGTCATATTTCAAGAAACCATTGAACGAGGTATACAATCAGGCGAGCTTGCGAGTGGCACAGACGCGAAAGCTTTATCACAAGCGCTAATCGTATCCTTAATTGGGCTGACCGTCATGTTGAAATCCCGTCCGGAGCGCTCATTCGTAAATAATACGATTGAGGTGATTCTTACATTGCTTAAATAAGTGGTTACTCTGTAATGGAACGTGTAAAGGTGCTATCTCATCAAATTGAATTTTTTTCATAGGATGCCTTTTGAGTTTCATGTTTACGTGTTGTTGAAGCCGTTCAATCATAGTAAACTGTTCTAAAAAACAATAGTAGGTGCATCGATGAATATGAACATACGGACAGGACGAATAGAGGACCTTCAAGAAATCATGGATTTGATAGCCCGCTGTGTTACGGTTATGCAGGCTGGAGGCAGCGATCAATGGGATGATCAGTATCAAACCGAGAGGTGATCGGTGAGGATTTGCAGCGAGGAACATTGTTTGCAGCTGAGCGCGAAGGACGCATCTTGGGGATCGTTGTCCTCGATGAAACGCAGGATGAACAATACCAGACCATTAGCTGGAAGCAGGAAGAGGGACCGCATCTCATGATGCATCGCCTTGCTGTCGATCCGGAAGCACACGGACAGGGTATTGCGCGGAAGTTGGTAGCCTTCTCCGAAGAATATGCCGCGCGAGAGGGTTACACAAGTCTTCGGTTGGATACCTATGCCAAGAATACCGCTGCACTCAAGCTGTATCAAGGATTAGGTTATGACCTGCGGGGAGAAGTCAACTTCCCGGGCAGAACAGCAAGCTTTCCAGTATTTGAAAAGGTACTTGGATAAACAGACCTTGAAAGTAAGTCTGCTGAGGATCAGCGCGTGTGCTGGTCCGCAGCGGACTTTTGTTGTTTTAAGATAAGGAACGATTTCTTGGCTATGGCGATGGGGTCTGTCGAGATACCCATTTTATCTTCTATTTAGATTTTTTTCAAAATAGGTATTGCAATTCGGTGCAGGGATGAGAGATAATGTATTTAGATGAAATTCTAAATAGAAATATGGGTGATGCACATTGGGGTTTCCGGAAACATTCAAAGCGTTGTCTGATCCGGTGAGACGGGACATCCTCGTTATGCTCAAGCGCGGTAAAATGTCAGCCGGAGAGATTGGCCAGCATTTCAATATGACCGGGGCAACTATTTCGTATCATCTATCGCAGCTGAAGAAGGCCGGGCTGATATTTGAAACGAAATATAAAAATTATATTTACTATGAGATCAACGTGTCCGTCTTCGAAGAAGTCATGCTGTGGTTTTCACAATTTAACGGGGGGAAACAAGATGAGGAAAAAGAATAGTTCAATGCTGGTTATAACAACGCTGATATGCTTGCTGCCGATTATTTTATCGATGACGCTGTATAGCCAATTGCCTGAGCAGGTGGCTGTTCACTGGGACGCGGCGGGCAATCCGGATAATTATGTGTCGAAGGCGATTGCGGCGTTTGTGCTTCCGTTGTTTACGGCGGTTATTAACGTCATTATGCATGTAGCGCTTAACAACGATCCTAAGAAAATGAATGCTGCCCCGGTTTTAAGAACGATGGGTCTATGGCTCATCCCCGCGCTGTCTCTCATTCTCATGCCGATCACGCTGTTCAAGGCCATGGGGGCCGAGCTGCCGATCCAGACGATTGCACCGGCTCTCGTGGGCATGCTTCTCGTGGTCACCGGCAATTATTTGCCGAAGAGCAAACAGAATTATACGGTGGGCATCAAGCTGCCTTGGACGCTGAACAGCCAGGATAATTGGAATAAAACGCATCGTTTTGCAGGGTATCTATGGATGGCAGGCGGAGCGTTCATGATCCTGATGGCGTTTCTGAAGGTGAACCTTGCCGTCGCAGTCGTCCCTGTCATTATACTGATTGCAGCGGCTCCAGCGATATACTCATTCTCTTTGCATAAAAAGGGTGTGTAATAACGGGCGGGTTCTCAACCCATAAACTACACGAACTGCCAACAAGCTGACTCCAGGATCGAATGGGTCAGCTTGTTTATTTTACGGCAAAGCGCGAGTCTATCCGTTCGGGAGACCTCCCCCATAGCAGCTATAGGCACTGCGCCGCATAGGGATGGAGCTCATACTTCACGACATGTTTGCCCTGGGACCCGGTTACCGGAATTAGCAGCCCCTTATCGCAAAGAGAATGAAGGAAGCGAAGGGCGGTCCGATGATTCAGACGCAGATGTGTCTTCACATCGATCGGGCGGAGGGGCCGTGCAAGCATGCATGCAAATCGGATGATTTCACGTTCTGTTACCGTGGATACACTTGTTGAATGCGGTTCTGCCAGATACCGGTTTATGACCATCCGCAGGAGCGTCATGCACAGCTCCGGGCGGTGAGCCACATCATCGCAAGCAAATGAAATCACCTGATAACCCATAGCGGATAAAAAGGTTTCCCGATTCAGCTCGTTGCAATATTTCTGCCGGTCCATCTCGGTTGTATGTGTGCTAAATGGTTTAACCTCGATGATCAGCCTCAGATGCGGAGTGATGAAGACGAAGCTGCAATAATAGGATCGTCCGCACCAATCCAGCACCTCGAATTGTGGATGTAAATCGCGAAAATGACCACGCAGCGGCCACCAGACATTTTGGCAAAACAAGGTTTCGGCCTCACCATGCCCTCGTTCCAGAAGACCTCTTCTTTCTCCGGTTCTGTTCCTTAGATGATAATGCATAAATGTCCCATGAGCCTTCTCAAAATCCATCTTACGGTATACCTCCCCATATAAATAAAAAAAGAACGCCCTGGCCTCACTCCAAATAAGGAATGCGCTGGGACGTTCTTCGTCTCTTACCACTCATTATAATCAAAATGTGATCGTTTAACCACAGGATTCTCATGAAAATTACGAGCTCTGCTCGAGCACCGCTTCCCGGGCTCTTTTGCTGCGCAAGCGAAACATGATCCGGCGCAGCAATTTGATGAAATAACCGACCAGAAAAGCCGAAATGACCGTGCCCTCGCGTACGCCTTCAACCGAACCGAAAGCAAACAGAGAGATGACGATGCCAATGGACACCAGGGTCCAGTCGAACATGATCTTAATGTTCCCGAATTCGGCACCGAGCTTTTCAGAGATGACTTTCACGATGCCTTCACCCGGGTTCAGGATCGTATTCGCGATGATTTGAAGATAGATGCCGATCGCGAGAATCATGCAGCCCGTCAGTAACGCCAAAATTTTCATGAAATACACCGTAAAGTTGAGCGAACTTACGATATAAGCCCCCATATCCAGAAACAGGCCAAACAGAACACCGACAAACACTTGCAGATATTGCATCTTGGGAAACTGCTTACCAAGCAGGAGGACCTGGATCACCACAAACAGCAGGCATAACAGGATGGTCATCAGTCCCATGGAGAGGGGGAATTTTAAACTCAGCACATACGGTACGCTGGCAATAGGGGAGGTTCCGATATTGGCTTTGGTCACGAGAGCCGTGCCAAGTCCCATTAAGAATAGACCTACAATGAGGATGATATATCGTTTCATAAGCTGCCTTGTCATGGTTGCATTCCTTCTTCGTTATGATATAGATGGATCCGCCGATACTAAAATCAAAAAATGATAGCAGCTTTCATTATATCACTAAACAACGACAGCGAAGCAGCTGTATAAAAAATGAAATAAAAAAAGCTGAACTCCATCATCGTGGAATTCAGCTTGGCATGCCTTATTTGCCGTACGGATCAATCGTTTGAATGGTGCCGTCCTCATGGTAGGTCAGCTCGGTGAATTTGACGCTGCGTTTGTTGTCCGCTCCCCCGGAGAGGGAGCTATCATGGTAGAAGAGGTACCACTTATCCTGGAACTGAACGATGGAGTGATGGGTCGTCCAGCCGATAACGGGGGTTAGAATTGTGCCTTTGAACTCGAAAGGACCCGTTGGACTTTGACTCGTGCCGTAGACGATTTTGTGTGTTGAACCGGTAGAATAAGAAAGATAGTAGGTTCCGTTGTATTTATGAACCCAAGGTCCTTCAAAATATCTTCGCTCTTCATCCCCTGCAACAATGGGGTTGCCCTTGTCATCGACGATGGATATTTCTTGGGGCGCCTCCTTGAAAGTAAGCATGTCGTCGCTCAGCTCAGCGACCCGCGGTCCGATGGCAGGTGCATCTGCGGCAGGTCCTTCCGCATCCGGAATATGCGATCCGGTCTGCCATTGTTCCAGTTGTCCGCCCCAGAGGCCGCCGAAGTAAATATAGGCCCGGTTATCGTCGTCCACGAATACGGCAGGGTCAATGCTGTAGCTGCCCGGGATGTAATGAGGCTCCGGCTTAAAGGGGCCGGAAGGGGACGAGCTTGTCGCTACGCCAAGACGGAAAATATCGTCATGATCCCTGGCAGGGAAGTATAAATAGTAAGTATCGTTCTTGAAGGCAGCATCCGGTGCCCACATTTGCTTTTTCGCCCATGGAACATCTTTTACATGAAGGGCTTCGCCATGGTCTACGCATGGAGCATTCACATCATCCATTGATAGAATATGGTAATCTTCCATGTCATACTGGTCGCCGTTATCATTGGAGGTATTCTCGTGGTCCAGATCATGGGATGGATAAATATAAATTTTACCCTCGAATACGTGGGCGGAAGGGTCCGCGGTATAGATATGGGTTACGATCGGTTCATTAGGCTGTACGGGTTTGGTCATCACGTTTCCTCCTTGAATCGTTGCATTGTAAGCGCTTGTATTTATTCTATCAGACGCTTTCCTCCCAAAAAACCTAATAAAATTAGGTTTTTCACCTAAAAATATTAGATCTTTTTAGATTGAGGCTCGGTCGGATATAATCAAGCATAGAAATGACAGGAGGTGCATGATGAGAAAATACTTGTCCATCCTCTCGGATATGGAATCCAAAATCTCGGAAGGACAATACCGTCCCGGGCAGAAGCTGCCTTCCGTACGGAGTGCTGCGCTCACGTACGGATGCAGTGTCAGCACCGTGCTGCGAGCCTACGCCGAGCTTGAGAAACGACATGCGATATATTCCGTATCCCAGAGCGGATATTATGTGGTCGACCGTCCGAAAGAGGAAGAAGACGCGAGTGTCAGCACCATGATCGATTTCTCTTCGGCCTCTCCGGATGTGAATGTATTCCCGTATCTGGATTTTCAGCATTGCCTGAACAAGGCGATTGATACCTATAAATATGAACTGTTTACCTATGGCGATCCGCAAGGGATGGAGAAACTGCGCCATACCCTGGTCTCCCATTTGGCAGGAGCTCAAGTGTTCACTGCCGCGGAGAGGATCGTGATTACGGCGGGCGCCCAGCAGGCACTTGAGATTTTGACAAAAATGCCGTTTCCCAGCGGACATTCCGCCATTCTGGTCGAACAGCCAAGCTACAATAACTACTTGCAGTTGTTGGAGAGTGAAGGAGTACCCGTTATCGGAATAACCCGCACGGCAGCGGGAATCGACCTGCAGGCTCTGGAGGGGCATTTCCGATCCGGACATATTAAATTTTTCTATACGATGTCAAGATATCATAATCCGCTGGGCACCTCCTACAGTGCAGAGCAGAGGAAGGCCATTGCTAACCTGGCGGCGAAATATAATGTCTACATTGTGGAAGACGATTATATGGCTGATCTCGGCGAGGAGCGGGGATACGATCCCATCTATGCCTACAACCGAACTTCGCATGTCGTGTATTTGAAGAGCTTCTCGAAGATTATTTTCCCCGGATTGCGCCTGGGAGCCGTCGTCCTGCCGGAACATTTGCTCCAAACGTTTAATGCCCACAGTAGTTATGGGGATACGTCGCTGCTGTCCCAAGCGGCGCTCGAAATTTATATCAGCAACGGGATGTACGAGCGGCACAAACAGAAGATTTATAGCCAGTATGAAACCCGAATGCAAGCCCTGAATGCCGCTTTGCAACGGTACGAGGGAACCGGATTCATTGAAGCCATGCCCGGCGACGGCGGCATATATAAACTGTTTAAGCTGCCGCAGACCGTTAACCTGGAGCGATTGATCAGGCGGCTGCAAGAGCGGAACGTTCATGTGGTGTCCGGCAAGCTGTTTTATCTGTCCGACTACCTTATGCGCGAGAAGTTTATACGTATCAGTATTTCCAGAGCGCGATTGGAACAGATCGAGGAAGGGGTTCGTGTTATAGTGGAAGAAGTAAAGCGAGAGGTCGGAAATCACTGGTAATGCCATATCGTGGAACGAAGGAGCGAGGCTTTTCATGGAGCATAAGGAAAAAGTATACAACACCGCGGTCGAAGCTACGCTGCAGGTCATCGGCGGAAAGTGGAAACCGGTCATTCTATTTCATCTTACCTTCGGTAAAAGACGCAACAGCGAATTTTTAAGCCTGATTCCCAAGATCACGCAAAAAATGCTGACACAGCATCTGCGGGAGCTGGAAGAGGAGGGCATTATATTACGCAAGACGTATAATCAAGTTCCGCCCAAGGTGGAGTATGAATTGACCGAGTATGGCTGGAGCTTAAAGGAAATTCTTCATCTGATGTGCAGATGGGGAGATACGCATATCGAACGGAAGTATGGCGAATCCGCCATGGTGCTGGAGAAGCCGGCATTGGAGGATCCGCATTAAAAGGTATAGTAAATGAAAGAGCCGACTTTGAATCCATAAAGTCGGCTCTTCTATCCTTATGGAATGACTTTACGCCGCCGGAGCTCGTCAAAGATGTTTATGAACATGGCCTCTGTATCGACATACTCATGAAATCCGAAGCGGCGGGCCTTCGAACCGTCAGCAAAGAAATCATAATCCCAGGAGAACACAAAATCACCGAACTTCCAGGAGGAAACCTCTTGATACGTATGCTCCGCAAGTCCATGCTGCTCAACCATACGATTCCAGACCGGCTCTTTATCCGCCATGACCGTTTCCAGATTCATCTGCAAGGGCGGCGCGGTTTCCATGTCAAAGTATTTCGCAATCTTCGGCCATAACTCGTTCCAACGGAACAGGTCCCCGTTCGTGATGTTAAATGCTTGATTGGCGCATCGTTTATCGGTTGCTGCCCATACTGTAGCCTTCGCGAGCAGATCGGCATCGGTCATCTCCAGCAGGCTGTGATAGGCCCCCGGCTTACCTGGAAAACGCAGCGGGATGCCGAGCTCTTTCGAAATCGAGGCATAGACGGCAATGACCATCGCCAGATTCATCGGGTTTCCAAGGGCGAAGCCGCTGACAACGGATGGACGCAGGGCTGACCAGGTCCAAGCTTTGCCTTGCTGCCGTTCCTCGAGGAAGTTCTGCTGATCGATATTGAACTCTGGCGGCATATGGCTGGCATCCGACTCCCGTGCTGGCGTCTTGAATGGACCGAGATGAGCACCGTATACCTTGTAGCCCTGCATCAGGCTGACATGCTGCAAATTGGGAGCAATCGGCTCGATAGCTTCCACTACATGGACGAGCATCGCCAGATTCGGTGCAACGAGCTCGGCCCACGTTGGCCGGTCCTGATAGGCCGCATAGAAGATGTGCGTCACTTCCGTTAAGTGACTTAATTTGGCGATCGTATCCTCGCGATCAAGCAGGTCGGCTGATATATAACGAACTCGGTTCGTTGATTCCCCGCCTCGGCGCGATACACCAATAATATCCCAATCGGGAAGCGTCGCAAGGTATTCGATGAGGTTGCGGCCGATCACCCCGTTTGCTCCTACAACCAAAGCCGTCTTTTGCGAATAATGTGAATGTTGATCCGTATTCATAAATTCATCTCCTAACGACATGTTCTTGATTAATGTCATTTTGCACGTTAGGGTTCGGCTTGAGAAGTACGCACTTTGAAGTGACCTAGTTACTTTTTGGTAATGTTTAAGCAATGCCAACCACATAAATCTAAGGGGATACGAAGCTAGTTTTGAATGATAAACAAAACTTTGAGGATCGGGCTAGAGAAAAATAGTCCCTTCTTGAATTCCAAGAAGGGACTATTGCTTTTTAAACTATTAGTTTTTTCTATGAGAAGATCTGAAATTAAACGTATGGTTTTATTTCTTTTTGATAAAAGTCATATAATTGATTAACGGAACAACTGGACAAGATATGACTGACCCGTTCAATTTTCTCGCGCTTCCAATCAAACCATCGCATTTCCTTTAACTTTTCAATTTCTTCTTCCGCAAAGCGTTTCCTTATCTCTTTAGCAGGGTTACCGCCTACGATAGTATATGGTGGGACATCTTTTGCAACTACCGAACCAGCCGCTACAATGGCGCCTTCGCCTATGGTCACACCTGGCATAATCATGGCATTCATTCCAATCCAGGCATCACTTTCGATGACTGTATCGCCTTTTGGTAGGTAAGAAGTTTCAATCTGCTCCACAAACGGATATACGGTTATCCATTCAGGATGATGATTGTGATTTCCACCCATTAAAATAACTACACCACTTGCAATGCATACGTAGTTTCCAATAATCAATTTATCTATATGCCAACCATGGTCTTCGATGGGGTTAAACAACCTTCTGGATTTTTCATCTCCCCATAGGTATCTAACACACCCATCTTCAAAATCATGATGATCGTAATAACCAGAATAGTAAGAGTATTCCCCTACTTGAATCATGGGGTTGGTGACAATATCCTTTAAATACTTAATTTCGGACCAGTGTTCAAACGAATGTTGTTTCATTCTTTTTCTCCTCGCTTCTAAGTAGAATAAATCATGATTTACTCAGAAGCTTAGTGCAATAGCTACATTCTTAAACCTTTTCAAACGACGAACCATCGTCCTCATCCTTTTCCTGTTTGTTGGTGAGATTGTAACAAACGTATTATCTTTTCGTCAAACACGCAGTTTGAATATACAGTGAATTTTTGGCTCATTCATTACGCCTGCTCATTTTCTTGTCTCAGATGGCAACTTGCCAGAGAGGCTTTTTTAATTTAAATCTAATGGATCTTGATTTTTTTATTTTTCGACAGCATATTGAAACATGCCTTCTCCATATACTTTGCTATCAAGTCAATAAAGATGGTTGTCTTTAAGTGTGCGGAAGGGTG
The DNA here is from genome assembly GCF_018613005.1 of Paenibacillus sp. ISL-20. Taxonomy (NCBI): domain Bacteria; kingdom Bacillati; phylum Bacillota; class Bacilli; order Caryophanales; family Paenibacillaceae; genus Paenibacillus; species Paenibacillus sp. ISL-20. Next base: position 88,807 of record NZ_JAGGRD010000027.1, read on the forward strand.
GGATATGGTTTGTCAGATCCTTTTGTAGTTCGATCATTAGACGAAATACGTTTTTGGTCACGCATTATGAAAGAACATTCCTTTTTTCTGCGGCTAGGATTTAGATGTGAAGACACGCAGTTAATTAATGAGGCTAATCAATTTCATGCAATCTTTGAAGAGATTGAAAGAAGATCACATTCATATCGTGCAGATACGGATCCACAAACGATTCGACAGTTTAATTCAGAAGTTCACAATGCGGCTGCACACATTTGGGCGTTTAAGAGAAAGGTGCTTGGGCTTATACTGCGGTGCCAGCTTCCTGGAGGAACAAATTTCCCTCTGCTTGTAGATCATATTAGCCGAGAAGCAAATTACTTTAAGAATCGGCTGGAGGAACTTAATAACGGAAGACTTGAACCATTACCTGATGCGATTATCGATGAAAATGTCTTTTTCCTGAAAATCATGGCTGACCATGCAAAATTTATAGGTCATCTGCTTGATCCATCGGAGCGGAAATTAGTGGAACAAGCAAGGGAGTTTAGCCAAGATTTTGATACGCTGATGTATCAAGCCATTGACTTAAGTTCCATGCGTCCACAATCGCAAACCCATCCATTACTAAGTCAATTTGTTGATGAAAACCGCGTTTCAGTCAAATCATTACGAGATTTTAAGAAGACTGCACGCGACTTGATCGAGGAGTGTCGAATCAAAAGTATCATTCATCCCTTATTAGCAGATCACGTTTTTCGTGAGGCTGAACGATTCTTATTTATCCTTGACATGTTCGATCGGTCATTGTCTGGCATGAAGGTTAACAAGAAAGAAATCATGCATTAAGAAAAGGGAGGTTTATTTGATGGAAATACCAATAACCGGTTTTATTGTTCATTCCAATGACTCCGATTCGGAACACTCGCATCAACTCTTTCTTACATCTTGGGATGGAAGACCCGTTAATGTTCATGTTCATCCCTTTAAAGGAGATACATCCTTTGATGTTGGACATTTCCACCATTACGTGGGTGTAACTGAACCAGCTCCAAGTGGCGTTCCACACGTCCATAATTATCATGCCCAAACATCATTTAATGACCAACACAAGCACATGATTAGAGGAACAACTGGCCCCGCCATTCCCTTGGCAGGCGGCGGGCACTATCATTATTTTGAAGGCTATACCACAGTAGATGGCAGGATTCCACATGCTCATCGGTATAGTGGAAACACGGGTAATGAACAAGCAGGTTCTTGAGCCAATGGAGATCCTTGCTTTGGCAGAGTCCAAAAAAGACTTCCGGTTCGTAAGCGTAAGCCGGAAGTCTTTTTAAAGTAAAGGAATATATCTCGCAAAAAAACGACTAGATGTAAGAAAGAAACAGGGTGGCGATACCAAAGTAGATGACAAGCGATAGGATATCGTTAATGGTTGTAATTAACGGCCCCGAGGCTACTGCCGGATCAATTTTGAATTTGAATAGAATGAGCGGAATGATGGTACCTGCCATGGTTCCCACAATGAGGGTTGCAATCAACGAGCTTCCGACCACAAACCCCAGATAGAGATTGCCCTGCCAGAAGTATGCGATCAAGGATATCAGGATGCCGCATGTGACCCCGATCATCAAGCCGACCTTTAGCTCTCTCGCTAACAGTCGGTACACCAGCGACTTCGTCATTTCTTTCGTGGTCAGGCCGCGTACAATGACAGCAAGCGACTGTGTACCGGTATTGCCGGTCATTCCTGCAATCATGGGCATGAAGAAGGCTAGCGCCACAACCTGTGACAGCGTCTCTTCAAATCTGGAAATGATCGTTCCCGAGATCAGACCGATGAATAAGAGCAAGATTAGCCATGGCAATCTTCGAAAGGCGGCAACGGTTGCTTTGGTGTTGAAGTCGATGGATTTGCCCCCGGTGGCGTTCATTTTGCGAATATCCTCATCGGCTTCCTTGATGACGACGTCGAGAATATCGTCAACCGTAATGATGCCTACAAGCCTGTTATCCTGTTCAACAACGGGGATGGCGACGAGATCGTATTTTTGGATAATCTGGGCGACTTCCTCCTGATCGGCATCCACAGGTACGGACAGAACCCGGCTGTGCATGATATCCACCATATATTCATCCGGCTCAGCCAAAATGAGTCCGCGGTAGGACACCACGCCCATCAGCTTTTTGTCTTGGTCAATGACGTACAGATAGTTGATCGTTTCTGAAATGGAGACGTAGGTTTTCAGCTTCTGGACTACCTCCGATACGGTGTAATGCTGGGGAATCCACACATAACGGTTCGTCATGATTCGGCCCGCAGTTTCCGGCGGGTATTTCATCAGGTTCTGGACAAATTGGGATTCCTCGTCCCGCATTCCCTTGAGGAATTCGTCTTTCTGCTCGGGAGACAGCTCGTCAAGCAGAATGGCGAGGTCGTCGTTATCCATCAAGTCCAGGATGATGGCTGTTTTTTCTTTGCCCAGTTTACCCAAAACCTCGATTTGCTGGTCATGCTCCATTTCCTGAATCATATCGGCCAGCTGTTCCTCGTTCAGAAACTGCAGAAATCGGGTTTGGTCTGTATCGCTGAGATGGCTATGTATTCTGGCCAGGTCATAAGGCAGAAATTCATCGATCATTCGCTGAAAGTCATTTGGTGTTTTTGCTTTCAGGCTCTCTATAATGTCCGGCATCCATTGCTCCAGTGTCCGAGTATTCACGCCGACAATCCTCCTTTCTGATTCCGTTCTATTATAGCAAAATGTTTACGTATTATAGGGTTCACCATAACGACTTGTTATTAAACAGTCAGGATACGGCAAGTGAATGAAAATAAGGTCTATAGACGAAAAAAAGAGTCTGCAGCAAGAGTTGCAAACGGTTGCAATTTCAAATAAGATATAGGCGCACAAATCTACGAGTAGGAGTGAATATATGAAGTACAGACGTCTCGGGAAAACGGATCTGAAAGTATCGGTTGTCGGTGTGGGAACCTGGCAGTTTGGCGGTGATTGGGGGAAGGATTTCAATCAAAAGGAAGTTGATGCCATCTTAACGCATGCGAAGGAACTTGGCATTAATCTGCTCGATACAGCCGAATGTTATGGGCCTCATCATATGTCCGAGAATTTCATCGGCGATTTCTTGTCGCGCGGCCGCCGCGAGGATTGGGTCATTGCCTCGAAGTTTGGTCATCGATGGCATGAGCAATGGGAGAACGCTTGGGATGCGAAGCAGATCCGAATTCAGCTGGAGGAATCACTTAAAGCGCTTCGTACCGATTACATCGACCTGTATCAATTCCATTCCGGCTCGGATGAAGTGTTCAACAATGATGATATGTGGACGATGCTGGACAAGCAGGTTCAGGCGGGAACCATCCGTAATCTGGGCATTTCCATTGGTAGCAACAAAAATATTTATCAAACCGACAAGGCTGCGGAGGTTAATGCCAAAGCCATTCAGGTCGTGTATAACCGTCTGGACCAAGCTCCGGAGGAAGAGGTTCTTCCTTCATGCATGAAGCAGGATCTTGGCGTATTGGCGCGAGTTCCGCTTGCGAGCGGGTATTTAAGCGGAAAGTATAAGCCGGGGACGGTCTTCAGCGATAAAGTGCGCAAGAACCGTGACCAGGACGAGATTAATGCCAAGCTGAAGCTTGTTGAAGAGATTAAGCAGAACGAAGTGCCGGAGGGCGTGAATATGGCTGAATGGGCGCTGGCCTGGTGTTTGAAGCATCCTGCGGTCAGCTGTGTCATTCCCGGCTGCAAGAGCGTCGAGCAGGTGGAGATGAACGCAAGAGCCGTGGAGCTGGATCTGGTCCAGGACGACCATCCGGGTTCGTGGAGGGAATAAAACGCTTATAATGGCCGAACGGTCATGATCAGCGGCTTTGAATCTAGGCATGTATAATATAAAAATCGTAAAAAGCCACTTTGCTAAGTGGTTTTTTTTCGTTAGATTATGAACTTTCATGACAAATTGGGAATCGTATTTAGTAATAGGTTATAAATATGATAGAGTAGTTTTATGGAATGAAGATCGTGGGAGGAACCAGATGAAACCGATTAATAAACTTAGCGTTCAAGATGATTTTGTTGGATTTTACTTGCTGAAAGAATTAAATATGAGACAGACCAACGGCACGCCACCGAAAGATTATTTTGACATTATTCTCTCGGATGCGAGCGGCCAGATTTCGGCCAAGTACTGGGATGTGACCATTCAGGATAAAGAAACGTTCCTGCCGATGCAATTAGTCAAAATCCAGGGAACCGTGCTGAGCTACCGGGATCAGCTTCAAGTCAAAATCAGCCGAATCCGTAAGACAACGGATGAGGATGGCGTTTCCTTGACCGATTTTGTGAGGGCTGCGCCAATCCGTCCCGTGGATCTGTTACATACGATCAAACTTACGATGAATGAGATTACGGAGCCGCAGGTACGAAGCATCGTGCAGTATTGTGTGTCGAAGGTGGAAGAGAAACTGATGCATTATCCGGCTGCCAAAACCTATCATCATGCTTACTTTGCCGGACTTGCCTATCATATTGTCCGCATGCTGGAGATAGGCGATTTCATCTGCAAGCAGCGGCCGTTTCTGAATCCGGATTTGATCAAGGCCGGCATTATCCTTCATGATATCGCGAAGCCGGAAGAAATGATCGCCCAGATGGGCATCGTTACGGACTACAGCAACCAGGGAAAACTGATCGGACATATCGCCCTGGCATCCAACTGGATCGTGGAAGCCGCCATTCAGAATGACATCGCGCTAGAATCCGAAGTGATACTGGGATTGCAGCATCTCGTACTTTCCCATCATAACCTGGGAGAGTGGGGGAGCCCGGTTCAGCCGCAAACGGCTGAAGCCGTTGCGCTGCACCATATCGACCTGCTGGATGCCAAGCTGCAGATGGTAGAGGATGCCCTGGATACGACGCTTGAAACGGAGCCATGGACACCGATGATCCGCGGACTCGATAATAAGGCGATTTATCGGTTGAAGGTATAACAATTGAGGCATCCCCCGATCCATTGGATCGTGAAGGATGCCTCTTTATGGTGCTTGGGGAAGCTTATGATGCTTGGATCGGTAGGGTAAACCGCACCGTCGCCCCGCGAGGTGGGGTGTTCTCGGCAGAAATATGCCCTCCATGGTGCTGAATGAGAAGTTTGGCGATATACAGCCCCAGACCGGAATGCCCTTTTTGTCTGGAGGAAGGATGATCCCCTTGATAAAACTGCTTAAATACCTGCTGCAGATCTTGCTGCTGCCCAAAGCCTGCTCCATTATCCGTCACAGCCATCATCACCTGCTGCTCGGTGATTTCGATCCTCCATAGAATCTGTCCGGCTTCAGGGGTATATCGAATGCTGTTCGAAACGAGATTATCCAGAACCTGCATGATGCGATAGGGATCCAGGATGACGGGCTTCTTGTTCATTCGTTTATCATTGATCTCTATATGGAAGGTTATGTTCTTATTGCTGCATAAAGCGGCATATTCCATGGTTTTATCATCCGCTAATTCTTCGATATCCACGGGAAGCGGTTGAAGCCGAAAAGATACCTTTTCAATTTCTGCGATGGTGTTCATATCCTGAAGGAGTTTCGAAGCACGTGTCGTGTTGCGTTTGATGACTTGCAGATATTGCGATCGTTTAGCTTCATAAGACTCCCCGTTCATCTGCTCCAAGCCCTCAACATGTCCTTGAATAATCGTAAGCGGTGTCCGAAGGTCGTGAGCGAGAGCCGCAAACATGGTGCTTCTATCCTGCTCCAATCTCCATTCCCGCTCGATGGATTGCTCCAGCTCCTGACGCATGTCCTCAAAAGCATTCGTAAGCTGATTAACTTCCGTTATGGATGATGTCCCTGTCATGGAAAAGTGTAAATTTCGCTCTTTAATCTGTTCGGCTCCTTGCAGAAGCTGCTGCAGCGGGGTGCTGATCTTGCGGCTGAATCGCCTTCCGAATATCAGAGTGAACAAGATGATATACAGAAAAGGCGTCAGAACAAAGGCCAGGGTCCCAGAGGTTAGCCAGGGATTCAGCGCCGGATTGGCTGCCGTCACCTTCAGGTTATATCCAAGCAGAAGAGCTCCTGCAAGATCTCCGTCACTGGAGACAACCGGAATGTATTTAACGACTTGATTCATGCTGCTGCGCGTCTGGTTCAAGCGTGCCAGTATCTTTTGCCGGCTAAGCGATTCTTTTAGAGTAAGATCACCATATAAGGGTTGGCCGGTAAGGGATACAACCAGGTAGGACATGCCCTGCGAGGGGATCACCTTTTCCAATTCGGCTTGTCCTTGCATGCTCATGACAGAATCGCCCCGGTCTACCGCGTACTCCGAAATAACAGGGATCTGAGCTTCGTAATGATTCGCCGGGAGCACGATGTCATGGTTGAACAAGTACCCAAGCAGCATGACGAGCAGTCCCCAGGTTACAAGCGTAGCCAGCAAGCTGCAGGCCAGAATGGAGACGAAATGGCGGGCGAACGTGTTTTTGATGGAACGCTGTTTCATCATTTGGGATCCCACTTGTAGCCAATGCCCCATACGGTTTGAATATAGCTGCGGTCCTTGGCGTGGGCGGCCAGCTTGGCCCGGATTTTCTTGATATGCTCGGTAATGGTAGCGTCGTCCCCCTCAGCGTCAAACCCCCATAACTTCTCGTAAATCTGTTCTCTGGAAAAGACCTGCCCCTGATGCATCGCCAGCAGTTCTACGATCTGATACTCCTTATTTGTAAGAGCGATGTTGTGCCCGCTGCAGGTAACGGCATGTCCCTTGCAATCAATCATCAGGGATTGGAATCGCAGGACGCCTTGTTCTTTTTGCGCGTGGATTCTCTGTTCTCGCCGCAGATGGGCATGGATTCTGGCTTTCAATTCCGCGAGGCTAAAGGGCTTGAGCAGATAATCGTCCCCGCCAGCAGCGAGCCCTCGAATCCGGTCCATTTCACTTTGGCAAGCACTCAAGAACACAATGGGACACTGCGTCCTTTCCCTAAGCTGCTCGCAGACCTCAATGCCGTTCATCTCGGGCATCATCACATCGAGGATGATCAGGGACGGCTGCTGCTCGCTCTGGATTAGCGCCTCCCGTCCACTTCCGGCAGTCAGTACGTGATAGCCTTCCAGTTCCAGCGCGTCTTGTATAAAAGCAAGGATTTCCTCCTCGTCATCCACCAATAGGATCGTTTCATTTGCCATATTTATTACATCCTCCGAAAAATAGCTATTAAAAAAGGGTCTATCTAGTTAGTGTACACGTCATTTCTAAAGAATGAATAAAGAAAGTAAGTAAGATTACTTGAAGTTTATAATTGCCCAACCTTCAACGGAGCAGGCGGAATCGTTCTGGAGAAGCGGCAGCGGTCGCCTGAAAGCTTTCCAAAGGAAAGCTGGCATTGGAAGCAAACACTGCATCCGGATTTCAACCATTCTTTAATGGATAGATAGAAATCTGGGGGCAACAGCGACCGGAAGAATGATCCGCATGCGCAGTGATGCTTAAGCTACTGAATACTTACAGTTCAATATAAGTTTCTTTATCCTTTCTTTATGATTGTACCTTAACCTGAAGGCACAATGATAAGGAGGTACGATGATGGCAACGAATTCACAGCCAAGAATAAGGCTCATTGACAGCTTGAGGGGATTTGCATTATTAGGCATCTTTTTGGTTAACATTACGTTTTTTACAACATCGCTTCAAACGATTTCGTTCGGGGTCGAATTATGGTCAGGCTGGTACAATGAAGTCCTGATGCTGTTGCGCGGCATTGTAATTGACGGCAAATTTATTTTGATTTTCTCTTTCCTGTTTGGTTTTGGTATGGTGTTGTTACAGGAGAGCAGTCAGGCCAAAGGCCGAAGCTTTAACCGTATCTATACTCGCAGGTTAACGGCTTTGCTTCTGATCGGTCTGATTCATGGCATTCTGATTTGGTACGGAGACGTTCTGACCCACTATGCACTCATGGGTTTTCTGCTGATGCTGTTTCAGCGCTGCAAGCCGAGAACGCTGCTGATCTGGTCACTGTCCCTGCTGCTGCTCGTTCCCGTCCTGCTGACAGGAGCAAGTCTGCTGAGCTCTTCGGCCGGACAGGTCTTTGAGTCGTTGAGTCAGGCGGATGCGCATCAGATGGGGATCTATTTCCAGGAGCGGGATGCAGCGATATACGGAGAGGGGACGATGACCCAGATCATCGCTCAGCGGCTGAATGATTACATCAGCTCCATTTTGAATATGGTGGTCTTCTACCCGCAAGTATTAGGGATGTTCCTGATGGGTGCCTACTTCTGCAAGCGCCGTATTTTGCACGAGGTCCAGAAGCACCGGAAGGGGATCATCAAATTGGTCGTCATTGGCGGAAGTTTGGGTCTTGTCCTTCAACTCGTGATGTCGCTAGCGGATGGACTTCCATCCTGGGGCGAGGCAGTAGCCTTATTCGTTGGGGCACTACTCTTGGCCCTGGGCTATATCGGCGTGTTTGCACTTTTATACCAGAATACATCGTGGCAGAAGGTGCTGGATTTATTTTCTTATCCCGGAAAAATGGCCTTCACCAACTATTTGCTTCAATCGATCCTGTGCGGATTGATCTTTTACAGCTACGGATTAGGGTGGTACGGAACGATCGAACCGATCTGGCAGATGGTGATGGTTGTCGTCATTTTTGCTCTGCAAGCGATCTTCAGCAGAGTCTGGTTAAAACGGCTTCCGATCGGACCATTCGAATACATTTGGCGCCTGTTTACGTATTGGGGAAATCCGGTGAAACAGGGGCAGAAGGTGAATGTTCGTCTCTGACATGAAGCCCGCTTTTATAAAACTTCACTGCATCAAAGCACCCAAGCTTTAAATAAAACTCTTGCAATTTCAATCCGGGCTGTATTACAATGCTTCTTAATTAACGAACACGATATGTTAAAACAAGCGATGATGGAAAGAGTAAGCGAAAGAACGTTCCTGACAGGAAAGGGCTGCCACCGACTGAGAGCGCCCGGGCGAAGGTTCTCCGCTGAAGTTCATTCCGGAGCTGGTATGCTGATAATCTGCATGTTCTGTGCGGATGGTAGGTTTACCCGTAACCCTTGCGTTAAGAGGTTCAAGTGAGATGTGTTTGCTTTTTTCGGCATATCTAATAAGGGTGGTACCACGACTCCTCGTCCCTTTCCGGGCGGGGGGTCTTTTTGTTTTTATAAACTAGAAAAATAGGTGAGGGAGAGATTTCAGATGAGTCAAGGACGTTTGGAACAATTAAGATCGGAGCTTGATGCCGTTAATCTTCAGCTGCTGGAGCTGTTGTCGGAGCGGGCGCGAATCGCCCAGGAGATCGGTCAGGAGAAGCAAAAGCAGGGAGTGCCTGATTTTGATCCGGTACGTGAGAAAAAAATGTTGGACACTCTGGTGGAGCATAACCAAGGTCCTTTCGATAATGAAACCGTGCGTCATTTATTTAAACAGATTTTCCAGGCATCCTTGAAGCTGCAGCAAGTCGATCACAAGAAGCATTTGCTGGTGAGTCGGAAGAAGAAACAGGAGGATACACTGATTCAACTGGGCAGCACCATCATTGGTGGTGGCACGCCGGTCATGATCGCAGGACCATGCTCGGTTGAGAGTTATGAGCAAGTACGCCAGGTTGCGGCTGCCCTTAAGGAAGCGGGCATAACCGTCATGCGCGGCGGCGCGTTCAAACCGAGAACATCGCCTTACGATTTTCAGGGCTTGGGCATTGAAGGCCTGAAAATTTTGAAGGAAGTGGCGTCCGAGTTCGGCCTGAAGACGATCAGCGAAATCGTGGATCCTGCGCATATCGAGCTTGCGTGCGAATACATTGACGTCATTCAGATCGGCGCGCGGAACATGCAGAATTTTGAGCTGTTAAAAGCGGCGGGGGATGTTCAGACCCCGGTGCTGTTGAAACGCGGTCTTGCAGCTACGATCGATGAGTTCGTGCACGCTGCGGAATACATCGTGTCCCGTGGCAATACGCAAGTGATGCTGATTGAACGCGGCATTCGGACGTACGAGAAGGCGACAAGAAACACCTTGGACATCTCGGCGGTTCCGATTCTGAAACAGGAAACACATCTTCCAGTACTGGTGGACGTGACCCATTCCACAGGCCGTAAGGACATCCTGGCCCCTTGTGCCAGAGCGGCTCTCGCTGCTGGGGCAGACGGCGTGATGGTTGAAGTTCATCCCGATCCGGCTACGGCGTTGTCCGATGCAGCGCAGCAGCTGAATATTCCGGAATTCCATGATTTCCTGGCGAATGTGAAGAAGTCCGGATTGCTGTAACCCATGCGTTCTTTTGCTTTTGGAAGATAAAGGGTTGACAAAACGCTTCTCTTTCCTTAAGATAGTTATCAAAATTCATATCGAAATGTTTTGATTAGAAATAGTAAAAGCGTAATGACTTTTCAGAGAGCCGTTGGCAGGTGTGAAACGGTAATGTCGTTCCCTTTGAACTCGTCTATGAACAGCTGCCTGATCATGTAGGGTTAGCCGGAGTTCCACCGTTATAGGGATAGATGGTGATGGCCATCGAAGAAGATCATTTTGCATAAAAATGAATTAGAGTGGTACCGCGGGTCCAACCCCGCCTCTATACGTAGAGGCGGGGTTTTTTGTTGGTTAAATTCCGGGTTTAACCAACCCCGCTTGATATAAATGAACGAAAATGAACGATCGATTATCGAGGAGGAATATCAGATGGAACGTAACATTATCGTATTGGACACGACTTTGCGCGACGGAGAGCAGGTTCCGGGCGCGAAACTGAACGTACAGCAAAAGATCGAGTTTGCGCAGCAGCTAAAGCGGCTGAACGTCGATATTATCGAGGCGGGTTTTCCCGCGTCTTCGGCAGGGGATTTTCAAGCGGTTCAGGAAATCGCCCGAACCGTAGGCGATAGTGTCTCGATCACCGCACTTGCACGCGCGGTGAAGGGCGATATCGATGCCGTATATGAAAGCATTAAGCTTGCGCAAAATCCGCTGATTCATATCGTACTCGGCACCTCGAACATTCATGTGGAGAAGAAATTCAACCGCTCCAAGGATGCGGTGCTCCAAATGGGTGTTGATGCGGTGAAGTATGCCAAAACGCTGCTGCCTCATGTACAGTATTCAACCGAGGATGCATCCAGGTCCGATTTTGAATATCTGTGGACAACGATCGAAGCCGTCGTGAAGGCCGGAGCAACGATGATTAACGTGCCGGATACGGTCGGTTATGCCGTTCCGGATGAGTTTGGCGAATTGATCCGCAAAATCAACGAGCGCCTGAAGAATCTGAACGACCAGGTTATTCTCAGCGTTCACTGCCATAACGATCTTGGGCTTGCTACGGCGAATACGCTCAGCGCAGTGAGAAACGGCGCTCAAAAAGTAGAATGTACGATCAATGGTTTAGGGGAGCGCGCAGGCAATACGTCGCTTGAAGAAGTGGTCATGGGACTCAAAGTCCGGGAGAATCACTTTAAGGCCTCCACCAATATCCGGCTCAAGGAGCTGATTAGAACCTCCAGGCTGCTGACGCATTTGACGGGCCTGGATGTGCAGGTGAATAAGGCGATTACGGGCGAGAATGCCTTTGCGCACTCTTCCGGCATCCATCAGGATGGATTGCTTAAGGATAAGCAGGTTTACGAAATTATGTCGCCGGAGGAAGTTGGCGCTGACAGCATGGAGTTGATCCTGACTGCGCGATCCGGAAGACATGCGTTCAAGAATGCAGTGGAGAAGCTTGGCTTCGAGACAGGCGAAGGCGAAGATTTTGAAGCGCTGTTTGAGAAATTCCTGCAGCTTGCCGATGCTAAGAAGGAAGTATATGATCATGACGTTTTTTATCTGGTGACCCAGCATCGTACCCATGAAGAAGTCAGCAGTCATCTGTATGAGCTGGATTCGTTCCAGGTTGTGACCAATGATCTGTATCCGACGGCAACCGTGAAGCTGAAAAAAGGCAGTGAGACGTTCAGGGACAGCATGGTGGGGGATGGCCCAATTGATGCGTTGTACAGCGCCATGAAAGCGTTGGTCGGTTTGGACGTACAGTTAAAGGATTACAAAATCAACAGTCTGTCCAGAGGAAAAGAAGCCATCGGCCGGGTAAACATTCGAATCGAATATCAGGGCAAAATCTATTCCGGGCGCGCGATGGATACGGATATTATTAAGGCGAGCGCGTTGGCTTTTCTTAACGGGATTAACGCGGTATTGCTTGATACCAGCCACGATACGCAGGTGCAAGAGCCGGCAAGAGAATTATAATTAATGCCGTCATTGGGATCGTTGATGGTTGATTTGATAAGCTAAGGAAGCTCGGTACGTTCACTAATGGGCAAGTCATTAAGGCAACATAAAGCTGTTGCGGAGCTAAGTACCCCATGCTATTTCTAATGTAGAAGTGGGGTATTTGGCCGTCCGTAAAGGATAACATTTGGAACGAACAACACTTATTGACCGAACGTTACAAAATGTATATAATGAGCTGGAAGCCTTAGGAAAGGAGCCAATCACCTTGAGAAGAGTATGCAGGGGCATGTTGTTGCAACGACGAAATGGTACGTTACGATATGTAGTAATTTAGAGAGGCATGATTTTTTTGAATATTTTTGTACTGAATAGTAAAAAATGTTTTATGTGAAAGCGAAAATCCAGCTATAGATGGTTGGAGTTATTGCGCTTACTTTTGTACCAAAAGTTACAAAACTATTAAATCATTATGATAGGAGTTGTTCCCATTGCCATTTTCCATTTATATATTAGGTTTAATGATCTTCTCGATGACGACCTCTGAGTTTATGGTAGCAGGCATTATGCCTTCGCTTTCAGCAGAATTCGGCGTTTCGGTTGCAGCCATCGGTTATCTCATTACCGCTTATGCTGTCGGCATGATTATAGGAGGACCGCTGCTGACGGTGGGGCTTTTGAAGGTGCCGCGCAAACTGGCTTTTATGATCTTGGCTGCCATCTTCCTTGTCGGTCAGACGCTGGGCGCTGTCGCGTCCACATATGAAGTAATGATGGTGGCCAGAGTGATCACGGGCATCTCCTCTGCGGCGGCGTTCGGCGTATCGCTTGCGATTTGCTTTTCCCTCGTCGGTCCGGAGTCGCGTGGAAGGGCGGCGTCGATCGTCCTCGGCGGTTTAATGGTTGCAACGGCGATCGGACTTCCGCTGGCGATGTGGATCGAGCAACTGCTCGGTTGGCGTGCCAGCTTCTGGGCCGTGGTGGTTCTGGTGTCGGTATCCGGTTTGGTAGGGCAGTTTACGATCCCGTCGTTACCCAGACCTGAATCGGCCGGCATCCGGGGAGAGTTTGTCGCCTTCAAGAATCGCCATTTATGGGCTGCATATGCTACTAGCATGCTGATTATCGGAGCTACCTTTGCTGCATTCAGTTATTTCTCGCCGATCTTAACCGATCTTGCCGGCTTTGGCGCTCAGGCGGTTCCGATCCTGCTTGGCGTTTACGGCGTGGCAACGGTGCTTGGCAACATGGTCACCGGCAGGCTGGCGGATCATTATATGATGCAGATCCTCACCATTGGGTTGGTCGCTCTAGCCGCGGCTTTAGTGGTATTCGGATTGTTTGTGCACAGCCAGGCGATCGCTATGATTGCGGTTGTGATCGTAGGTTTGGCGGGTGTGCCCATGAACCCGGCCATGGCGAGCCGGGTCACCCGGATTGCCGATACGGGATCGCTTGTTACGACGGTGCATGGGTCCGTTATCAGCCTCGGCGTTGTTGTTGGTTCCTCCATGGGAGGGATGACGATTGATGCCGGTTATGGCTTGGCATCGCCTCTGTGGGTTGGCGCACTGCTGGCTGTTCTCGGCCTGCTGTCCCTGCTGCCAGCCGCGCGAGGTGGAAGAAAGGCACAGTCTCTGTCATCCGATCAATGATGGATCACCTGAAACCACCAGCTCCGATTATAACGGGAGCTGGTGGTTTCTAATTTTCAGCTGAACTGCTGAGTGATCCCCGCCATAAACTCCTCCTCCGAGGCCTTGCTTCGCAAATCCATCAAGAAATGAGCATCTGCTCCGGATAAATAGCGGAAACGGGAGGATGCATCTGTAGCTGCTTCGTAAATGGTTTCCGCGATTAACTCCGGTGTGGAGACGTTGTCGAAGCTGGCCATTTGTTTTTGCATGACCGTTTTCGTATACGCTGCATAAGCATCAAGCGAAGGATCTGATAACAGATCCAATGAACGTCCGGTAAAGTCTGTCGCAACGTTTCCGGGCTCTACAACTTTCACCTTAATATTCTGTGCAGCCAGCTCATAAAACAAGGACTCCGAGAACCCTTCTATAGCCCACTTGCTCGCATGGTATAAAGACAGGAGAGGAAAGGCTACTCTGTATGGCTTGGGTTGTCTGGAGGATACCAAATACGTTGACATCAAACTGCTTTCTTATCTGTTCATCCGTCGCGGCTTCAAATGCGCCAATGGCTGCGTAGCCTGCATTGTTCAGCAGCACATCGATTTTACCGAATTGCCGAATCCCCTCAGCGACGGATGCTTCAATTGTTTCCTTACGCACAACATCCAGTCTTGTAACGAGCATACGCTTTCTTTGAATGAACTCCATTTCGTTCTCCGGCGAACGCATGGTTGCGATGACATTCCAGCCTCGCTCCCAAAAATACTGTGCGGTTCCTCTTCCGATTCCTGAAGAAGCGCCTGTAATTAAAATTGTTCTCATGGCTTATTCCTCCTCAATTCTCACTTGCAAGGAAATTATACAACGGATATTAAACAAAGTAAACTAAATTAATTAAATTAGTAAAGTTAATAAAGTTAATAAATATAATTCAAATGGTTATGGATCTCTTTCATGCGTTATAATGAAGAGTAGAACGGGAGGGGGAGTTCTAGAGGTGAAAAAGGCGGTAAGTATAGAACAATATATTGAGAAGATAAAGCCTGTACTGAGAAAAACGAAGTTCAGCCAATTGAAAATAGATGATATTGCACATCATATGGACATCAGTAAAGTAACGCTGTATAAGCATTTTTCTTCCAGAGATGATGTCATTCAGGTGGTGGTTGAGCATTACATCGACTATCTGCTTCGGGCAGATTTCATGGTTCAGGATGAGAAGATTCTTTTTGCCGATCGCTTTCAGAAAACGTACGAGCAGTCTCTGAGATGCGTGATTTACGTGTCGGATCTTTTCCTGCAGGATCTTAAAGAGTCCTATCCGCAGTTATTTGACCGACTGTGGGCAGCCCAGCAAACCCGCAACAAAAATCTCGAGGCATTCTTCGAAGCCGGAATGGACCAGGGCATATTTAATCGGATGAACGCGGCGTTGTTCATGGTTCAGGACGATGCGGTTCTCCGTCGTATTTTGGACCCGCTATTCTCGATCCAGTATGATCTCACGTTAAAACAGGCGCTGATGGATTTTTACCAGTTAAAAAAATACCAGCTGTTCCAGCCAGAACATCTCGATTCCGTGCGGGATGCGAAAATGGAGCAGGAGATCATGCAAATCTTGCAGATGATATCATAGGAACCCATGTTGGACTGGATAAACAACCATTTGAAATGAGCTCCACGGCTAAACGGCAGAAATGCCGTTTTTTTATTTAGGCTTTAGCCGGTTGAG